>JAYVGP010000010.1:0-123425 GCA_043772005.1 bacterium
ACATACCCATCACGATTACCATCACTACCAAAGGCCGCCCCACCTGGTCGTCCACTCCAATCATCACAACGCTTAACAGTAGTCTGTGTACCACAGTTACCATTGGGCTGATCCCATGCAATATTTACACCATCAGTACAACGAATGTTGCTCATACTTGATCATGCTGCAGGAGCTGATCACCAAGACGCATTGGGAGCTGATCACTGACAGCAATACCCATAATTAGTCTCAATCGATCAATCAATATTACATGCACTATCTACGTCTCTCTGACGACCATTGAGTGATGTACATGCATATCATGGAGTACAACCTCACCACTGACAAGAACCAGCAATACATGAACGGAACTTTGGATTATTGGTTGTCTGACTTCATTCACATTGTTCCCAAGTTTGATTTACAACTCCATCACCACAGTAAGGCAATACAACTACATTACATGTAGCACTAGAACCATTGTTGATACCATTACATCTCCATTGTGATGAGTTAACGTACTGGTTTGTACCAGCATTACAAGTATAATTAGATGAACCACATACTCAATTAATAGGAGGATTTACAACACACGGATTGCGATCAGCAGGTATTGCTGCTCCACACGTTCCAACACAATTAACCGTACCCATATTGGTCTCTCCACAGTTGTTTGCAGTAGAACTACAAGAAAAACCAGCATTTGAGGCACAACTACATGGCGTACGATCAGCAGGTTTAGATGCACCACAGCTACCATTACATTGTATCGTACCTTGGCTCGTTTCATTACAATTATTTGCAGCAGAGTTACAGCTATTACCATAGTTGGCAGGATTAGCTGGAGATCATACGCTACAGCTACCATCACACTCTACTAAACCCTGATTAGTCTGTTTACAGTTATTTGGAGCTGATGTACAGATACTTCATTCATTACTTACACAGCTACAAGGATTACGATCAGCTGGTTGAGATCACGCACTACAAGTTCAGTTACACTGAATATTACCCACTCTTGTTTCATTACAATTATTTGGTGCAGAATTGCAACTATTGCCATAGTTGGCAGGATTGGATGGAGTAGAAGCACTACACATTCCATTACACTGAATTGTTCACTGATTGGTCTGACCACAAGCATTTGGAGCTCATGTACAATTATCACCCACATTAGGAGGATCAACAGGAGTACTAGCGCTACAGCTACCATCACACTGTATCGTACCTTGATTAAACTGACCACAAGCATTTGTGGAAGAATTACAAGCAGATCAAACATTAGATGCACAAGTACATGGGTTACGATCAGCAGGTTGAGATCACGCACTACAAGTTCAGTTACACTGTACAGTACCAACATTAGTATCTCCACAGTTATTTGCTGTAGAGTTACAGCTATTGCCATAGTTGGCAGGATTGGTTGGAGTAGAAGCACTACAGACTCAGTTACACTGGATTGTTCACTGATTAGTCCGACCACAAGCATTTGGCGTAGAGTTACAGCTATCACCCGCGCCTGCAGCACATACCACACATTGCCAAGCCGAAGGAGTTCCATCACTCGTTAGTCTACAGACCTCATTGTTGAGGCTGTATGTCGCTGATCAATTATAAGTAGAACCAGGACAACTTGCATAACTTGTCCAAGTATTATGAGACGTACACTTATAAAGAGTATAATTTTCAGTAATACAACTCGTACCACTCGGTATAGTACCATTGACACACTCATATTTACAAGCACCAGCACCTCCACAGCTACCTACAATATCCCAGTTAGTAGGCGAACCAGGAGCAGTAGAGTTACAAGCACTACCATTATTGGGGATTGAACCACCGCATGAAAATGCACAGGCGAGATCAGAACCATTACAATCTTGATCTATACCATCTCCGCATATTTCAGTAGTACAAGTAGGAGGACAAGCAAGATCAGAACCATTACAATCTTGATCAATACCGTCACCACAGATTTCAGTAGTACAAGATGAAATGCTACAATCAACCCTATTCGTACCTCAATAACTACATTGCCATGCATTCCCATTTCTATTAATCACTGAACCAGCACTGCAATTATGAAGAGAACCACCACATGAAGGAGATACACATCATGCCATATACATATCATTAGGTAAAACTCAAGGTGAGCCAGCATTAATAGTACAAGAACTATCACTGTATAACCTACGATTCAATGCTCATCAGTCACAATATAGACTACCTAATTCACCTACTTTATAATAGTTACCGTCATTCCAGTATTGGCAGCTACCTATTGCTCAATAAGTTGTCGGTGAGCATGAACTTGTACATGGAATATTGTTTGTTCCAGGAGGAACAGACTCATACTGGGCACTCCAATAATTAAATGCAAAACCATTATCACATTGTTCTCCATTAACACTCCACGCCATTGGCCCATTGACAACACCATCACCACAGCATCATCAGCCATTTAAAATATCATAAGACTGTCAAGCTGAACATGAAACGCTCGAACCAGCCCAAGATATCATCGGAATACAACTTACTATAATTACTACAATCCATACCCAGGTAAGTTGGCGCATACAATATCGGTTATAAATTACTGAATATAATATATCCAATTACATAACCCATTGCAATAGTTTTGTACTTGACTACGCTCATTTTTGAGCATAAAAAAAACTGACATTAATGTCAGTATCTACTCTTATCTATTTGAGATCTTAGTATTATTTTCAAACAACAGATGTCCCCGCTTCTTTCATTGGATTTAATGGAAATACAACTTTATCAAATTTCTTTCATACAGTAAGCACTTCAACTAATAAATTAATTTCATCACCCTCATTAATAATGTAGCTCTTTTTAAGGTTAGTAGCATTAGGATTATATTTAATAAACTCATCAAGCGTAAATTCATTTGGAAGCTGATCTAATCAAGGCGAAACTGTTCATGGGTTATTATCATCTTTATCAATTATTGTTACAGTATTGGTCAAAGAGTATTCAGTACCATTTTTTGGAATAACATTAACAGCAAAGTTTGCTCAATATTGAGGCTTTCATGGATCTTGAGTCATTCAAGCATATATTGCGTTTGCAATAGGGGCTTTTGATATTACTGGTGTAATTTCATATTGACGAGCCTTAGCATTTACAAGTCTAAGCTCCATCTTAATAACGTTTTTCATTTGAAATGGTTCATTACCAAGACTTATTTGTATGCTTACGGGAGTACCATCCAAATTTAGCTTAAAGATATTGGCAAAATTTTGATCTGCTACAGAAAGTTCGCTGCTTACTTCTGGACCAATGTTTGGCTTATCAGTTTCACAACTCATAGCAGTTACAGTAGTTAGTTCAGCCACAATAGCAACTGGACTAGTAAGCACGGATCATACGCCCACAAGACCTCTACCGATAGAACCAATATTTAGGGTTTTTATATTCATAGCTATTTCTTCAAGCGTGAGCTCTACAGGAGCAATAATATGTTTATCGATTTCCTTTCCAATTTTGTTTCCAACAGCAGACATACTATCCCCAAAACTAGGCATACTAATTGGAGTAGTAAATCCAGGAATCTCTACAATTTGTAATTCTGTAGTATCCGTAATCTTCTCGATTGACTCAGCTGCGATAGTCTCGTGATTTAAATCAGCTGAATTAATTCCTCATTCTACAATCTGATTGGTGTTGTTCAATAGTGCCATGATATGACAGTAATTAGTGCTAAAAGTAGCAATTGCTACCACTGGGTAGATCCAAATGTACTATTATACTAACAGAAAAAATTCAAAAATCAAGTGATTTTTGATAATATAGACAAACACACTACTCTACTGTCATCACAACAGTGAGAAATCGTCGTCTCCAAGCTATAAATTTAAGCTACAAAGACTTTATAATAATATCCTAACAGGGCATATTTTGCACCTTGTGGCAGCCTCACTTATGATGAGGAATCAAGTATATAATGATCTCAAGCCATAGATCAAGCTCAAAATCATAATAAAGAGAGTTAAGATTGACTTTATATCAAAAAATAATCGAAATCAACTATTATTTCTTTCTCTTGATTTCACATTTTCAATCACTATAGCTAGGCTACAATTTACTCTCTAATATATACATAATGATAGAATCAATCTGACCGATGGTCGGTATTGCGTTAGGATGATGATTGTTATGATTTGGTATTCAATATCTTATCACTCAAAACAAAAACTCCTCGTATCTCAAGCTCAAATCCGAAGTAGAATCCAAACTCGCAACTGCAGATCAGGAAGTAGCAAAGCGTACATCACAAGCTCAGGACCTCATCTCCAAAGCACAGTCTAATGCCTCTGAGATTGCCCGTTCAGCCGAAAACCAAGCAAATAAGATCAAAGAGTTTGCTCAGACAGAATCCGACAAGATTATGTCCAAAGTAGATCAAATGCAAATTAAACTCGAAGACAAAGAACGTAAAATCGACGAAAAATATGAACAACTAGACATCCATAAAGAGAGATTAAGCAAAAAAGAAGAAGAGCTAGATAATGCTCTCGAGACACAACAATCCAAACTTGAAGAGATTGCTAAGCTTACTGTCTGACAAGCTAAAGAACAAGTAATTACTCTCACAGAAAAGCAATGCTCATCAGAAATCACACAAATTGTCGATAAATATAAGAATATTGTCTGACAAGAAGTCGATAAAGAAGCCATCAATATCATCTCCAAAGTTATCCCTCGTATCGCTACCAACAATGTAGCAGAGTTTACTGTAACCAACGTAGATATCCCTACGGAGGACACCAAAGGTAAACTAATAGGTCGTGAATGACGCAACGTATCATACTTTGAAAAATGTACTGGAGTAGAACTCATAATCGATGATACTCCATTGCTCGTCAGACTGTCATGTTATGATCATGAGAAGCGCCGAGTAGCCAAAGAAGTTCTCAAAGCGATGATCAAAGATGGTCGTATCAATCCAGTCTACATCCAAAAAGTATATGATGAAGTGGTAGCCGACATGGACGGACTCCTCCAAGAAAAAGGTAAAGAAGCGCTTGCGGAACTCAATATGCCATTACAACATCCCGACATCACCAAGATGATCTGACAGTTTTATCTCAGATATAGTTACGGTCAGAATCTGTGGATCCATAGTGTAGAAGTTGCGAAGATGTGTGAAATCATGGCTAACGAAATGTGACTCGATGGGCAGCTCGCAAAGAAAGCATGATTACTGCACGATATTGGTAAGGTAGTAGCTAACCAGTGAGAGTCTCATACTTCTATTGGTGCTGACGTACTACGCAAGTATGGCTATGATGAAGTGACTGTAAATACAGCCGAATGACACCACCACGATATACCCATGATTAGTCCGATCGGATGGATCGTAGCAGCATGTGATGCTATTTCAGCCTCTCGCCCATGAGCAAGATTTAATAGTAAGCAATTCTTTATCGATAAGATGGGAGAACTCGAGAAGCTGATCTCATCAGTAGATGGAGTTGATAAAGTTCATATTATGCAGGCATGACGTGAAATTATGATCTTCGTCAATCCAGTAATGATCGATGATCTGTGAGTATCTAAGCTCGTCAAAGAAGTTGCCGTCAAGGTTGAATCACAACTCGACTACCCGGGTATGATCCGTGTAGTTGCTGTACGCGAAACTAAAGTCATTGATTATTTGAGATAGTTAATGATTAGTTCAGTTCTTATACATTACTAACTTTATAAACCTTATAAACCAGTATGAATCCTTTTAAACTCCTCTATTCCGAAATAGTAACTCGCCCAATTTTCAACCTTCTTATCTTATTGCTCCTTATGTTTTGAGGTAATCTTGGTTGGTCTATCATTATCCTGACACTCGTACTTAGGCTTGCTCTTCTTCCTGTCACTATGGCAGGCAACCAGATGGGCAAACAAATGTGAAATCTCCAGCCCAAAATGCAGGAACTTCAAGAAAAATATAAAGACCAACCAGAGAAGCTCTCGTCAGAAACGATGAAATTATTTAAAACTGAATGAGCCTGACCTCTCAAAGGTTGCCTTGGAATGTTGGTTCAGATTCCTGTCTTTTTGTGACTTCTCCATGTAATACAATGACTTGGGTCAGAAAACGCCAATTCACTCAGTCAGCTATACTCTTTTGTATATCCTATTGCACAGCAATTATTTACTACTACTGGAACTCTCAATGTAGACCAAATCAATACAACCTGGTTTGGGCTCGATCTCCTCTCCAAGGGTACGACTGGACATATGATTATTGCAATACTATGTGCAATACTTACCTTTGCTCAGACCAAGATGACAAGTATGGTACAGCCAGCTCCAGCTAAGCTTCCTACTACTGGAGATCAAGCGATGCCAGATATGTCAGGTATGATGAAGTACATGAGCTATTTTGTAGCGATTATGATGGGATCATTTGCGTATAGTGTGCCTAGTGGTGTAGGATTGTATCTTATGACTACTACTCTGTTCTGAGTAGCACAGTTTGTGGTCCAGTATCGAGAGTTGGTCAAAGTAGAAGTACAAACATGATATCAAATGTTAATGAAAAGATAAATCAATAAACTCACTTCGGTGAGTTTTTTTGTTATCATTAGTATTCTACTCTCATTGGGTATAATTGTTACTATTATTTTTATATATCATGAGAGATACATACAATCCAAAAGACTACTCCATCTGAGTAGTTCCATATTGTCAAAAGCAGTGAGAGATACAATATCTCCTCATCCATCATAGCAAATGACATCGAGCCTTCCCCAAAGGACATAGCGAATCCTGAGAAACAATACAACAAACTGCTCTGAGAGAGCTGTATGAAGAAGCTTGAGTCACACAAATTACACTATGAAATCAAATCTATACTGAACATTATGAATTTAATCATCACTGAGTACATGTGACCAAGCAAGTAGATTATTTTCTTGGGCACTGTGATCAGTGTCGACCTACTACAATCCAATTGGAAGAGACGATTGAAGCGTGATGGTATAGCTATGATGAAGCGATAAAATTGCTAACTTTTAAAGAATCAACAGATCTACTGATAGAAATTAATAATCATTTCTCAAATAAGAAGAAAGGGATTGAATAGTGGTACTCATCACATCATATGTTGGGCTCCCGGGCTCCCGTGTATCATACATTCAAGCCTTCTCAAATCATAAAGATTTATATAGTTTTTGAGCACGATTATTTCAACCAAGAACATGAAGGTAGATATTTTTCTCAGTCTCTAAATCTAGAATCATTGCGGCAAGTAATTGATGACCAATTCACTGGTTCTGAAATTTTGAGCTAACAAATAGATTAGCAAGCTTATAGTCGTATCTTGTATCATAAGAGTACCTATGAGATATCGTACGATCACAAGTCCCACGAGGGACTAATTCAGAAAAACCAAGAACTTGTTGATTATGTATTGCTAGTATATATTGACTAACGCCTTCCATAATATTAGAAAAAATATGCTCAATAGCCAAAACAGCAAAAGGATCAGTAAAATCATTATTTACCTGACCATCAAACAACATGTCTTGCTTACATAAGTAGATATCACGAGCATCTGCTGGTAATGATCTACGATATAATATAGTAGATACAGAATTCATAGTAGTTATTATATATAACTATAAAAAGATAGTCAATAATATTACCCTACTGATCACTCCATTTCGAGTTCTATGAGTTTATTGAGTTCTCAAGCATATTCCAGTGGGAGTTTTTTGATCACTGGAGCAACAAATCAGTTGACGATCATGGCGAGAGCTTTTTCCTCATTGAGTCCACGAGACATCATATAGAATACTTGTGTCTCATCGACTTTACCAGCACTTGCTTCATGTGCGATCACTGCGCTATCATTATTGACCTCAATATGAGGGATGGTAGTAGAGACACTATGCTCATCCATGAGAAGTGCATCACACTCTGTATGATTAACTGCTCCAGTAGCACTTGCACGGATATCCACGATACCACGATAGGTAGAGATACCTCCATCCTTAGAAATCGACTTGGAGATAATAGTCGAACTTGTATCACGACCAATATGGATGACCTTGCTGCCCGTATCTTGATTCTGACCCGCAGCAGCAACTACGACACCGATTTGGTCAGACTTAGATCTATGGCCCTTGAGGATACTACATGGATATAACATCGTCGTACAACTACCCAGATTTCCATTGATCCACTCCATAAACCCATCATCATCAATAATTGAACGCTTGGTATTGAGGTTATAAGTATTGGTAGACCGGTTTTCCACTGAGCTATAACGCATACGAGACCTCTTACCCACATGAATCTCTACGAGACCTGCATGTAGTGACTTACTATCAAATTTGGGAGCGCTACATCACTCGATATAGTCCCCTACTGCATCATCTTCGATAATAATCAATGTATGCTCAAACTGTCCTCATCCATAGGTATTCATACGAAAATATGCTTGTAGTGGTTCGGTGACTTCTACTCCCGAGGGTATATAGATAAAGGTTCCTCATGACCACACTGCCCCATGCAATGCTGCAAAATAGTGATCCGTCATTGGTACAAGCTTCATAAAATATTTGCGGACCAACTCTGGATGAGACTGCAACGCATGAGCCATATCCTCAAAAATCACACCCTTGTCCGCTCGTTTGGCTTTGAGATTGTGGTATACATTTTCACTATCATATTGCCCTCCTGCTCACGCAAGATAACTACGCTCTGCTTCTGGTATTCATAAACGATCAAACTTCTGCTTAATCTCGGCAGGCACATCATCTCGACTCGTCGCAGCTCACACATACTCCTTGCTCGGTCTGGCATAATAAACAATCTGACTCAAATCTAGTCCACTCAGATCTGGTCATCGTGATGGTAGATTCATGGTCTGCAACAAGGCAAAAGATTTAAGACGATGCTCTAACATCCATACTGGCTCATGCTGGTCAGCAGAGATACCTCTGACTGTTTTTTCAGTCAGTCACGATAGATAAATATCATATTGGATATTATCTGAGGATTCGAGTGTATTTTTGAGTGTTTCTTCCATCTTCAATGAGTTATAAATTTTCTCCTCTTTTTTTACAATATTATTCTTCTAACTTATTCTTCTACTCGCTTGTTCCCGAAAGGGGATACTTATTTTTCTTTTCCTTACTCTTCTCCTGCTTTGGGTAGATCCCAATCACAAACTCACCCTTGAGCACTAATACTTTATCAGTGATATGCTGACGCATCTGAGCGACTGTCCCTACGAGTTTTTGTTCATACATCTTACTCAGCTCACGAAATACTCATATCTGTCAGACAAATCATACTTCGTCCAGCTCATTGAGTAGTGATTCAATCCTATGTACTGACTCATAGATAAAACTTGGAGTCTCAGCACTGCAGATCTGCTTGAGTAATGTGGCACGACCCTTCTTAGTTGGCAGGAAACCATGATATTGAAAATGTGTCGTATCGCATGGAGATGCTACCACCGCAGGCACGAGCGCATTGGCTCATGGCAATACTTCAAACGGACAAGATTGCTCTCGACATAGCTTGATCAACTCCTTGGCTGGATCAGAAAGTCACGGTGTACCCGCCTCTGACACTACTCCCACATCTCCTATCTGTGCCATCTGAATAATGTTTGAGATCTGACGAGGATCAGTGTAGCTAGTAAGGGGTATAAGTACCTTGTCACTGTAGTTGATCTGGTAGTGCTTAAGGAGATTCTTAAACGTCCTTGTATCCTCACAAGCGAAGACCGACAACGACTGAAACAACTTCAACCCACGTAAAGTCAGATCATCCAAATTACCAATAGGTGTAGGTATCAAATAAAGCATAAAAAAAGCCGTAGTAAAGATACTACGACTATAATGATATCCGTATGTGTTGCAAGAATTAAGCTCCTACAAATAACTTCACAATATAAAAGATAAACTGCACAATCAACCATGATCCACCGATAAACAGCAGCGCAATAAAGATATTCTTAGCAGTCTTATATCATTCATCAATTGCTTTATCGTCACTTGAATTGAGAAGCATCTTCACACCAGTATAAATCAAGATAATCAATGAAATCAAAGCAAGTAATCCAAGTACCCAGTTGATAATATCTGAAATTGTCTTAATCACATTATCTACAGCACCTTGTGCCTGAGTCTTAACATCATAAGTACCTTTATTAAGACCGGGTAGCTCTGGAGCGTTATTAAGATTTTGCTTCAAGAAACTCTGCTGTCCAAATGCGATACTTGACACAGAGACAAACGCCACAATCATGATAGCAAACATATGAGCAAACAGCTTTTTCATTACAATTATTATAAATAACTAAAGTTTATATTCAATTATACACGACAAGTAGTAATTTGTCAAATTTTTCATCACTGAAGTCTTGTATCACAATCAAACTTAAGTATTCTGGCTTTATACAAATGTTTTGTATATGCCCCTACTCTATTTTACTGCTGAGCAACAGCGAAATAATAGTAAATCCCTGAAAAGGGGAATACCCGAGAGGGTACTACTTTTATATTATAATTTTACAAATTATGTGAATCACTAACCGGATCAAAAATCTCTTCGGCAAAGCAGAAACAGCAGCAGACAAAGGTCAGCAACTTATCGTTGATGGCAAAGAAGTTATCAATCAGGCAAAAGATGTCGTTGATAAGCTGAAAAATATGGATAATCTGACTCTTGATAATGTGGGAGCTAAGACCAAAGAAGTAATTGCCGAGTCGCAAGAAGTTCTCAATACTGCAAAAGAAGCATGAGCTGCAGCCAAAGAAGCAGTGAAACTTGCGGTACAAGAAAAAGTAGAAACTGTAGAAGCAAAAATTGAAGTTGCTAAAGACGCAGCTGTGGAAATCAAAGAAGATGTACAAGCTGTTGTAGATGCTACCGTAGACACAGCCAAAGAAGTTGCTCACGATGTAGCGGAAAAAGTAGAGGAAGCTACAGCGTAATTAATACGTAAAACTTATAAAGTAAAAACCCTCACCATCACTGGACTGAGAGTTTTTTTAGCTCGCAAACTCTTTGACTCGAAAACTCTATAATAATCCTACCGCTTTATATACTTGCTCAATCTTCTTGCTTGCCATCTCATTAGCCTTCTGACCATTTGTAATCAACATCTGTTCAATCATCGAATCATCAAGCTGCGCAAAGCGCTCTTGAATTGGAGTTACAAACTCTACCACTTTCTGATATAGCTCCTCCTTGATCACGCCATATCCTAGACCTCAATCAGTATAGCGTTTTCTCACTGCTATATCTTCTTCTGGTGTCAAGAAGAGTTTGAGGATATTATATACATTACAAGTATCTGGGTTTTTGCTTGCTTCGATCGGGAGCGCATCAGTAACGATTAATTTTACCTTCTTCTTGAGGACTTCGGGAGTATCAAGCAATCATAAGAAATTATCATAAGATTTAGACATTTTACGACCATCAATACCAGGTACCACTGCTACATCTTCTCTTACCAATAACTCAGGTATCTGCAGTATATCACCAAACATACCGTTAAATTTCTGAGCAATATCTCTAGTATATTCGATATGTTGAGCTTGGTCTCTGCCAACCGGCACATGAGTAGCACTATATAGCACTACATCAGCAGCTTGTAAAATAGGATAACAAAATGTACCCACACTAAGGGCATCGGCATTTCCTTTTGCCGCAGCATCTTTATATGCATGCATACGTTGCATAAATCACATATGAGTTACACAGCCAAGTACCCATTCAAGTTGAGCGTGGCCTGATATCATGGCAGGATTGTAAATTAGAATCCTATCAGCATCTGTTCATAAATAACATTGAGCCATAGCTACATAAGATTTTACACAACTGATCGTATTAGATCTAAGTCTTTCACCATCGTGTAATGTTGTCAGTGCATGCATATTGGCAGTCATCAAGAACGCTTCAGCATCAGGGTATTTGACTAATAAGTCAAAAAACGGCTTCACTGCACCAAAGTAATTACCGATATGATATTGATCGGAAGTTGGTTTAATTCATGTAAGGATTCTTTTTTTCATGAGTTAGTCATATTATAAAACTAAATTTTTTCTAATGTGTAGCTATCTTTACCATCAAGCATTGACCATCATCATTGAGTAAGCTGACCTCTAATCTCGTCAGCCTTGGCATAATCTTTGTTGAGCTTTGCTTGTCGGCGTTGGTCTGCGAGTGCTTGGATATCTGCTGAAGCTTCTACTTTCTCAATTGGATCAAAGAGTCATAGCTTGAGCACATGATCATCGAGCCATTTGATCGCCGTAGCAATCTCATTATCCATCACATCAAACGAAACAAACAACCTACCAATCATACCAGCAGTATTGAGGTCATCACATAGTTGCTCTTTGAGAAAATCAATGAGTTCGAGATCTGGTTCTTGATCAAGAATCTGGTATTGGCTAAACTTCTTAATTAAATTTTGTCTCATCGCCTTTGCCGCTTCCAGTCACTCCCATGTAAAATCTTGAAAGGATCTATAATGAGTTTGAAGATAAAACATTCTCATATCTTCAGCAGCAAATCAATGTTGTTTAACATCACTAAACTCAATTACCGTACCACGAGATTTAGAGATTTTTTCACCATTGATATTGAGAAACTGATAATGTAACCAGTAGTTTACCCACGGAGTAGATGCACAACTACATTGTGACTGAGCAATCTCATTGGTATGATGAATCGGAATATGATCAATACCTCATGTATGAATATCAAAATGGTTTCATAGATATTTGATCGACATCGCACTGCACTCAATATGCCATCATGGAAAACCTATTCACCATGGGCTCTCCCATTCCATATCGCGCTTACGACCAGTCATATTAAATTTCCAAAGGGCAAAATCGGTAGGACTGAGCTTACCATCATCACCTACTCTTACTCCAGCCTGAATACCATCAATATGTTTCTGTCATACTAGTACTGCATAGTTATCAACTTTTGATGTATCCATATATAAACCATCTCATTCAATTATATAAGTATATCATTTTGCCTCTAGTTGCTGTATCATTTCAATCTGTTCAGCAATATGATCCGTAGCACGAGGCATCACATCAAAGGGATCAATTCTAAGCCATGCACAATCATCAACAAACATTTGTTCATATTTTTGAGCTACATCTCGAGCCGTGATACCTTCTCTACGAGCACCTTTTTCCATCTTATCTTCTCACTGATCCTCATCACTCGTAAGATGTCACACATCAGTAATATTTACCACATGAGTAATTGGTAGTCATAGTATATGGTTAATGACATTTTTGAGCAAATCATCAATAAAATATTTACGCATATTACCAATATGGGGTGCTCCATATACCGTCGGACCACAACTATAAATCCCCACCATATCTGGATTAATAGGGACAAATAGTTCTTTAGTTTTACTTAATGTGTTATGAAGATATAAATTCATTAGTAATGATAATAATAGTTCTAAATTAAATTCTTATCAAATAGATATGATAGTTTTTCAAACTCCTTATTAATCTCGGTCGTGATAGATTCAGGATCTACTTTAGAATATAATTTTCATCCTTCAATAAATATTAGATACAATGACTGTTTAATAAAGCTATTAAATAAAATAACCTCGTTACTACGATCTAATTCAATTAATATTTCAGGATTTTTCTGATCTAAATATACACTAAAATCATATTTTTCATCATAAATATCTCAGCTAAAATTTTCATCAACAAGTTTTTGGAGCACAAGAGTAATACGAGCTTGATATCAACAAAGTAATTCTTTTCGAATTTTCGGCTCTGGACCTAATATTACTGATTCCATAAAAAACATACTAATCAAAAAAATAAATATTTAATCAGAGATTTTATTTAATTTCCTTTGTAACTAAATTGATCTCAGCTACAAATGTTTTATCACGCATGATCTGATAGACACTATGTCAGTTACGCCATAGATAGGTACCATAGTAGTTGGCACGCACTGCAGGATCAACCCAGATATCTCATTGCTTACTCACATAGACCTCACACTCCCCTAACTGCGGAGCAATACACTGACCTTGAGCAAAAGATCCTGCAATTGCAGCATTGAAGTTTTGTAGTGATAATAGTCTATACTGAGCTGGAGTTTTAATATCAACTGGTACTGAACCAGTGAGAGTTTGTGGTGCGTAAGTAAGTTCATACTGGACAACTCATGAAGCATTAATCATCGAGATTACTGGGTATCATTGAGGGAATTTCACCAGTAAGCTCAGGGCTTGAGTAGTGATCTGACCCTGACCTCACACACTACCAGCATCCGATCAGTCAGCATTTTTCAATCATCGACTATTGGGAAACTGATACAGTCATCCAGTAAATAATGTCTGCAGTGGCTTGACCAGATATCCATCCACATTACCTGGAGTACCAAACAGATTCTTCCATGATGCACTATCTTGCTGCTGGAACTTGACCACACCATCATCCAAGTCTGGAGTGAGCTTGGCAGTTACCGTACCTCGAGCTCAGTTGGTATTGGTTGCAGATATCGTCTCGAGTTCTGGATTTTGGATAGTCACTGTCACATTGATAGTGGTAGCATTGTTACTTGAATCCAGTGCACTAAAGCTATAGTTGAGAGTCTTGGGCTTCTGTTCATAAATCTTAGTAATAACAACCTTATCTGCACGAGGCTGAAGCATACCTGCTACTGAAGTCTTTGCGATTGATACATTATCCTTCCACGTAACTATCAATTCATAATTTGTATTAATATATCATTGCATCGTAGTTCACGCTCCAACTTCTTTGTCAGTAGCTACCCTAACAAGTTTTACCTCTGGAAGAGGAGATATGTTATCACCCGCAATCTGATATCATCATACATCCTGATTGGACCATGGACTAGTACGAGTATAAATCCCATTGGTAAGTTCAACACGCAGGATCTGAGTATAATTCCACTTTCTCGATAGATTGCGTAGTAGTCAGACAATATTCTCCTGAGTAGGATCATAGTTAACTACATCATGGAGAGTCTTACGATCGATTAGATCTTTAATGGTGCGTTCACTACTTGCGCCTGGGATGAGGATTTTGGTTTTGAGCAGATCCACCGTTACGCCAGTCGGCACTACCAATACATATTTAGTCTCACTATCTGGTCCGAGCCAATCGAGGTGACGATCTACCAATGTAGTAAATTTCACTAGATATGATTCATTCTTTGTCTGACCAATAATATCTGGATTGAGCCACTGAAGTATAATACTGTCATAATCTTGCCCTTGGAGTTGAAAGTTTGTCACTGCATAGCTACGAGACCACAATCTAAACCATTGACTGCGAGACAAGATTCCCGGATCATATGCTACATATCCGTCAGTAGTAGTTGTTAATTGGTTAAGCTGACTTGGTGATGTTAGTGTTGGTAAACGATATAGTATTTTCGTCGTATTATGTGCAGTTTGAATATCTTTTTGTGCTGCATATTTGATATAGACTGTATCACTATCCCATAGCACGATATCAGCTCCGTCATTTGGATTACCGTTCATATCTTCTTGGAACGACGTCTCGCGATATTGAGTGCCTAGTCATTCTGGTTTGATCACATCTACCGCTGCACTGATCTTACCAATTGGAGTATCTACTACCGTATTGACCAAATACCCATCGCGTTGATTTGTCTGATCAAATCAAACCGGAACATAAGATTTTGCAGTACTAGAAGATCATCATGTAGGCTTTTCTTTGTCTTCCATATCTTTTCACTTTTCTATGATAATATCTTGTACACTATCATTTGCCAGTAATCTACGCCTATCAAGCGTCTGATCTGTCATCGCCAACATCGTATCTACATAATCGCGAGATTGCTGATAGTCAGATGTATCCATACTTAGTGATTGAGCATCACCATTAGTAAGAACCGCCTGATAACGACTCAATAATTGCTTACTACCCTGGAGATAATCACGAGTAATATCACTAGACTCAATCACATCTGCCACCTCAGGATTAATCGTATATAATGATGTAGATAATGTAGTAGTCTGACTACTATCGGAAACATACTGATCACTGGTGAGTGTGTCTAACCAGGCATCATAGTTATACTTAATCTGTTCATAATCTGATTGAGCTTTAGTGATTTCTGTATCAATAATTCATTGTGTTTGCTTATGAATTTTTTCAATTCACTCCAGATTTACTTGGGCTTCAACTGGTTTCTGAATTATTCATACAATATCACGGGCTTGACCAGCGAGACGTATATCATCCACACTCGTACTAAACTGATTGAGTGCTACGAGCACGCGAGTATCAAACTCTGCTGATCATAGTGGCTTGATCGTCCCATCCAATCTTGTAGCAGGAAGAGATACTCAATTTAAAACTTCACTCTGTACATAGTCAGTAGCGCCTATTACTCATTCTTGAATTTTTCCATTTACTCGATTTGATCACTGAGTAGCCTTCTTAGTAAACTCATTCTGCATATCAGAAGTAGTATTATTAACTTGCACTCATATATCATCGAATACATTATATAGTCAGTCAAAATAAAATCTAAGATTCACATATGCATCTAATCTTAGGTTATATCACTGAGGTCTTGGTTGAGAAATAATAGTAGAAATCGAATCAAATGGGCTCACTTCTCGAGTTCTTGCAGTGATTTGCTCAATCTTTTGTTTAACAAATTTTTCTCATACGAGTCAGATATCTCACTTTACAATACATAAGATTTTACCAATAAACTCTGCAACCTCTACTGCAGCTTGTAGTGTCTCAGGCAACATTGGAATCTTGGGTGCTGGTGGAAGAGTTGGTAGATCCATATCCACATTCATCGACAACGATGGTAGTGTAGGTAGTGTAGGTGGACCAGGGATTACTGGTAGTGTTGGTAGAATCACATTCAGCTGTGCGTATACCGGAGATCATAGTTGTGGAGGTAGTGGTAGGTCTGGCAGATTAGCAAGCCTATACAATGGCACATTGATTGGAGTAAATTTGAAATTCGGTACAACAATATCTAATCCCGCATCAATATTAGAGAGATCAATCGTAAAGTCAGGGGTACGGAAGTTAGGCCATGAAAATAATGGAAAATTAGGACACAGACCATTGAGACTACATGCAGCAAAGTCATAATTATCTACCTTACAAGTACCACATTTCTGCTTCCAATTAACTGAAAAATCAATGAGAAGCTGCCACGTCTTAACCGCAACAATCATAGAGCGTATCGCACTTGTCCATGATGTGAAACGGGCCGCATTTTGTGTGGACCATGCAGCAAGCTGAGACATTGTACTACTCACAACATTAGTGAGTTCAGTGAGATAGATAATATTTTGTTCTTGTCGAGTTGGCAAGACAGTAGACTGAAAATAAGCATATTGATTAATCGATACAATATTAGAGTTTACAGATCTCTCAAACTGACCAAATTGTTTGTTAATATACACAACCTGCTTAAGAAGATCGTTACATGCTTGTTTCTTCTCAGAATCAGAGAGATTGAGACATTCAACCGCAAGGCCATTTCCATAATCTGACCACTGTTTAATAATTTGAGCATTTCTCTCTCATCGTCATCATAGCTGTGCTCTGTACATACTCAACTCAGCAGCACGCACATATGGCACCTTAAGTAGGATATCTTTATGTGAAATACTAATAAGTTTCACATCATTAAATAATTGTTCAATACGATAGAACGGATTAAGTTCTACTTTTCAGAGAGTTGATGTGATAGATGTACTTGCTTTTGCTGTTGTAACAGTGGATTCATACATTTTTCTATTAAGTCCAGCACTTGTCCAATGATGTCCACTTAATTCTTGTTTTGTATCAGATCGATTACCACTGAGAGTACTTCATAAATCGCTCATTCACAAATTACTAAGATCAGGCAAGACAACAGTCAGACTACTAGTTAGGAGGTTATTCTTAACATACTGGATCTGATTATCTGCAATTTGCATAATACAAGCACCGATACCTTTCTGAATTCATTTTCCAATAGTACGTATATTGGCTTTACGAGTAGTGTCATCCTTCACAAACATTCATCATAACGTTTGCCCTATTTGACCAATACTTGTTCCATTAGTACTTGCTCACATTGAAAACAACTCAACACTATTTGCTATTCTTGCTGGATTATTAAGGTGAATTACAGAGTTAGACAATGATATAGCCTTAGCTACTCACGGATGACTACTCGCATATACTTCTCGCGCATCTCATCAGTAATACGTATTATTATAATATAAGTCTGACGGACTTGTGAGTCTTTGCTTCTCCAACCATGCTTGGGTCTGATTATCAAAGGTTACCATCTGAGTCGCCGATACTTTGGACAAATCAGTAGTAAGATTACCATAACACGTTGGTAAATTTGTATCAGGTGCGGGGCTATAATCAGGATTAGAAGCCACAGAACACTGCTGTTGTTTTTGAGATAATGGTTGCGTAGCGAGAACGATACAATTACCTACTATATTCTTAAATGGTGCAGGTATCTTAACTCACACACCATAAGGGCCAAAACAAAATGCAAATCAAAATGATGCCGTAAGTGTAGGAGTAGCATAAAATCTAAATTGAGATGTTGCGCTATCTGCTCAAAACCATCATCAAGCACCAACTGGATTTGGTGGCCAAATTGGTATAGGAGCACTTGTTGGGAAAGCAAGAAGAGGCAATCACTTATCTTCAAAAATTTTATATCACATAATATTTACTGTACCAGGAGTCAGCGGAGGGAATGCCATATTAAATGGTATTCATGTCGGAGGAGTAGTACCAGCGCATGATCTACTATCTTTCTTAAATCAATTACAAAGCTTATTAGTAAAATCTGTAATAGTACGAGAAACCTCTTGCTCCCTTGCTCATGACTGAAAACCAACACGAAATTGCATAGGAATACTTTGGAGATAAGTATCATCCATGATACCTTGTGATCTCTGTAATACATTATCACTATTTCGTCTTTCTTTGAGATAATCAAATACTCCATTATCCTTACTCATGGAAGCAATAATTTCTGTAGTTTGCTTCTGAGTAGACGTATCATAATCTGAGTAAGATTTTATCTGTTGCTTGATAATATCTGGATTATAGTTGATAATTTTACCATTATAAGCACGAGGTTGAGATGAATTTGGAGTATATTGTCGTTGAGTCTTCTGACACCCATCGACTGATGATGCTTGCACCATAGGATAAGTAGTAGTAGCTAGTACCTCAACGTCTACAAGCTTTTCACTACGATATTGAACTGTATAACTAAATTCAAGTGATCAATCGCTATCCATAGTAGCTCCATTGACTCAAAAAATATATCCGCCAACATTATATTTAATCCATGGATTGAGACGAATAAAATCTTCTGATGCTCACTCCAGTCATCCATCTTCTGTCAGTGGAACTACCCATGGTCATGTCAGCTTATCCAAATATGAAAACTGTACTCATGGTGTACCGGTAACTTTAACCGTGATCTGAACAAGATCACGATCAACCAGTACTCACCCATTGAGATCTTTAAATATTTTGGAAGCAGTAAATGGATCATAAACTGTGGTCTTACTTGTAGGAAGATATAATGTCACTCACTTTGTCTGATATATTGGCTTAAGACTATCAGGAACAGGAACATAACGAGTAGCATCACCATATGCAGTATTAGTAACTTTACTCACATTCACAGAGTTGATAGTCTGCTCAGCAATAAGTACTGAGTCTAATTTTTTAGGAGGTTCATAGGTATCAGGATCAAATCAAACACCAGCATTACTCGCATCATCACGAGGAAGAGTTGGACTAAGACTATCTTCAAGCTTGTCAAGTCAAGCATAATCACTATATGATATACTTTCATTACGTAAAAGTGTCTGATCATATGGATTATTACGAGTAACATGAGTTGACCAGTGCAATAGACTATCATCCTTAATGGGAGTACTAAGTAGATTCATGCCAAATGATTGCACAAGTGTAGACTGTTGTCTCGATTTCCGTCCAGTATCACATAAATCATGATCGCGAGACACATACGAAGATCAGTCAGACGCTCCTCATCTACCACCATAAAAGACCTTAATATCTCCATTATGATCATATGTTGTGATATCAATACCACCATCCAGATCCATATCGCGAATCGTCCAGTAGTATAGTTGTGACAGATCATCTGGACCACCAGGTATATCGAGACACACAGGATATCCATCGACATCGAACTCTCATTTGTTATTATAGTATACTCTGAGTTTATCCTCTTGAGTATTAACAATGATATCTTGATATCAGTTTTTATCTACATCTCCGATATACAAGTTCTTGATACCATCAGCAATAATCATGAGGTGTCACATATCACGCCACGGCTGTTTACCTCCATAATTTTTGAGCAATCTGACCGAACCATCAGTATACACAACCAACAGATCCTTGAAACCATCTTTATTAAAATCAATATTCGTCACACGCTCAATCGGTTTATCTGGATTATGATAAACCATCTGACCGATACCAGTATCATATGGAAGAATCTTGGTGACGGGTAGTGGCTTGAGTGGATCATTACTACCATCCACCATTGCATATGCTGGAGTATTAATAGTAGATTTGGACACTGCTGCATCACCATAAGTAATACTAAACTGATCATAGTATTTGGCAGCATCACCTACTGTCTTACCCTGTCCAAATTGGATAATCACACTCGATCATGGAGTCTGTGAACTCTGCTCTTGGGCGTAGCTACTATCACGAGTTACAATATGGATACCAATAGGAGAAGCAGTAGATCATCATACATAGCCAGTCATCACATCATAGATGTCAGACAGATTTGTCTTTATAGTAGGTATCTGCTGGAGAATACTCACTCATGGACGATACATCACCAAGTTTCAGATCAGCTTACCGCGGTACATCACATCATATACTCAAGCACCATAGTCAGTGTTATCATTATAAGTTAATGTCACATCAGGATGCAATACACCAGCAGCAACATCCAGTATCGATTGACCATTCACAGCAATCGTTGAACCAATCACACGATTACTTGTGATAATACTATCTTGCACCGTAGGAATATAATATAGACTTGAGCTTATAGCGCTAGGCTTAGTATTCAATACATCAATACCTACCTGAGTCAAAGCATATGAAGCAGACTTGTCCAAGGGAACAATCATACCCACATTACTAACAATATTCCATGTTCCTTGTACAAGTGTTAGAGTTCCATTTGCTGCTTGACTACCCTGCACTGCTCCTTGAGGATGAATGATAAGCTGACTTTGTCTGAGTCTACTCGAGTCAATCAAGTTGGTAACAACGGATACTAGTTTACTTGAATTAGTGATAAGGCTTGGTGCTTTGATCGACTGATTCGTCTGATAATTGATAGTATTTCACCAATCAGTACCCTTGAGTTCAAGGACGAGTGAGTTGATCTTCTTACTTGGCCATAAAGTAGATTGTACCAATGTACCAGCATAAGCGCTACGCTGTTTATCTAATGCAAGATCACGAATCTGAGCAGTAATATATCATTTTCCAATGATAGCCTTAGGTACTAAAGTGACACGAGCAGATCATTTAATAGTTTGTACACCATTAATGGTACCATTACTATCACGAGTAATAGAATTAGGACTGTCAAGTAATGTAAACATATAGCCATATGTTGTCAGATTTAACCATGTATCAGTAGATAATTGGTTACCTCGATAATCAGTAACAGCAAAATCTATTACTCCTGTTTGATTAAGATTGAGGCGTTCTGGCGCCTTGATTGTCACACCAGCAGGATCACCTGCACGCACGATCAGTGGAATCGACCGCACTTTATCTCCTATTATCACCTGGATGATATCCTTACCAGCACGGTATGATGGATAAAGGTAGATTTCTTGACTTGTACCAGTGATAACAAACGAGTCTTGATCAGACCAAATATACTGAGTAAGATTAACATTATTAGCTCCACTAATCGATTTGGATCACACAACTCATATATTAACGAGGCCATTTTGAGAGCTAATACGAACACTACCCAGCACCTGCTGCCCTGCAAACTGATCCAATCATAGACGAATCATTGGGATCTTATCTGGCACAAGAGTCGTCTCACCACTACCAATTGGCTTAGTCAAGGTATTAGGTTGGGATGGAAGAGTGATGTCGATACCCTGCTCGAGAGTACGAGCTCATTGACGGGTTGTCAACCTAAGTACTGGTTCTGCAATTTTGATCGTTGTGTTGAATACTGGCAAAAGTCACTCAGGATATAATGGAGCAATCGAAACACGATCACTAGCACTCGTGACAGCACTACTATCATATAGCATCGTCAGCCCAGCCCATGTTGCAATATCTACCACTTTAGTAACCTGACTCATATACAGCAGTGATCATTGGTCAATAGTCACACGATATGGCTGTGATGCGAGAGTTAAAGGACGATTTTCACGATCATATCATTTGATAATCATTGGCATCTGACTTCCGCGGGCGAGATATCCGCCGTCAAGAATATCAATAACTTTGATAGTTGCGATCTGCCCAGGGATAATTGTATACACTTGAGCATATGTCATACAAGTAGTTGTACCCTGTGCGCAAATTTTAAATAGGAGACCCGCATCTCACAGTTTTGCTCATGGTGCAACCGCAACTTGATATCATATTTTATTTCATGATCATCGATTCATGAGACTCACCGATTGTGTACAAGTATTTACTTCATTGAGCGTCAAACATGCAGATCATGTACCACTAATAGTAATGGTATATGGTTTCGTACGACCCAGTACTGATAAGTTAAGTATACCTGTACCATCCGTAAGCATTTGATTAGAACTTACATCAATTAAGAGATTGTTGAAGATTTGAGATAATGTTTTATCCGCCTCAGTCATTGCAGTAGAATCATATACAGAATCATTAAGCAATTGATTAAGGCCAGTTTTAGTATTAAGATTTCATCTTCGTTTTTGAAATTTTTCATTATCTCATAATTTTGCTACATTTGATACAGTGTCCATTGCAGAACCAAGTAATGATTTCCGCTGACCAGGAACCTGCTCTGCCTGTGCTCCAAATTGCTTCCAAGAATCAATATATGATATCTGATCTGCAAGATATCAAGTAGCTGCGGCTTTCCATCCGGAAGCAAATCAAGTCTTAATCAAATCAACCAAGTCCCCATTCACGGTTACAGTGATTGAACTTTTCTTGACGTCTTCCAGCCAACAGCTAAATGCCTTGGGATATTGCAAGATTGGTACTCATCTTATATCAAATGTCTTATTACCACATACGAGCGGCGCTATATTATCCTTGTATGACTCTTGACGAGGAGCGGCAGCGGCAGTATCACTTGCAATTTGGAACTGCTTGAGATTTGGGTTAAGATTTGGATCAACATGATAGTCTGACCCATCTGATGTAATACTCGCAATCTCATATCATTTGCTATCATATACTGGCAATAGCATTCCACTCAGATTATTCCAATCTTTTAAACGAGGTTCTCATGCTAGAGTTTTATTACTATCGTAAGTAAGGTATGTATCAAAAATAAACTTCCTCTTTGAGTTTACATTATCAACTGCAATATTCAAATACACATTATCAAGATCCTTCATAATAGTTGGATCGTGCTTCTTAGATACAGCTAATAAATTTTGATAATATAAATTCCTCGCAAGAATAGTAATAATATCCTCAGGATCAAATTGTTTACCAGCGACTTTCATAGCCAATCACTTGATGAAAAAATCATCTGTTAATTTTGATAAATCATATCACGGCCTATACATAGGAGATGCTAGTTGATCAACATCATCTAACACATCAAACGATTTCTTCTGTGACGCATAAAAAGTAGAGCTCTTATTGAGCTGTCATTGTAGTTGTTCACGATATAGTTTTGCCTGAGTTACAAGATATCCCTTAATAGCATCTTTGATTTTATCTTCTGTTTTGAGTTTACCCGTATCATCAAACACTGATATATTATACATATTAGGATACACCAACTTGACGAGATCTCCACCAATACCCTGAAAACTTGTATATCTCACACTATCAATAGGACGGTCAGACGTACCCATATTCATACCACCGTATCTTGGTAAAGTACCAGTAGGATCAATTGGTTCTAAGGTAATTTTAGAGCCCATAAGAGTTCCTTTGAGCGCTCACAATTTAACATCTTTACCATACAATCCAATTGCCACATCTTTAGCAAACGATACAGTATTTCATTGTATTGAATACTGTGATGGATTAAGAACAAAAGACATCGAATCAATTTCAAATTTCAGTCAATCAAATTTGTATCAGTTTGGATTAAAACGCTTATTAGCAGATCATACTAAGTCATCTACATTTGGATAAGCATAATTCTTTACTACTCACTTAAAAGTCTTAAGTTCCTTACCATAAAGCTCATCAGCAGTTGGGGATTTATGGACATACAGAGAAGAAATAGTTTTATAGTAAAAGTCAGCTATATAAAAATATCATCCTCACCGAGAAGCAGTATTTCAGACAACAATCGAATATCATTCTGGAGCATATACAACTGGTGATGAGGTAGGAGCAAAACAGTCAGGATATTTATCCTCTGCTCACGGAATAGGATTTGCTTGACTATCATAAATTAGTGAATCACATCATTCAGGATATGTCCATATAGAAGGATCTGGAGCAGAACGATCAACTCATCATTTTGATCCACTATTGATATAAACTCTATATTTAGATCACTTATTTGGATCAGAGCTTAATAATTTATTAGAAATAGTGAAAAAATCAAGATCAGCAAAAGATAGTATAACTTTTTTTCTATCTGATGAACAATACAAGATAGGCTTAACTCACTTGGTACCAACTGCCTGAGCAAGAGAATAATTTAGTCAATCTTGTCAATACTTAAGCACATTATTAGTAAGTTTTCATAATCTATAGGCGTCACCGAATGAAAATGCCGCAATATCTGCCCTATATGCAGTTTTTTGAGGAGCAGAAAAATATCTATATCATAAGTAATTATCTGAAACTCAAGAAAGACTAATATTACCCTTAGGTGTAGATTCAACAGTTACCTTAACTTCATATTTTTGAAATACCTCAGGATAATATTTCTTAACCGCCTCATCATCAAGATAACATTTATTAGCAGAGCTGGTAATCAATTTTTTCTTTCCCTCAATAGTACAATTATACACTATATATCATTTACCAAAAGATGTTTTCTTACACTCTGTTAATGCGCTACAGGAGCATTCATAATTAACAATTTTTCAATTTTTAACAGATAATGGTCTACATGGAAGCTGAGGATCAGGAATATCAATATCTTTAATTTTTTCCTCAGTCAATCAATCTACAACATTCATCATCCTACTAGCAGTTAGTTTTTTAGATCAAGCAATATCATATGCAGTACCCGGATTATAGATCAAATAAGAAGGACTCCACATAGAAGCAAAATTTAAGAACTGAGGTTTTAATACCAATGCTCATTCTTTTATCTTGTCTGGATTAATGTTTAGTGGAGTATATCATCCCCAATAATATTCAATATATTTATCTTGATCTTCAATATTACTATTACTACACGTACTCACCCCAAAAAAAGAGTCAAACCAACTAGTTCTAAGAGAGTTCTGAAGATAGTTAAATGTGTCTTGATCCTGCTTAGTAAGCAAAACATTATATCATCTCAGAGCTTCTACTTCTCTTGCCTGAAAGCCATAAGAACTTCATAGACTTCTTAAAGGGATCGGGGAAGTATCAGTAGAAATAAGAGGTGTTTTAATAGTAGCAAATCAAGATAACTGAGAAACTCATGTTAAATTTAAAAATGTACCCCTATGGATCATCATCTCCTGCAACGTATCTGCATTCCAAGGATCAGAACCAAAATATGACACATCATAAACTCAATTTAAAACCATTTCTGCAGTTCATCATCAGTTTAATTGTGTTCAATCATAAGCATTTCTATATTCTATTTTTTTAGTTGGAACTGGAATGTTCATATATAATTTTTCTGACTCAATAAAAGAGTCAGCAGTTTTTTCTAGTTGATCATTTATATTTGTAATGATAGTTTTAGTAAGCTCATCATGCTGATATGTTTTCCAAATATGCGAATTTACAGCAACCTTATCGCCACTATTAATATATCTTCCTGATGGTTCTACCATATCATTTACACTGGTATGATACTCATCACTATATAACTCATAATAGTCCTTGAGATATCAATCCATAATTTGTTGTTGGAATAAGGTTGGTACTCATTGACTCGAGCTCAGTCACCCTACCTTTTCACTATCAAATGTATTAGATCATCATCACTTATTTTTTCAGCCCAACAGACCAGTCAACTTGCCTATCCAACTAAAATATCATTTCATATTTGTCGCAGTATCTTGCTCTTGTTTTGCAAGATCAGCAGACAAATCTTCTAATTTCAGAGGACTTAGTACTGTCTTAGATGCATCAGAAAAAATATCATATACCTTGTTCCCTTCCTGTGCATTCGTAAGATCAAGTAGTAGATTTGTATATCTTTGACGAGCAAGATCTTCCGCAAAGACAAATTGATTTGCATAGTTATTTAATTTTCATTGATCATATGATTTCTGTTCTTCAATCAGATTATCTACCCATACTTTATCAGATACTCGTCCTTTTGGAGCACTTGCATACTGAGCTAGCTTTGCAAAATATTTTTCATACTCTGCGACAGTATCAAAGCGTATGAGATTATGCCATAACTCTGGAGTCTGACTGATTCATTGTGGATTAGGGATGAATGTTTGGTCTTGTTCCGAGTAGACGAACTGAGGCTTGATAAAATCTACATACGGATAAATCGTAGGATAATAATATCCATTATCATTGATTACTGGCAGCGACAAATCACCAATCAATGTCACTCAAATCAGCTCAGATGGTGTATCTTTTTGTCATTCAAAGTACAGATTCTGCAGCATCTTATGGATATCTTGTGCTTGAAAATTTGCTGACTGGATTGGGATAATGAGTGCTTTGCTATCTGAGTACTGAGCTTGCAGATATTGTGATGCATATCGATCGACCTGTGTCTGATATAAACTGTAAATCGTCTGATCCACCAATACTGCTATCAGACGAGCGAGTGGCTGAGCACTTGCGGCATAAGTGCTACTTGATCCAAGTACAATAATTAGCTGAGACAAAATACTTACACAATACACTAAAAATATCACCGATATTGATGATTTAGAGCGAGCGAAACGCTGTAGTAAGGTAAGTTGTGTTACTTTGACAAATCTAGACATTGTCTGACATACAAATCTCATAAGGTAAAAGTCGCAAATATCCAGTCATATACTAGGTTTATGTATACATTCTTAGATCATAATTACTAGTCCAATAATTAATAAATTAATTAAATGTAAACAAAAAAAATCTTAAGAACAAGCCTTAAGATTTAATATCGTTTAACTAAATTATGATGATTTTCCTGTATCAGTGTTTACTCCAATTACATCACCTTCCTTCGCATGAAGTGGTACCTGTACCACCATACCATTATCCAGTGTTGCTTCCTTCGTGCCACCAGTAGACCTATTACCACGATCACCAGGTAATGTACTTGTAATAGTATAATTTACTACGGCTGGTAGCTCGATACCGATCACATTATCATTGTACTTTGTAAGAAATACATTGAGACCTTCTTTGAGATATGAGACTTCTCACTCAATAATATCTTCATTGATATCATGGATCTCACCAGTATCATTTTCCATAAAACTATAACTATCACCAGCAGCGTAAAGAAACTCTGCACTCATCTTACCTACATCTGCTCCTTCAAGCATAGTACCTGACTTATAAGTATAAGTATTATTTGCTCCAGTGATAATATTCACACATTTGAAATTATATGTTGCTCCTCCACGACCCATATGAGTGTGTCAGATTTCTTTGACCTTGTATAAGGTGTTATCGATGAGCAAATTTGTTCACCTCTTTACTTCTGATGTATCGACTTTCATAATACAATAAAATTTAAATTAACAAAAATGGTGGTCTCGTCGGGACTCGAACCCGAATTACAGCTTTCGCAAAGCTGTGTCCTATCCCTTGAACGACGTGACCTCAGGGAAGACAGCTAGCACATGTCTTTTGAAAAATACCGAAGTATTTTCTTTAATTTTTTAATTTCTTTCCTACTTTTTCTTTGTATTATTACTACGGACTGTTCTCTTAGGCTTTGTATCTTTTTTAGTTAGATTTGCAAATCATTGTTTGATCATTTCATATTCATCGTCCATCTCAGAATCAATTGCCTCTACATCTATCTTCTCATCATCCCATGATTCAATTGTCTTAGGTTTAGGAGTATATGGTTTTCTTTCGGGTTTCTCATAACTTGTCTGCATCTCGTCCTTGTGGTACGGATGATCAAACTTACTATAACGAGGCTTCTCTTCTGACCTATCCTCACGTCTATCATTATATCTTGGCTCTTCTACTCTTGCAGGTTTCACTCACTGATGAGCCATCGATCTCACGTATTCATAAAACGCAGGAGAGATCTGTACAATCAAGTCAGAATCATCTGTTGTCCTACCAATCACTTGGTATCTCATCTGTCTTGGATCCATCGCACGATCAGTACTTGGTCTTGCGGCTCATGTACCACGACCAGCAGTCAATGGTCTACCAGCATATGGTTTACGTTCAAACGTACGTCCACCACGATCAGACGATTCACTGCGAGGAGTATATGGTCTACGCTCAGCTCATTCAGTACGAGGGGCATATCATCCACGATCACTTCCACCTGAGTTTCTATCACGGAATGTACGAGCTCCACGATCAGACGATTCACTGCGAGGAGTATATGGTCTACGCTCAGATGATCATGAGCGGTCAGAAGATCTAGGTCAGTTTGAGCGAGGAGAGGAGTACATACAGGAGAAGTTTTAAGAGACAAAAAGATCAATACAGTACTATACTGATTAGTCAGTATGTTTCAATCCCAAATCGCTTAGTCTGACTCATTGCACGTTACCTTGTCGATGAATGAGCATCTGTAAGATAGTAGTTTGATCCAAGTCACAGCGATATACTCCATCATGATGTACCAACACATGATCCTGCTCCGTACGGATCATACGAGCCACCACATCAGTAAGTAAGTCATCAGGCGTGACGATACACTCATGATCAAGATGATGTATGATGAGGTCAGAGAGTCTGACTATCTCGTGCATCGCATGCTCCGTGGGAGTGATATAGTCTTCTCAGTCCAGATTGATACCGTGTACGAGCTGATTACGTAGCTCCCCTAGATAATTAAGCTCATAGAAATACTGCTTCACTACCCTACTCATCGGATAAGCTCACTGACTGATGATTTTAAGTTTATGAGCAAAATTCATATGTTGATCACAGTCATTGATCACATCTTCCAGATACTTGTCCAACTCGTTAAACAAAGCAATAAACTCAAGTGATGGAGATTGAGGATTCATGATTCTATTATAGTGACATATGATTATTTTGTCAATTATAGTGAAAATGACTTGAATATCTCTCTAAGAAGATTAAGTTGGTAGTAAAATATTAAATTAAATCATCAAAAAAATGAAAAAAATTTTTTTAAAATTAAAGCAATGGGCAAAAAAGCTTAAAAGCTATATCTACGCTCTCTATCTTTCATACCAAGATCCCAAAACTAAGTGGTATGCAAAAATGCTAATCATTTTTACAGTAGGATATGCATTAAGTCCTATTGATCTAATTCCGGATTTCATACCAGTCCTTGGCTATCTTGATGATTTAATATTACTTCCTGGTATGATATGGTTGAGTATTAAGTTAATACCAAAAGAAGTATGGGGAATATGTTATGCTCAGGCATCACAAAAACTACCAAAAAACAAATGGGCAGGAATGATTGTCATTATAATTTGGGTTATATTAGGCTTAATTCTATTTCTACAGTGGTATAAATCTTAATCTAAGCTTATCGCTAATCAATCATCCTGTTTCTAGGCTCTGATTGATTAGTAATTTTTTTTAAGAAAAAAAACGCACAATTTGTGCGTCCATGATAACTAGTCATATTACATCTTCTTCAAATCAATCTTCCCATCTGGGGTGATGTTCCTAATCTGTATCTTGAGCTTATCTCAGATCTTAAACATGGTAGCTAAGTTTGTCCCCTCTGGGAAGCCTCTACTACCCATGAGTCCAGTCTTACCAGGAGCGTAATTGACAAATACTCCATAACTCTCGATACGAGTCACCACTCAGTCAAACACATCTCCTACCTTAGGCACATAGACAATTCCCATGATGATCTCGATCGTACGAGCGATTGCATCCGCATCACGACTCGTAATATAACAGGTACCATCATCCTCAAAATCGATCTTCACTCCAGTCTCAGCGATAATCTTATCAATCGTCTCACCACCCTTACCAATCACCAACTTGACCTTGTCAGAATCAATCGTGATCACCTCAATCTTTGGTACACTTGCTGCCAACTGTGGACGATGAGTAGCAATTGTCTGTAGCATGACTCACATGATCTCGAGTCTAGCAATATTGGCCTTTCTGACTACTTCCATGGCGATATCGACCGTGATACCATGGATCTTCATATCAAGCTGGATCGCAGTGATACCATCTGGCGTACCTGCTACCTTGAAGTCCATATCGCAGTTGTGATCCTCTGCTCACTGAATATCAATCAATACTTCATGCTGCACTGGCAATCATGCCTCATTGACACGAGAACATAGACCCATCGCGATTCCACTTACTGGCTTACGGATAGGTACTCATGCATCCATCAGCGACATCGTACTCGCACACACTGACCCCATACTCGTACTTCCTCCACTACTTAGACACTCAGATACTAGTCTAATTGTATAGGGAAATTCTGACTTATGCGGTAGTACTGCTTCCAATGCTTTTTCTGCGAGTTTTCCATGTCAGATTTCTCTATTACCAGTACCTCTAATCTTCTGCGCCTCATTGACTGAAAACGGAGCAAAGTTGTAGTGATGCATAAACCTCTGTTCTGTGCCATCATTGAGCATATCATCAATCATCTGTACATCTCCAGGAGCACCAAGCGTGACCGTACTCAAGATCTGTGTATCTCCTCTCCAGAACAATCCTGTACCATGTACCTGACTGACTAGCCCAGTCTCGCAATATAGTGATCTAATCTCATCTACTTTACGCCCATCAATACGGATACCATTATCCAAGATGAGTCTACGATAGTAGTCTTTAACCTGTAGTGATAACGCTCCATCAATATTTTCCCATCTATATGCAGGATCTGACTGCATCTTGTCTGCCAAGCTTGTTCTGAGTCTCTCTTTATACTCATGAAACAGTGCTGACCACTGATCGCTTGTCCCCTGATAGAAGCAATCCATATCTGCATCACTGATCAATTCTTTAACTGCAGCTTTGACCTCATCACTTGGATAATTATACATCACAAACTGAGTAAGATCGAGTCCATGCATGTTTCATCCCTTTGTAATTTCCTTTGCCTTTGCGAGAAACTCTTGTTGAATAACACATAGTTCATCCATTGCCTTCTGAGCAAGATTGAATGCTGACTGCATCATATCTTCACTGATCTCCATACCATCCATCTCAATCATATTCAGACTTCCAAATTTACCACTAACAAGTAAATTAAATCCATTGGTATCAAATTCTGGATTTGTAGGATTGATCTTGAGGAGATCCAGTGTCAGTGATGTTTGATTATCCTGGATCGCATGAGCAAACCCAACTCTCACTCCACTCACTGGCCCATCAAATGGAATACCAGCCATCAGAGTAGTCAGACTTCATCCCAATATACCCAAAATTGCCAAATCAGTCTCTCTATCACAGCTTAGTGGTGTAATCGTCACGACTACATCGTTGATCATACCTTTGGGGAACATAGGTCTCAGTGTTCTATCCACAATACGACCATACAATGTCATCATCTCTGTAGGACGTCATTCTCTCTTGCGATACGCCCCCCCACCAATCTTACCTACTGCAGCATAATAATCACGAAAATCAATCGACAGCGGCAAGAAATCCTTGTTTGGATTTGGGTTACGGTTCATAACAGTAGTGACAAGCACTTCCGTCTCACCTAGCTTCACTCTGACCGCCGCATCAGCATTGGGCGCCATAAGACCACTCGAGATCGTAAGTTTTTGCCCATAGAAATCGTGTTCAGTTGTGATAATAGTTGGAGTTTTGAGAGTGTAGGACATAAATATACAAGTAAATATAAAAGTTGATCGTTACTCAAGTAATACACAAGATCAATCAAAAAACCAGTGAAAATCACTAGTCCATAAATAATTCTACTCCTTCTCCAATAATCTAATATCAACCTTTCTCGTTCCGTAGATCTGCTTATCAAATTTGACAATTGCTACATCACTCCATAGCTCCAAGACCAATCCAGGACCAAATAATCTACTTACGATTCTATCTCATGAGACAACATCGGTAGCCACTGGTGCTTTTTTGCGGCTACCACTAGCCAAAGGGTTAGAGGTGGAAAAATCGTACTGTCTGACTAACTCCGATGGTATTTCACCGATAAACCTGGATGGTCTCATGTATTGTGTTTTACCCCAGATAGTACGGGCATTAGCATTGGACATGATGAGAGTGTCTTCGGCACGAGTGATCGCTACATACATGAGCCTACGCTCTTCTTCGAGCTCATCTGGATCCAACGCAGTATTAGTCCCTGGGAAGTTACCCTCTTCCAACCCAGCAATCGTGACAACAGGAAATTCGAGTCACTTACTCGCATGGATCGTCATCAACTTGACCTGGTCAGTATCGTTGCTATTATCCATATCAGTCATAAGTGCAATCTCTTGGAGAAATTGTCAAAGGAGTTCTTTGCCGTTGTTCATATCAAGTAATAGAGTTTATAATATTAAAGTATTTGTAAGGTTTCTAGTAGTTCTTTCAACCTCTTTTGATCCCACTTTCAACCAATTTTTTACCTATTTATAGTTTGTAAACACCTCTTTTTGCCATCTTCCCATCACTCGACTATAATATAATCATGTACTTACGTAATATTGCCATCAGCAACTATCATACCTTCACCTATCACCCACAGCCAACGCTGACCAAGGGTATGGAGTTTGACACTGATCCATATACGAGCAACGTCAATATCCTCGTCTGACCCAATGGTAGTGGCAAGAGTAACTTCCTTGATCTCCTCACGGTCTTGTGTGACCTACATAATAATTCAAGATCATCTGAACATCTACCGATCAAGAAACATCCCTGATTCGAATCATATCCTACCACTATCCTTGCTGAACGAGTGATGTGATCAGCAGACAGCGATCAGTCCATCATTATTGAATATAATCTTGATGATATGACACATCAGATTATTGATACCGTCAAGACGGATGACACAAGTAAAGCAAATAACCAGAAGTTTACAAAAAGCAATAATTTCAACTATTACTTTATCACAACATCAAGAAATCCCCTTCAACAAGAACGAAATTCTCTCACTATAACACTCGTACACGAACACCTATGACTCATCTATAATCCAAACAATAGGTCATATCTCACTTCTGGATGAGCTATCCGTAAGCGAGATGATCTCGGATCCGGAGAAAAAGCGATCATATCCATGATCGAAGATATCATCTCAAGTAAGTGTATCTGATGAATCATTATGGTTGATGAGCCAGAGCTTCATCTTCATCCACAATACCAACGCCATCTGTGACGTATCCTGGAGATCCTCTCCCAACAAACCAATAGTCAGATCATCCTTGCTACTCACTCCCCTTTCTTCATCAACGAACATAATATCGAAAACGTCTTCAGATTTGCGCTACGAGATGGACATAGTCACATCATCAATCCAGTAGACTTTCACTGACAAGAGCAAGCTAGAGTCAAGCAAATTCTTACCGATGGCAACATGTCCAAGCTCTTCTTTACTGATATTATCATCATGGTAGAGTGAGATACTGATGAATATTTCCTCCACTATTATATCCGTGAGTATTTTAAACAACACAACATCCCAGCGCGACGTTACAACTATGAACTCCTTAATATTGCAGGTAAATCATCACTACATGCATGGCGTAGCTTCTGTCATCAATTTCAGATTCAGTGGTCGTTTATTGGTGACTGGGATAATGTGATTTCAAGTAGCCCCTTTGGATCAGAGATTGAGTATATCAAGCAGTCAGTACCTCGTCATGAACATGGCCATAAGCTTACTAAATCAAGACAGTATCAGATCTTGATCGAGAAAATTAGTAATAACCATATGCAGCTCGAACAACAAATCACCAAACGACTTGATCAACAAGAAAACAAACACGTCAATATCCTCCATCATTGAGATTTGGAAGCATATCTATGACTAAGTGACAAGTGACTTGATATCACAATAGACTGGTGTAATACACATTTTGAAGACCGACTTCTCAATCCACACTACCAACACTATCGCGACGATCTCAACAAAATTCTCAACAACATATTTCATACACAAACACCAACATAAATATATTTTGAGAACTCATCAAACCTAAGTTTGATAGATAATAAATAAAATCTTTCATGTCAAGTCAGACTAGTTGCGGATTATCATCCAAACACTTATAATTAGAAGGATATAAATACCTGATACTTTTTACCTGATACTTCAACCTATGCCTAAAGAATTATTAATCGATATACAATCCCTCATGTGGGGCTATCAAGATTCACCAAGCCTCGTATTTGATCATTTTAATTTCCAACTTCACAAAGATGACTTCTGCTTTGTAATTGGCAAATCTGGTATCGGTAAAACGACTCTCGTCAAATTTCTCATGCGTGATCTCGTACCACCCAAGAAGATGATATTCTTTAAGCAGGAAGATCTTGCAAGACTGACTACCGAGGAGGTTCAACGCTACAGGCGTAGAGTTGGTGTAGTATTTCAAGATTATAAGCTCATCCCTCACAAGACTGCATACGAGAACATCATTTATCCGCTCCAAATCATGGGTGAAGACATCTCCAAGCATCATGCATATGTTGCATCTCTCCTCAAAGAAGTAGGGCTCGAACATGAGTGAGATAAGCTGATCGATCACATGTCTGGTGGAGAGAAACAGCGTGTTGCTATTGCAAGATCTCTAGCTACGAAACCCGAGTTTGTGATTGCAGACGAACCTACGGGAAACCTGGATTGGACCACAAGCATCAAGATTGCAGACATGCTCATCGATCTCAACAAGAAAAGAAACACCATCCTCCTCATCACTCATGATCAAAGACTCATCGAGTATATCAGTAAAAAACACACAACCAAACAATTTGAGCTTAAATAATACATTGAATCCCTATAATTTTAACCGATGAATCGCTCACTAATGAATTCAAAACAACATACTTTCGAATTAAGATCAGAAACTATCAATGACCTCAAACCGCTTAATATTCCAGCGGAAATTATGCCATATATTGGAACCTATATTGAAGAATGTAACTTACATCAAATGAAAAATTTGATAGGCAATATGCCTGAAATTAAAAAATTTATACAAAATGTAATCTGATCACAAATCAAACAAACAAGCGTAGAATCAAAAATCAGCAAAAAAACAAAGATTATATGATCAAAATGATGAGAGCTTGCTCGTACATTAATTACTAATATTGGAGAAAAGATTCGCCGATGATTGGAATTTCTCTCTCGTGATTCTAAAATGACATCAGAAAATGCACTAGTGTTATGCGACAAAGTAAAAGGAAAATTTACATGAGGAGACAATGAATATGTAAAAGAAATAATGAATATATTCAAAACAATCGATAAAAAATGATTATGAAAATCGACTAAACTTATTAGTTCTTGATATTGATCAGATAATCGTGCCGCAGCGTAACAAAACAAAAATATAAGACACCTAGCCTTCCCTCATGAGAGGGTTTTTTTATTCCTGTTGTCGTTACGAGCATAATATAATAAAACATGGCAATCCACTGAGTTAAGACCAATATGATATACTGACTGCCGCATCGTTGTACTCCCTCCTTGCAATGATGAGTACTCGATCTAATCCCTTATCATCCTAGCTTCCCCACCCTCAAGTAAAAACGAATACCCGGCGAAGATACTAGCTTTGTTATTTATACATCATCTTAATTGCTTTGATGAGCGCATTATGAGATCTATGCAGCGCTGATGTTAGATGTAAAAGCGCACTCAACTCTCCTCCTGGTAGATTCTGACGATGAAGATGCTGACCGAGAAGATTGGTAATTTCAGTATTATTGTCATCTACCTGATCAAGAAGAGAAGATAGATCACGATGGCTATCATCACGACGCGCAATCATGTCAGCCACTACAATATACAAATCTACCATCTGTTCTTTGAGGTGTTGAAGACGTTCTTTCATCATGAGAGATTCCGACTGCATCAGTGTATCAAAGTCTACTCTGGTGTCATGAAGCGTCTTGGCGCTATACATCATTGTTTCGATGATTTCATAATGCCTAAGATACATTTCATCCTCTTTATAATCTCCATGATGGATACGAGTCAATAGTCACTTAATAATACCCTCTTCCACATTCTTCAAAATATCATAGTCTTCATCCAAACTTTCTTGACTAAGGTGATAAATAGCATAGTGTTTCTCTGAAACTGTATATTCTGGATTAAGTAAAATTTTCTGGTCAATATCCAAATGATGAACATTAAACTTAAAAATCTTCTTGATAAGTGTAAGGAGATCTTGTTGCAATGCTGCTGGATAATCTTTTGGATTCGTGATACTAACAAGTTCATAGTCGGTCTTGTCTGCGCTTGAGTAGCGCTCAAATGCACGAGCAATCGTACCGATAAATGGATAGATCAAAATACCAGTCAATACATTATAAATGACCTGATATCGTGCAATTGCCATTGGTCAATCTTTACCACCCGTATTCATAAATAACTGCATAAATTCTTCTGTCCACGGCACAACGAATAAGAATAAAACTGCACCTAGCGTATTAAACCCAAAATGAGTAAGTGCTACGTTTCTCTTGATTGCTGATCATCACATACTCGCATATACTGATACTAGCGCACTACCGATACTCGCACCCAACATCGCAATAACCGCCTGATCAAATGAAATAATACCAGCAGTCAAAGCCGTCATCGCAATAATCGTAGCTGTACCGCTCGAATGCAATAGTAGCGCCAGTACTGCCCCACCAAGATAGAATACGTACCATCCCATATTTGCATACTGTGCTACATCCAGTCATGCTGCAAGAATCGACACACTATCTTTCAGATATCCGATACCAAATAATAGTAGTCAGAATGATAAGATTAGCTGACCTACGAGTTTAATTTTCTTATTTTTGAAGAACTGGAGTATTCCTCATGTTCAGATCAGTGGCAGAGCAAATGATGAAATACTATATCAAAATCCAAGTTTCGCAATGATTACTGCTAAAAACGTACCACCCACATTGGCTCATACAATCACACCAATTGCTCCCACTAAGGTTAGAATACCAGCTCCCGCAAACGATAGTACCATTAGTGATACAATCGTACCAGACTGCAAGATACCAGCCAGTACTGTACCAGCAAAGATTGCTTTGATACGAGTATTGACAGTTTTGGCTAGAAATTTCTTAAGCTGAGCATATCATAGCTCATGGATACATGATTCCAATACATCCATACCAAACACAAACATTGCCAATCACCCAAGAAACGCCCAGATATTAAATTCTTCCATAAGAATCTATTTAAATATTAAATAAGTTTTGTCAATTATAGCCATAGTAACTATTTTTCGCAAATCAATTTACAAACTAATACTACTAATGCATTCACAAGTAGCAAATCCATTTTGTAATACTGTCAATACAAACCTTCAAAACTATGTGCTTATCCTTGATTCTATCAGTATTTTATGTTATAATCAAATAATTATAAATTAATTCCTAACCTTATTTTTATGTTAATCCCAACAATCATCGACAAAACGCCTACTGGCGAGAGAGCCTACGATATCTACTCCAGACTATTAGAAGATCGTATCATTTTTATCGGAGATCAGATCGAACATAATATGGCCAACTCTGTCATCGCACAACTCTTACGACTAGAAAAGAAAGATCCAAAGAAAGACATCATCATGTATATCAATTCACCTGGAGGATCTATCATGGATGGTAATGGTATTTATGATACGATGCAGTATTTATCGTGTGATATCGTCACAATTTGTACAGGACTTGCTGCTAGCTACGGTGCAATGCTCCTCACTGCTGGTACCAAGGGTAAAAGATTTGCTCTACCTCATGCAGAGATTATGATCCATCAGCCACTCGGATGATCACAAGGTCAAGCGACTGATATCGAGATTAATGCTCGCCACATCCTTAGGCTCAGGGACACACTCAACGGTATGCTTGCGCATCACACAGGTCAGAGCGTAGAAACTATTGCGAGAGACTGCGAAAGAGATAATTGGATGACAGCTGAACAAGCAGTCGAATATGGCCTTATTGATAAGGTTATCACCAAAGTTTCCGATATAAAATAAAAAACTTTTGACAAAATGAACTCATCTGACTATACTCATGGTAGTCTTACTAACTAATTCTTTCGTATCGTATTGTTTATATCGAGTTTAGAAAATACTAAAACCTATAAACAAAAACAAAAAAGTATCAGACTATCTGATATCATAAACAATACAATATATATGAAAAAAATACATCATATAAGTAATTGCTAAGGCATTTCGATTGGTGTAGAATTAGTAGTAGACACGCTTCCGCGTGTTCATTAGTAACAATGCGAAGTGCCAAAGAGCTGATCGTGTATTCTTAGGAGTGCTGGTCAGTTTTTTCTTTACAAAAAAGAGACTATAGAAAATCCATAGTCCCTTTAATAGTTTAATACACTAGTACTTTTTTTAGTTTAGGCGATAGATCACCAATAGTAATTCATCACCGCCTTATCACAAGTTGTAAATACCTGCCAAGGAGATGTTTTACCAACATACTGTCTCATAATTGATTGAGAGTCTGTCGTACCAACACCACAACCAATTGATGCAACAACATCAGATCCCTCTCCCGTATCAGTATGAACTAAACCAATAGCATGACCAAGCTCATGAGCCATAATCACTTTCCGACCACTAGGGCTAGTATCTGCTACCAATGCATTGGTATTACTAATGATAATTTTCTCACTAAATTTACCAGACGAAGCAACAGCGGTAGTTCCTGCAATTGATGAATAGGAGCCCCAAGTAACATCCAATTTATTAGATTCTAAGGTACTATTTGTAGCAGTATATCCAGCAAATACAAGATTATAACCAAGTCCGTTCCAATAAGAGATAGCGTCTGAGCTAGCAGTAGCCCATTCAATGGGAACCGTACTGTGTACTTTGACACTAACTGTACCACCATTATACATGTAGGTATCTATTCGGTGTCGAGCAGATTTATTATTCATTGCACGCTGAATATATTCCCTCGTAGGAATGTAGCTTGGAACATTTTTTGCTTTACCATCCAAGGGGTAGTATACCATACCATCATCCATCGTTGCAAGAGCCACTCCACTACGATGAAATTGAATATATTGCTCTTCAGTAATTCGTTCCATTTGTTTAAGAAATTCAACTTCCTTAATAATCTGGAAGTCTTTGATTTCGCTAATTTTAGCTATCTCATCAACTGATTTTGCAGATAATAATTGCTGAGCAAAAGTCGCAGGGTTATCATTTAACTCGGCCTTTTCACAACCACCAAGAGTAAAAACTCCTGTCAAAAGTAGGGAAAATACGAACACACTAAGTGTTTTTCTAAAATTTTTCATACGAAATTTGTTTGTTTAAAATTTGAAAAATACTTTTTTTTATTTTTAATATTTACTAGCGTAAAAGCTACTATAAACATGTGTGTGTACTTCAAGTTGATATTTTAGTATTTTTCAGTTTGATATAATGTCAATACAATCTAATTGCAGAATACTCGAAATTAGATATAATATAATATGAATTGACTAATTGCTCTACTTGTCATCATAGTATTCATCATAACTATCAGATTCACTCGACTTTCCCTACGTCGTAGGTTTGATCGTAATCACGCAGCCACACTCAGATTCCTCCATGTAAAAATCCCCAAAAAAGCCTCCGAAGCAGAACAAAAAGAATCCAATGTCCAAAGCATGAAACAGAACATAGAAGTCATGAATCAAGTCCTCAAAAATGTCTCATCACTAAGCAACCATGGACGATATGCACGCCGAATCGGTCAACCTTATTGTAGTATCGAAGTAGTAGTAGAGAAAGAACTCATCAAATATATTGTCGCAGTACCAGCAGATTATATAGAAACATTTGAAAAGTTTATCTCATCTTTCTATCCAGGATCGGTCATTGATAATATCGATCAGCCCAAATTATGCGAAACAGGTAAATATCGATCTGGTGCATCATGCATCCTCAGTAAATCCTATCACTATCCCCTCAAAACCTATGACAGTTTTGAAGTAGATCCGATGGATAGTATCTTGGCTTCATGTAGTAGGATCGAATATGATGAAAAGCTAGTTATACAGTGCCTCATTTCACCGCTCGATGAGTGACGACAGCAGAAGATCCGCAAACAAATTGATCTCATCAAAAATGGTAAATCACTCTCTACACGATCAAAGTTATGGGCTAGCATAACCTTCACCCAGTCAGACGATAAAGATGCTCCAAAGTCATCACATCGCCGAAGTAGTACACAAGTCAGCGACCTCGAGAAAAAAGGTGAGGATGAATTATTCCAAGTAAATATTAGAGTATTTGCTACTTCTCCACAGCCTACTCGCCCCAAAATAATGGTACAAGATATCACTAGAACACTCAATCAATACAATTATAGTGGATTCAATAGTCTGACTACGACCGTGCGTTCAGATATGTCATTTTTGTTTGCTTTTATTGAAAGAAAATTTATTAGTCATGGCTGATGGTATAACTTCTTCCGTACTCGTAGAACTATCCTTAATATCAAAGAGCTCAGCTCTATTATTCACTTTCCTCATTTTAAGTTCAACAAGAATCCTCGTATCAAACGACAAAATTATAAAATAGTCCCTGCTCCAGATACCATCCCACAAGAATGACTGCTACTATGATATAATCTTTATGCCTGAGTCAAGAAAGAAGTAAGGATTAAATTTGAAGACAGATTTAGACACTTCTACTGTATTGGTCAAACTGGTACTGGTAAATCCACTACTCTACTTACTATGGCCAAAGAAGATCTCAAAGCAGGTCACGGATTTTGTTTTATCGATCCGCATGGAGATTTCTGCGAAGATCTCTTAAGCTACTTCCCTAAAGAACGTATTGATGATCTCATCTACTTTAATGTTGCAGATTTCAACTATCCACTGTGACTCAATGTATTTCAAGTAGAGACAGAAGAAGAAAAAGATGTCATTATATCTGACTTAATCGATATGTTCGTCGCAATGTATGGTCACGAGATTTTTGGGCCTCGTATCCAGGATTACTTCCGTAATGCAGCCATGTGTCTCATGGAACAACCCGAAGGGGGAACAATCTCAGAAGTTGTCAGACTATTTACTGATCAAGCATACCAAAAGATCAAAGTCAAAAATATCAAAAACCCCGTTGTGAGACAATGGCGAGAAAAAACATATGGCTCCATGGGCGACAAAGAAAAACAAGAAATGATCCCCTATTTCCAGGCTAAGTTCTCACCATTTACCGACTCAGGCATCGTGCGTAACATTGTATGACAACCCAAATCATCCTTCTCAATGGATGAAGCGATGCAACAGAATAAGATCATCCTCGTCAACCTCAGTAAATGATTAATCGGAGAGACCAATAGTCAGTTGATTGGTAGATTCCTCAGCACTCAGATTAAGGTAGCAGCATTACGTCGTGCTAATATGGATATCTCTGAACGTAAGCCATTCTTTCTCTACATCGATGAATTCCAAAACTATGTCAGTAAATCAATTGAATCTGTGCTCTCCGAAGCTCGTAAATATCGCCTGTGACTAAGTATCGCTCATCAGTATATCGATCAGATCAAATGAGATGGTAAGTGATGAGTCGACCTTAGTAAAGCAATTTTCGGTAATGTAGGTAACATAATGTCCCTTAAGGTTGGAGCACCAGATGCAGAATTTCTCGAAAAAGAATTTTCTCCTGAATTCTCCCAACAAGATCTTGTTAATATGGATAAGTTCAAGTGAATCATCAAGCTCTCAGTAGATAGTATGCAGACAAGACCATTCTCTATCGCGCCCATCAATCCATTTGCTACACCGAGGCTCAATCCCCCAGAAAAGATGAATATCATCAAACAAATTTCTGCCCTCAAACGATGAAGAAAAAAAGACCTCGTGGAAAAAGAGATCTTCTTTAGGGTTGGGGTTTAAGCAGCCATATTTATAAAATCATCATTAGAATTATCAACGGCCATTAGCCTTTCATAAAGAATCTTAGCAGCAATTTCTTCAGGAAGATCCATCACATCCTTGATCTGTCCATCTGGACACCTAATAGCCTGATAGTACATTTTATCTCATACCATAAGTTTTTGTCGCTTCATATTATTGTCATTATTAAGTCCACTTGCGATAACTGTTTGATAGCTTTGTCCACCAATACGATACTCCTTACCCAAGAAATGAGTATATTTCTGGGCAGCATCGGCTCATTGAGTCTCGGTAATTTTCCCCTCCGTTCTTTGATTAGTTAGCTTATCCTGTTCACTAAATCACTGTAATACGACTTCTCATTCTTTTTTACTTTCTGTGGGGTGATTGTGTGATACAGCCTGTGTGTTAGCAAGATCTTCTGCTTTGTATGAAACAGAACTGTGAGATTTATCAGTTGAACCTAACTCGTTAACACTAGTAATTTCACCACTATCAGCCGTCTGCATACCCACAATCGTCTCATGGTTGCCTCACGTTGCATCATAGATATCAGATAAATTGTGAAACATGGTTTCATCTACAAATTTTGCGGTAGCTTCTCATCACTGAGTAATCAGGTCGGCAGCCTCTTGTATAACTCAGCCATTCTTAGTACCAAGATAATCTCAGTAACTACCTCCATCTGATCATATTGAATTTCATTTTATCAGTACGCGAAGCTCTTCGCGAATTGTCTCAACATCACGATTCAACGACTCTTTAGCCTGAACTTCTGGACTATTGCGGCGCTCAACGCCATTTGGATGTATAGTAGTTTCAATTTTCATATCCTGATCCTACACAAAAAAATCTAAAAATCAAGTATATTTTTAGAAATGTCAAATGTAGTGAAAAATTCAAAGTTAAAAGTATAAAATTAGACAGTGAAATTCATTTGCTCAATCACCTTGCCTAGGGCAAACAACTGATCTTCACGCCAGTGATTGGCAATCATGTGCAGACCAATCGGAAGTTGTGACCATTCAACCTGTGCAGTACCTACCGGCACTGACATCGCAGGCAATCACGCAATATTGACCGGGACTGTATAGATATCCGCGAGGTAATCAGACACTGGATCATCTTCGTGATCTCCTATTTTCCATGGAAATACTGGACTTGTGGGACCTATGATAATATCATAACTAGTGAAAATACGAGCAAATTCTGACTTAAGCGCCTGTTGAACTCTGAGAGCCTTGTTATAGTATGCGTCGTAGTATCACGCTGACAATACATGAGTACCAGTCAAGATCCTACGGATCACCTCATCACCAAACCCACGAGTCCTAATATCAGCATAGTAACTCTTGAGATCTGGATAGTTACTCGTATCATCCTGTAGACCAAATCTCATCCCATCGTAGCGAGCCATATTAGTACTGACCTGAGCTGGTACCATGATATAATATACCGCAAGAGCATAGTCAATCAGAGGCATTGATACCTTATCCACTACATATCACTGAGATTCTAGTTTAACAATTATCTCCTCTACTCTCGCACGGATCAATGGATCCAGACCATCGCTATTCATAAATTCATCCAACACACACAGCTTCAATCCCTTTGGGTCTGGCAAATTACTCGTCCATGTGAGATGATCATCACGTTGTTGGCTTGTTGCATCACGATCATCATATCCAGCGATAGACTGGAGCAATAATGAAGCGTCATCCACTGTCTTAGTCAGTACTCACACTTGATCAAATCATGAGGTCATCGCCTGCACACCGTACCTGGATACACGACCATACGTCGGCTTCACTCATACAATCCCACAAAACGAAGCTGGCTGACGTATACTACCACCAGTATCAGTACCCAGTGCAGCAATACACTGCCCTGCAGCCACCGCACCAGCACTACCAGACGAGCTACCACCAGTCACTCTTGATAGATCATACGGATTACGACTTGGTCAAAACGCACTATTCTCACCACTTCATCACTGAGCAAACTCATCCATATTAGTCTTACCCATCATCACTCATCCAGCAGATTCGAGCTTCGCATAACTCGTCGCAGTGTAAGCAGAGATATAATCTGACAAGATCTTGCTGGCTCCAGTCATGGGAGTTCCAGTTACATTGATGATATCTTTGATAGCGATCGGAGCAGCAGCCAGCGGTAGACTCTTGACGTGATCCAAATGCTCATAAGCATAATCAGCAGTTAGGTTGATCCAGTAGTTGTTGCTGTCGTTTTGAGCTTGCTCCAGATAGTAGTCCAAAACCTGCTTTGGGTCAATACTTCCATCGCGAACTCATGCGATATATGATGTAAGAGTGAGATTATTAAAATTCATAAGAGATTCTATTTACCAATAAATTGTTTACCTCCCATATATGGTCTGAGCACTTCAGGAATTTGGATAGTTCCATCTTCTTGCTGATAGTTTTCACAGATAGCAACGAGGGTACGAGACATGGCAAATGCTGTTGCATCATTCATAGATACAAATTCATTACCAGAGTCTAACTTGACACGAGTATTAAGTCTACGAGCTTGGAAGTCAGTCATAAAGTCAGCACTATGAGTCTCACGATACATATTCTGACTTGGGATCCACGTCTCAACATCCACATGACGGAAGTCAGGATCACCCATATCTCCAGTACATGCGATTACGAGCTGATATGGAAGACCAAGCTGTTGTGTCATATATTCTTGTACTGCGACGAGGAACAGATGCTCGTTCATCCCCTGCTCTGGCGTCGTAAACGTCTCCATCTCCAACTTATCAAACTGATGAAGGCGGAACGTACCTCTACTATCCTTACCATAGGTACCAGCTTCACGACGAAACGCTGGGCTGAAACCAAGATATCTAATAGGTAAGTCAGCGGCAGCGATGATCTCATCAGCATAAATGGGACCAAGTGAGTGTTCAGCGCTGGCGATCAGTACCATATCATCGAGCTTTAGTTCATAGGTTGTATCATTGGGGTTATAACGACCCATACGATCCATCATTTCACGCTTCATAATGATCGGAGGCAACGCCAACGTAAATACCTTATCACTTACATTCAATCCCCAATCTGAGATGATTTTCTGAATGATTCACTGGTTGGTTAGGGTTGCGTACGTCCATGAGATGACTGCTTGTTGTAGCATCACAATATCTCCAAACAAATACACAAACCTCGCACCCGCAATCTTGACCGCTCTCTCTCTATCCAAACATCCAAGATTAGTCAATAGTTCTTCTTGATCCTTAGGAGTAAATGAAAATTCTCTCGGCTGACCTCGTTGTTTGATGATCTTGTTTTCTGAGTCATCCTTACCGATCGGAGTATCATCACTATACCAGTTTGGCAGAGCCTTGAGTAGTGGTGTAAGTTCTGGCTCAATCGCATCATATTGTTCTTGTAGTTCCTGAATCTTTAGCTTTAGCTCTTTTGCTTTTACTATACCATCAGGAGTATTACCAGCTTTCTTCTGGTCAGATTTTAGCCCATCAATCTGAGTTTGCAAATCTCTACGCTGAGCATCGAGCTCCAAGACACGATCTACGTCAGTATGTTTACTACGTTTATCAATAATAAGCTGTTTCACAGCATCAGGATTTTGACGAATAAGTTTAATATCGATCATAATTAATTTGTAAGATTGTAAAATTTATAATATAAAGGCAATAGTTCACCTTGTCCTAAAAAAAATTAACCAAAAATTTCTATCCCCAAAGGGATCAAATCAAAAACATCTTAGGAATCAAAAAAGCTTTATAATTCATTATCTCCAGATTACTCATGTTGATAGTGGTATCAAGGTATTTTATAGGTTTTTTGAGTACAAAAAACTCCCGAGGGAGGGAGTAAGAATATCTATGCAGTCTGAGGTAATTCAAACATATCTCATACTTTAGAGTGTAGCATCTTATAGACATGTACATCTGTCTTAAAACCATCTCATCCTATTTGAATTTTATCTTTAATGATGGTATGAAATTGTTCTGGTGAACTATTTACTTTAAGGGAAAGTAAATCTCATAATGATCATTTACTACCAATATGTCATCCAAGATGACCAATAAGCTGTCATAGCCTACTATCGGGATTTACAGATCCTGTAATATTCATCCTTTTGATACCTTCAGTAAAATGCTTGTGAGCGAGTACTACAGGGTCTCATGTGGTAGAAATTTGGAATGCTCAATAGTTCTTTTGCCCACTCCCAAGATTTGGATCTTTATTAGTTTTTTGAGGATTATCATATCCATCTTTATGCTCAGCCAGACCAATAAACATTTCAACCAATCAAGCTACTGGATTGGTTTTGATATAGGCACACACCTCATCAACCTGTGTAGCATATTTTCACTGATCAAAGAACTCATGCATCACTTGTTTAATCTCTGGTGGAGAAAGATCTATAAAGTTTTTGCTAAGCAATCAAACGGGTAATGTATTTGCAATGTATCTTGTGTCTAATTTCGCAGCGAATCATCATGATGCGGCCTCTACTCACTGAGGTCATTTTGGCGATGATTCTGATACTTCTTCCGTCTCTTTTGTAGTATTGTTTTTTGCTTGCTTCTCTTGATATTTAGTCCATGCACGCACTCATCTAATATCTCACTTCATCCACTGAGCAGTAAGTAATCATACCACATCACTTGTATTAGTTAGTTTTGTACTATCTACTACAGATTTAATCATGACATCATTTGCACAATATAGTTTTGCAAGCTCAGTATAATCTGCACCACTTTTCAGTTTCCATACTTCTTCTCATGCATTATTGGTAGTCTTTTCGAGGTATTTAGTCTTGAGAGCTTCATCTTCTCCTATGAGAGTCTTAACAACATCTACATGCGGAGTTGCTTTTCATAGATTATCTTCCAAGTGTTTTATGTTAAACTTTTCAAGTAACTTAAATCTCTCACTAGTGCGATCACTCATCCATCATGATAGTCTTGCTACTCGTTGAGCATTTACTGGTGTAGCGTCTTGATAGTTATCTATGACTTTGCTAAATTCTTCTTCTTGTGTAGGAGTAAATTCGCCAGAAATTGTCTGTCTGATAGCACTCAGGTCAATACCAGCCATATTGGCTAGTGCTCACAAGAATGGATTATCAAAGAATTTCATCAAACTCTCAATCCACTGATCCATCATTGCAGATCACTTCTCAGCACCAAACCACTGTCAGACTATATCATATACAGCATCTACACCTTGTTCTGCAGCTTGAGCGAGTTCTTGGGTCTTCTCCTGATTTGCTGGATCAATAAATGATAATTCCTTAAGATGATCATGGAAAAAACTAACTAAAGTCTGACTTACTCACAAAGTTTTGAGTTTTGCTTCCTGTCGTTGTGCCTCTCATAGTACACTTGAGATCCTAGCAATATCTTCAGCTTTAGGGAATGAACGATTGATACACAGATGATAGAGCTGCTCAAGCTGATCACTTGTCATCGTCTCAGCTTCAAAATTACTTGATCCATTACGCAACAACTCAAGCATCGTATTTGCCTTTTCTAAGATTGGTTTTGCTTCACTAAATCCTTTAATCAATGAAGTAAATCACCCAATCTGATCCATAATTCATGATTCTTTAATAGACTTTGTACCGTCAACAATCATATGATCAAGTCATATTTTTTTACTTGCAGTATTTGATGATAATTTTTCAGTCATTGAGAGGAGTTGGCCTTCTTTGCCCTTCATAGCAGCTAATAATTCAACTGTCAATATGGTAGCAAGTTTTAGTTCTCACTGTGCCTTAAGTGGGTGTTTAATATTTTCACCAGCATTAATACCGTTATGAACATAGACCAGTGCAGCAGCCTGAAGATTATCCAATCATTCAATATTTTTGAGTGACTCTGCTGCCTTATTATATTGAGGATAGAGCTTTGATAGTCTTGATTCTGATGGGATTTGTTCTAGAGATTTCTCCAGCGTAAAGAGATTTTTATCACTTTTTTCTGAAGCCTGATTTATTCCATTATTTACTATACTAGTCTTATTTTCGGCAATAGCTCATGGAGCCATATTCGAATTTAGTTTATTCTCTTTAGGTTTCGCTTCTTGTACTAGCTGATCTAATTCACCGGTAATCTTATGAGCAGTCTCCTGTGCCTTACCATTGAGCCGCTGTTTAGCATCCACATACTCTTCTTTCATTTTACTAAAAACAGTGGTTGCCTTGTCTCAACCAAACTCCTTATATAGTTTTGCTGCTCTTTCTTGCATTTGAGTAATGACAGCATCAGCTCACTGACCAATTGCATTTTTAAGATTTTCAAATCAAGTTTTATCAGCCATAATAATTTCAGTTATAAAATACTTATCCCATTATACTCCCACCACTGTTCAAAATCAAAAAAAATCCACCACATAAGTGATGAATTATTGACATATACTATAAAATCGAGATTAGCTTAGAATAATAAGGTTAATTTGATAACTAAAATATCGGTTTTTACCATAAAAAATACTTTAATCAGAAACCAATATATTGATATAGCAATATTAAATCTGGCTAAGTAATGCTTCTGCTTCTGCTTCTTCTTTAGATTCATGTGCTGCTTCTGCTGCTTTGACCTTTTGGACAGATTCAGCCTGATTCATCTCTTGCCATTTGGAGAGATATTTCTTCTTAATATCAATTTTCTTTGATTCGTATTTTTGTTCGATCTCCGCGAGCTTTACTTTTTCCTTAGTAAGGATTTCTCTCAATCTTGAGATCTGATCATCATTCATAAGCGGAAGTAATGAAAACCATCCCTGTTTATCTTCAGGCTTATCAATCGATCTCGATCTCAAAACCAACTCGATCAGGTCAGGCATTTGAATGATAAATTCTTCTGCAATTTCATATTTCATCGCAGCATCCCATAGATCTTGAGGAATGTATTTCATTACGATATCTTGCGTTGCTACTGCCATAAGTAATTCAAAGGTTATATACTAAAAGTAATTATGAGTCATCATCTTGAAGCTGATCTAAGAGGTTTTCTGCAATAATATCATCTGTTAGCTCAGTCATATCAATCGTCTCTTGCATACCACTGAGTTTATGTTGTGCAAGTTTCATCTGACGCTGCATCTCTCTCATTTCTGTATGAGTCATACGACGCTGTCATCATCCACGCAATACAAAATCAGTCATATTTGTCACACAATAAAAGACTAAACACAGTTATTATAATCATACATCAGGCAAAATGCAAATATAAGTTTGAGGATTAAACACATCTGACTTGATTTATGTTCTACTTTGTGATATAATACTTTTAACCTTTAATCTTTGTACCCTTCGGGCATTTATTACCACTAACCTTTGACCTATTATGTCCTTCTCAGTCGATATTAAAAACACTACACGACATCACTTCGTCAACTCATGGCATGATGAACCCAATACTTATATCTCCAAAACAAGTAAAAAGAAAATCACTGAACTCGTCGATAAATACCAAATTCATGAACTTGTAGCCGAAGATCTTCTAGGATTGCATATTCAAGATAAAGTTGATGTATACGACGATCATCTCTCACTAGTTATTCACTTCCCCAAATATAATACCAAATCTCAAAGATATCTCCTCAATGAGATGACAATTACTATTGGTAAAAATTGGATCATCACTACCTCAAGATTTGAAACCAATACCATCATCGCACTCAAAGACAAACTTACCCAAGAAGCACAAGAATACGAGTCAGATGAAAAATATAAAATTACACCATATTATATCCTCTATGAGATGATTGATATGATGTACGACAAAACATCAAGAATCTTATCAAATAGTGCCACTGACGTCTTTAAACTTGAAGAATGATTACTAAGCAATACGCTCAACAAACAAGTACTCGCCGATCTGATGATTAAAAAAAGAAATATCTCATTTCTTCATTATAACTATCGCACACACGAAGAACTCATCGAAGAAACTATGAAATGACTGCCAAAATTATACACCGAAGATCTCGAGGTATATTTTGATGATCTACTGTATAGACATCAGAAAATTATGCTTAATATCGGGATTTTACAAGAAAACATCGACTCCATCACTGATACCTACAACTGACTCATGACAGTCAATACCAACAATACTCTACTTTGGCTAACGGTATTTTCTGGAATTATGCTTCCACTTACGCTTATCACTGGCATGTTTGGTATGAATGTCCCAGTGCCACTATCTGATCATCCTTATGCATTTTGGTATATTATTATAGGCATGGCAAGCCTAGTAGGAGCTTGTGTCCGATGGATTAAGCGTAATCAAATCAGCTAAAATTTATTTTAACTTACTAATAACGTATTTCATAATATTGGGCAACTCTTCCTTGGTCAAGGGGCAAGGGCAAGACTGTAGTGCTTGATCAACACGATCTGTCGTATATCACAAATTAGTAAGTGTTTTGATAATATCTTTATAGAGAGTACGATCAATCGTTAGGCTGACTATTTCATCGTTGGTCATGGTATCTTTGAGTTCGACCAGCAATCTCTTGGCAAGTTTAGGTCAGATACCGGGGATTGACTGGAGGAACTTGAGATTCATTGACTGGATCGCTTCATATAGCTCGTCCTGATTCACATTAGTGAGTGCAAATGCAAGCTTAGGTCAGACTCCTGCTACTTTTGACATTGCCAAAAACTGCTCCATCTGCGCATCAGTATCAAACGCATAATAAAATACCGTCTTATGATTATCATCGATGATTGGATACAGAAACCGCTCTCCCTTGATTTGCTGACCAGCATAATATGCACGCACACCAAAACCAGCATTACTTAGCAAATAAGTAACGTCTCACTGGATATTTGCTATTCAAGAAATATAATGAATCATATCAGCATATTAGTAAAAACTATCTTCAATTCAACCACTTACAAAACTCTACTACTCCGATCTGTTTAGTCATACCACCATGTCATCACTTAGGGATCTCGAGATATGTATGATCTCATGATGGATTGGCACTCTGTAGCTGCTCATAGAGCTTGCGAGATCTACCCACATGGACACACTCATCACTATCTCCATGTACAATAAATACATTTTTAGCACTTAGGTCTTGTATCATCTCGCCATATGATTGTCATCGTTGATCCTGATAAAAAATATCTCGATCACTACTAGTTGCAGATCTATACATATGAGCAAATCATCACTCTTCAAGCACTCTTTTAACCTCTTCAGCTGTCTCTTCAGGATATCAAATCTCATTCATATTTGAATATTCGATTGCTCACGACATAAATCATATTTTTATAATTTCTGGAATTTGTTGTACTACTCTACTTGCAAATGCAGCACCAAAACTACTTCAAATTACAATAATTTCCTGATATGGAGCAATCATAAATTCTTCTTTGGACCAAATATCTTTTACAGTTCATCATTGCCTAAAATAGTGATATGTATCAATAACAGTTTGTAGACAATTATCAGGAGTAAAATCACCATCACTGCGACCAAATCAGTAATACTCAGGAGTAACTATATCACATCATACAGACAAAAAAGAAGCATAATCTTGATCGGTCGTTCTACCTGGTATCCCTGGCATACCAAGTAACCAAATCACAAGGCGTGAATTAGACGTGAATCCACGATGATAATTTGCAATCAGTCAGCCGTAACGTATCAGCATATTAAAAAACTACAGAAAATAAATCCTGTAACTAATGTAGAGAAATAAACTAATAAAGCAAGATTTATTTAATTACCTCAACTATATTTCATTTTGCTGGGTCAAAGTTAGTATTCATATACACGGGAGTATATAAGCTACTATTATTATAATATTTATCAACAAAATGATGAAAATATTTAACTGAGAAGTGATCCATCAATTTCAGATGATCATTGAGTTGATTTTTTGGTAATAAGCCAGATTCTACTCCATAGAATTTAGCCATAATACTAGACAATTCAGTCGTAGACAATAATTTTACATCAAAATCTTCTCTCAGTTCCTTAATTACTCATGTATACAACTTCATAAGCTCAATATTATTATGATCAAGATTAGACAATGTAGTGGTGATTCAAAGATCAGCAACATATAATATATTTGCATTTTGACCGTCTTTATTCACAAGTATATTTTGCAGATCTCATATTGTTTTTTTATTCTTCTCACTCAGTGAAGATATTAATTGAGCATTATCAAGCTTACCAAATCATCTATACAGTGGCGGCAAAAATCATAACTTTTGATTAGATTGAACGATTACGTCTGGAGTGTTTATTTTTTTCATGATATATTGTATTAATATAGTAAAACATAAAGATAAATTTTTTATCTATTGAGAACTTTTTTCAAAACTCAAGTTCCATAATTGATCATGCGAGCACCCCTATTGACCGTTGTAACAGAGATTCACAGCTGTGCTGCTACCTCTCTTTGGGTTGTACCAGCAAGCAAGAGTTGTACCAGTCTAATACGCTCCCCCATCTCAGTAATCTCCTGAGGCGTCATCATATCTTCAAGAAATTGTCAAAAATCTGACTGATCTGAGATTTGCCAGAGAGTAACAGTAACAAGTTTGAGGTGTTGTGTATATAAGCTCTGTGTCATGGTTAGTTGTTATATTATAGGGTAAATACACTACTTTATTTAAAGAATACTCACAACGTATAGTCAATTTACTACACAGTAAAACATACACAATATTCTAGTATTTCTTGATATTAAAGTAAATCTTGATAGCTTATATTAACATAGAAATCAATATAGTGTTTTACTATATTAAAACACAAATACATATAGTCAAACTAATATCACTTGCAAGAGATTTTTTATATTCAGGCATTTTTCATCAGCTGATGTGTGTCTCGAGGTTTGATAATTCAGTAATACAAAATCTTATTTGCAATAAAGCAAAAACCAACTAAACCAGTTTGCACTTCGTCCATTGAACTCATAATATCATATAATGACTGACCATAAGATGAGATTGTATTTATGGGCTGCAAAAAAGAAAAATCAGGTAAACGATGCATCTTACAATATGAATATCCACAGGACAGCATAGGTGTGAGCATCGTAGCATCAAGTCACAAGCTTATAATACGAGACCATCGTCATACGCTACCATTTGGTATTTTCATTCATCAGATGGATTTTTGTCTTATCACCTGAGACCCAAAACCCAACAAAGGTATCTGCTCCTCTAATAACTGTACGAGCTGTCATTGAACTATTTTTTTTCGCTTAGCAACACGAGGATTACTAGTAATTTGTAATTTATCTAAACTCAACATAGGAAACTTATAATAATTAAATCTTAGCAATAATCGCACGATGAAATAATCAATATGAACCAATCATAACTACAATGACCAACATACTACCCCCAATCATCGGAACCAATGATCACAGTAACCATGTCAAAATACTTGCCTGGCTATAAATATACCACAATATCGCACTCGTCAATATTACTACCAATATCATCACTACCAACCCATACAATCATACCATACGCCATGACTTACGTATCAAGTCAGACTTAGTCATACCCAAGATATGATACAGACGATATCACTGCTTACTCACGAGTGCTGATGCCTCATTACTCGCAATACTCACACACAGCAACAATACAATAATAATACCCATGAACGCCACAATAATTGTGATAATCTTAGTCGAAATATCGGTCACCAGTTTCACAATTACAGCAATATCCACAAACGACAAGTGAGGTCAAATCTTCTCAATCATTTGTTTTTTAAATGGAATGAGTTGATCTGACTGCTGTCTCGTTATCCAAAACCATGACCTTGGGGCCTGCTCAAACTGAGCATTATCCAATTGCATATAGAAAAACGGCTCAGTGCCAGTACGAATCGACTTCCTCAGGTTTGTAACGATGAGATCAAACACCCTACCTTGCACAGTAATCGTCAGGCGATCTCCTAGTCATACTCCCAGATCCTTAGCAAACTGCTGATCCAAAGACACTCACCCAGATCATAATGCTCATCCATCCACGATCGGACTATTATCAAGTCTTACACTCGTCATATTAAATTCTCTAGTAAAACCTCACCTCTGCGATGGCTCACGAGCATCCAGATAATCAGAAAGACTGACTCCATTGATAAACTGAATTCTACCCAAGATGGTATCATATAGTCTTGCTTGTGGGTCAAGTGCCGTGATTATATCCACATCCTGTGTGCGTATATTGAGAACAAATAAGTTTGGTTGATCTACCGAGCTAATACGCAAGCGATCCAAAAAGCTTACCGACACCGATACAATCACACAAAAGCTTACCAGCGCTATCGTCAATCATCATACAAGCAGTCAGGTCTGATTGCCAGGTACAATCATCTGTCTCACCGCATCAAACCAACCAAATGATGACTGTCTCACAGCCTGCATCTTATCTGTCAATATACGGAATCACCACATCATACACCAATATCATCATGATAGTACCACGCCAGTAGCAGCAACCACCAATAACGAAAACACCCACGATCCAGTCAGAATCAACAATATTAACCATGATCATGCTCACAAGATACCTAGTGATACAATACGATCATGATCATGCACGGCATCATCACTATTCAGTAATGCTAGCGGATGAGTCATCACTAACTGCCACAGTGGCTGCCAACAACCAATCACAAAGCCAATGCACGCGATCAGTGAAACACTTACAACCACAGATCATGACCAAACGAATCCTTGAGTAATCTCAACAGTTGTAAGCAACACAAACAAGACGCGACTTATTATCACTCATACCACCGCTCCTACCACAAACATACTCCCATACATCACCGTCATCATTATAGCGATGCGTGACCTCGTCAGACCCAAGACCCTCATCATCGCAACAGTGGATCTAATCGTAATCGTCATGGTCATCGTCGCAGTAGACATCATCACCAACGACAGCATCACCGTCACAATCAAAATCAAGCTCACATATTGATCCAGCTGCTCGATCAATCATCCCAACTGTTCTACACGATCACGAGCAAGTCTGACTGAATATTTTTTATCAAACTGTGTCTCAATAGTTTCCTCCAAGTTCTCAGCATGTATCTCATTAATCAGTTTGACCTGCAATTGGTATTCTACCCTCGATCCCATATCGGTTAATGCAGTAGACTCTACTATCTCATATGGGATAATCACTTTTCTCCCTTCATCAAATATATTGATGCCTGCACTTGGAGCACTCGTAATAATTCATACTACTGGTATAATCTGCTCTCACAAATGAATACCGCCAGAACGTCCTATCAGCTCGTAGGTCTGCTCATCCACTAGCGCACCAGAAAACTGTACAGGATTATTTACTACACTACCATCTGCAATCATTGATACTATGATCTCTCCATACAGTGGATATCATGACTGAACTCACTGTACCTGCACCAGCTTGGGGTTGTCAGTATTACCAACGGTACTATAAAACTGCACATACGATAACAACTTCTCATAACGACCACTCAAAATTTGCTCAATAGCCAGAGCATCTGCTCAAGACAAAACCTGCGAAGACTCTACTACCAGATCTGCTCCTACCAGTGGTTTGGTCTGCACATCAATCTCACGATCAATATTGATAACGATCTGATCTACCATCGTAATCATTAATATCACCACCGCGAAGATCAATCACATACCCAACATACGCTTTCGGTATGAGCGTATAATCATCCATCATACTTTTATCATTACATAGACACGAAATTAAAGAATGACTATTTCTGATTCAATACTCCATCAGTAAGCACATACTGCGTCTGCGCATAGGCAGCCACAGCACTATCATGTGTTATAATCACTACCGTCGTACCCAACTCACGATGTAGCTGCATCATCAGATTCATAATGATGGTAGCGTTGCGGTGATCAAGGTTACCAGTAGGCTCATCTGCGAGCAAGATCGGCAGCTGTCATACAAACGCCCTCGCAATCGCGACACGCTGCTGCTCTCATCCACTGAGCTGATGAGGATAACGAGACCCATATCCACCTAGTCAGACCTTGTGTAATATCTCCTGTGTAGTGAATCTCCTCTCCACTCCTGAAATATCAATCACGAGGTTAATATTATCTTGCACCGTCAAGTTTGGGATCAAGTGAAACTGCTGAAAGATAAACGCAATATGTTTTGATCTCCAGCGAGTACGCTCATCCTCACTCATCGCAGTGATCACATCTCCATCCACAGTAATCTCACCATTATTAGGCAGATCTAGTCATGATATCATATTGAGTAGTGTCGACTTACCCGATCATGATGGTCACATAATCGCAACACTCGATCCACGCTCTACGCCCCAGTTGAGCTCATGATAAATCGTACTTGTCTGACTATTGGTCGTGTATGATTTGCTTACATTATGACAGTTGATCATGGTGTTGAGTAGTGCTAAAATACTAATACAAATATAGTGATTTCATGATTGCAAACAACTCGATCAGACACTAAAGATCTGCTTTTATTTATACTTGACTTTATTCTTAAAATTATTATATATCACTCATTGTGAGTAATATTAATCCTCTTAATTAAAATAGTATTGCATAAAAACAAAAATAAATCGTCTCCTCGGCGTTAAGAGGACAAAAATATGAAAATAATGCAAATTGGGGGCCATCTTGTAACAGTAGGGGTATTTAAAGAAATATCTTCTAAAGACAAATTTGGAGCAGTCGAGAGAAACTTAATTGATAGTATTGAACAATGGAATACCATTCAATGTATATCAATTGGAAAAATCACTCGAACGCAAAACTTTGACTCTTTCCTGCGTAACTCTAAAGTTCCAAATTCAATCAGATTACTTGAAAGCTTAAAGTCCAGAATTTTTAAAGAAAAATGCATAACTTTAGATGAAGAACTCTTGAAAAAATATTCGGAAATTGATTTGACTACGGATTTAAAACTTAAACAAAATCTAGAACAGAAAATAGGAGAAATACTTAGACAAAGAGAAAAAGAATACTTAGATTCTAATAAAAAATTTAAAGAAAGCACAATTGCAGAAATTTTAATAGAGGCTCGAAAACTGGGTTGGCCTGAATTAAGGAATATGCGAAATTTTGGCAAAAATTGTGAAAACTTATTAAGAGAAATTGCAACGGTAGTAAAGATTAAATTATAATCCTCCACAGAGAATTTCCTGCGGGGGATTTTCTTTTTATATCTATTTACTTAATAAGCCACCGGACATCAAAAAATCTACTACCGTCTGAGCGACGATCACCTGACCACTCGCATTAGGATGGATACCGTCACTCAGGTTGAGCTCAGGCACTCATCCCACTCCCGTCAAGATAAATGGAATCAAAGCACTATCTGTCCCACTCGCCACACGAGGATACACATCAGCAAAGTCAGATCTATATGCTGTTCATAAATTAGTAGGCAGCTGCATTCCACCCACAATCACAGATAAGCCACGATCTTGTAGTGTCTGAACGATTGATGTCAGATTATCTTCAAGCTGTACAGTAGACAGTCACTGCAATCCATCATTTCACCCAATCACTACCAACGCCAAATCTCCCGTCACCGCATCAGCAATTACCCAGTCTAGCCTCTCACGCAATCCTGCACTCGTATCTCATGACTCCCCTGCATTGATGACGCGAACACTGTAGCCACGATCACGCAACATCTGCTCTGCTACATTCGGATATGACTGTTCTATAGGAAGCCTATATCCAGCACTGAGACTATCACCAAATACATATAGAGTACGTTGATAAATAGGAGCAACCACACCCGTAGTCTGACTTACCTCAGGTATTACTTGCTTATTGGTAGTACACCCCGCTAGTGTCACTAGTGCTAGCATAATTCATCATCGATATCATAGTTTCATAGTACATATTATAGTATTTTAGTTACTTTTTTCAACCAATTGATATCCTTTTATATAGGGATCTCTTTTTTTTTACTATAAAATCACTACCACTATATACAATGCTCCAACGAAGCCCAAATCGGTCTATCTTCACCATCATCCTTGTAACACAACTATGTTACGCATTTTGGTCATGGATTAAATCCAGTATAATCCTCCCCTCTCACGCTATCAACCATACCAAGAAATATATTCTCGCCATTGGTAGGGCATTGGTAATCATTAGCTCTCTCCTTCTTCCTCTTCAAATACAATTCGTTAAAACACGTAACGAGATTGCATTTATTCCAACAATGCTAGTTATCGATCAATCTCGTAGTATGGCGCACAATGATATCACTCCATCGAGACGAGATGCCGCTCTCGATATAACAAATAATATATACTCAACCGAGATTAGCGACACACCTTATAACGGCCTATCAAGATGAGATAATAATACTACAACTATTACCTATGCTCAAATTCCATATATTAACAAACTTAAAGATATCGACTCTCTCAAACCAATCACAACACAACAATGATCTTCCGCACTCGGTGACGCTCGACTCATCGCTTATGATCAAATCTGATCATGACTCGACTACAAGCCTATCGTGATCACTATCACCGACGGCGGTAGTAATAAAGGATATGATCTCATTCAGACAGCGTTTATCCTCAAAACTCGTGCACAATTATGGATCGTATGACTCAGCACTGGTACACAGATTGTAGCATATGATGATGAGTGACTGTGACTTACGTCGACGATGGATTCCACCCTTCTTAGTTCTCTCACTGACTCATGACACCGATATGCTATTCCTGATGATGCTTCGATGAGTTGAGTTATTACCAAGTTATCACAAGATCTTCATATAGAATATTATAACCTTCCACCATTAATCATCAGCCTTCAGCGTATACTATGGGTTTTACTTTTATTATGAGCTGTGTGATGGTTATGAATTTATCTTACTAAGAAAAAAATATAATTATGAGTTATGAACAACAGTGAATCCCCGAGAAGGGGAAATCATGAACTATGAATTATACAATCTCTTCTGCCGAAGAAATGATCAAATTAGGTGAATCTCTTTTGCAGATTGGTAGTAAATTTCTCGTCCATGGGATCCTATGAGCTGGTAAGACTCACCTATGCAAGTGATTTGCACAAAGCCTTGGTCTAGATCCATCTCAAGTACATAGTCCTACCTATGTCTACTATCATGAGTATGAAAACAAGCTATTTCATGGAGACTTCTATAGGATTGACAATCCTAGCACTCTCACCCTCAGAGGCATCAGCGATACCATGGAAGACTACGATTACTGCTTTATCGAATGGCCGAACTTCCCAGACTATTACGCCGACTCCTCACGACACACCATCACTATCGAGCATGATCCAGTTGACGAAAACTCTAGAATAGTTATCATTATCCCATACACCTAAATACTATGATTTATGCTTTACGATTTATAATTTAAGAAGAGTACACTCCCGGACTACTCTGTCTCACTACTCCATAAATTTCCAACATTGACAATCCCGTCTGTAACTCTATCAGACTAATCTGCATCTGACTCATTATATATCACAAATCTACTCACTGCCCTGCTTGAGCAATACAATTATAAATCATCTGTTCTTGGTCAGATAATTGTAATGATAACTTATAGTTATCAATAGAAGATCACAGATCAGAACTTGCATTACGACGAATAAAATATTGATCTGCCCATGCCTGAATATCAATCAATGCCTGTGCCTTATGCTCTGCAAGCAGCATATTTGTCCCTTCGCTTGTCGGCACAAAGATTGAATTTGGTGTTACATACAGAGGCTTATTCATCACCATAGCAAGCTCTGCCGTGATCAGACTACCACTTCCCACAGCAGCCTCAGGTAGTACTACATAATCACTATATCATGCCACAATACGATTACGTTGAGGAAAGGTATAATGGGTACTTGACTGCTTGAGCTTAAATTCAGAATAAACTAATCATCCAGCATCAATAATCTGTTGCACGATATGACGTCTAGTACTACCCAATACAGTAGCTAATCCGGCTCATAATATTGCAATTGTTGGTATCCCACGAGCAATACTACCCATATGTACATATTCATCTACTCACTCTGCCATACCAGAAATTGTCACAATATCATAGTTTGCTAATGTGTCCAAGATTTGATCAAGCACACGATATGCATAATCACTTGGCTTACGAGGTCATACAATTGCTACTATTGACTTAGATAATAATTCTTTATTGCCCATTGTATAATAAATATATGGCTTACTCGATATCTGATATGTTTTATAATGGTAGGTCTGACCCCCGTCAATATGAGCCTTGATATAATGCCTATCGAGATACTCTTGTACCCCACTCACATCTCTATTATGGTCAAAATCACCTGACTTTAAGTCAGATATTTTGACAGCATTATCCAGTGAATATAGTAATGTGCGATAGTCATACATATCAAAAATATATCAATAAAACTACCGAAATCAAACAAAAAAAAATCACACCATCAACGTGTATTGGATGTGATTACATGACTTGGTCACGATAGTTACTCTACGTAATTATATTATAATTATATTTTTATATCTGTCAAATATATTATATACTTTATATTATATAGCTCATAAATCTAATAGTTCCGCTCTCTTAAAGTTGATCATATAAACTGCCAAGTTTTTCTTCTCTATCTTTCTGATCAGCTACGACGGCCGTCTTACGATCCAAGGTATCGAGCAATAAAGCCCATCTCTTGACACGATATTCTCTCTGAGCCAAAATTTCATCTCTTTCTGCTTGAATGCTCTTATCTCATTCTTCTCATTTCTCATGTTCTTTGATACTTTCAGTAAGATGATTTTGTAGATTCATCTGTTCCTCAACATAGATCTGATATAGTCTATCAATTTGAAATGGATAAAGCTCATTAACCATCTTAGAGATTACATTACCCTCATTCTCAACAGAGATCGTCATCTCAGGCAGTCAGACTTCCTCTCATTTCATATCAAGTAACACTTCACTACTGAATGATGCGGATACAAGCTGGTTAAGTAAATCCCAGTCAAAATCGTCTTTCCATAAATTTGGAACCTGATACTCTACAGCAATAAATTTACTCACATATTCACGAAACCAGATCTGATCCTTGAGTCATCACTCAATCGTACCATGTAGGGTTTCATATTTCTCTATAATTGCTTTTTTATCTTCTTTCTCTCTCAACTCATCAACATACTTGAGAAAATCAAATAACATAGGTTTGTATAATAATTAATAAAATCATTATCCTTGTTCTAATCTTTTAGATTTATATTGCAAGTGATCATCGATACTATCTATCCTTTGAATGCATAGAATATCAAGAACAAAATAACAACAATAAAAATAAATAAATACAAACGATTTTCCATACTCATGCGAGATTTATCCTTTTGTAGCCTGTCAATCATATCTTCCATCTTTTGCTTATCACTCACGAGTTGTTGTTTCTCTGCAGTATAATCAGGCAAAGCAATCATTGATTTAATTCTTGTCTCAAGCTCTCCTACCTTATTCTGGAGCATAAAAATAACTTTATTCTTATCTTCGATGAGATTATCTTTGTCTTCCAGGGCCTGTTGAAATTTTTCAAACTTCTCATCAAGCAATGACGCAAGCTCATCAATATTAACCCCAGTACTCAATGATGTTCTACCAGCATCCAGGTTATTCATCGACTCAGGAGATAACACATCTACCCTCCCATTAGATTGTGGTAACGTGTCAAACTCTGACCTCATCTTCATCACTTCTGCTTGGTTGAGCATAACTTTATTTCATACTTTCTTAGCACTAAGTTTACCGTCACTAATATATCTATCGATTGTTCTTGTAGATACACCAATCAGTTGAGCTGCTGCTTCTTTCGATACATTATAAATTTTGTCTGACATTTTACCATACACTAAAAAAATAAAATTGATTGTAAAGATTATAACCATCTGTCAGACAAATGCAATACCAACAATAGTATGTATGTCAACAATCTAATGGTGAGATAACATAAATAGCTCAGTCTATCAAAATAGCAATATGTTCCGATAACTTTTGGAAGTAATACTGCTTTCTATAAAAGATATCTCACTCATAAAGTGATACACAACTCAATTGATTTAGAACAGCGAATAAATATAATAATCAAACCATTGATTTATATAAAATATATCTGATAACTATCAGTTATCACTAATTTATCATTTTATATTGCATTGCCAATTATATTGACTAGTATCAATTTAATAATTTTTATCTCGTTAAGAAATTCTTGTAGCACATGCAATCACTCAAAGCAGTCTTTGATATAGGTAATGGATACGTAAAATGAGCTCTCATATCTCAGGAGGAAGGAAAACACATCGTATTAGTCAAAGATATGGTCAAAACCAAATGAATGAGAAAAGGTAAAGTACTTGACAGCAATGATTGTGTTGATAGTATCAAACAAGTAATGCAAACATTCTTCAAAAAGCTTGGTGCTGACTTTGTCGATGAAGTACATCTCACAATCTCCCATCCTGATATGCTTGTCACAAGATTTAATGAACAGAAAAGAATCATGAGTGACAAAATCATCAATGATGATGTCGATCACCTACTCAAAATCATATGAGAAATCGCACAACAATCAAATTATGAAATTATCAAACTTATGCCAGTACATTGGATTGTTGATGAGCAGCTTACTGTAGCAGACCCAATTGGCATGGAAGCAAGAAAACTTGAACTTGTCGCAGATGTGTTTGCCATACCTAAGTCATTTTATACAGCACTCACTGAGTTATTTGATAAATTAACCCTCAATATTGCAGATATCACACCCAACATTGTAGTAGCAAGTGAACTCTTACTCGATTTTGATCAAAAAGATCTCGGAACTCTCCTCATCGATATTGGGTATAATCAAACATCATATGTAGTCTACGAAAACGGATATCCACTCACATACTGAGTTGTGTCTATGTGATGAGAAGACGTAACTAAAGACATATCTATTGGACTTCAGGTAGATATCAAAGAGGCAGAAACTATCAAAGTAGGAACCTGATTATCCATTGATACAACGGGTACTACAAACGACAGACTTGATCTCACTTTCCTCAACAACGTCATTACATCCAGATACGAAGAAATATTTGAATACATTAATGATCAATTGATTAGTATTGATAAAGATGGAAGACTAGCATGAGGAATATATTTATATGGAGGATGAGCTAAGCTGACTGGAGTAGATGATATCGCAAAAAACATGTTCAAGCTTGCTACTTTCTATGCTAAAGATCATACTATGTGACTACCAGAATTGGGCAATAACCTCCAACTCATCAACATCCTTGCGGCATATCATTGGTCAGAAAAATATCATCAAGATAACAAAAGATGACTATGACTATGATTCTCAATGGACTGGGCAAAGAATGTATGGAACTTTATTAAAGAAATTTTCTAATGATCTGATCAAATTTTATGAAATGAATGGACTGACTTGGGCAGTATTGAAAACCCAAAGAGATAACTAAAAGTAATTCCATAGACGCCAATAATGATAAAAATGATATATACTGAATTAGGGATCAAATATTAACAAGTCGAAAATTAGTAAATGAAAATAAGCAACAATATATATGAGAGCTCTATAAAAAAAGTCCTCAGATATTTATATCAGCGCTTCTTGGAGCAACTTCAAGATTCAATTAAGTTACATTATAAACTTTATCAACCTTATTAACTAACTAACACATGGCAATTACAGAATTCATCCCAGACTTTATACCAGGAGCTAAAATTAAAGTAATCGGCGTAGGTGGCGCTGGCAACAACGCACTTAATCGTATGGTCAAAGAACATCTCACAGGAGTAGAGTTTATCGCTGTTAACACAGATGCACAAGCGCTCTCAATAAGTCTTGCAGACAAGAAGATCCATATCGGTATGAATGTTACAAGAGGACTTGGTGCAGGAGCAAACCCTGAAATCGGTCGTAAAGCAGCCGAAGAAAGTATCGATGAAATCAAGAAATTCTTGATGGATGCTGACATGATCTTTATTACTGCTGGTATGGGTGGTGGTACTGGTACTGGCGCTGCATCTGTAATCGCTCAAACCGCTAAAGAGATGTGAATCCTTACCGTTGGTGTAGTAACGAAACCATTTAGCTTTGAACACAAAGCAAGATTCAATAATGCAATGGATGGTCTCGCAAGACTCAAAGATGCAGTTGATACGCTTATCGTAATCCCAAATGATAAAATCTTCAACATCGTGGACAAGAAGACATCTTTCAACCAAGCATTCCTCTTGATCGACAAGATCTTAATGCTTGGTGTACAAGGTATCGCTGATTTGATCACTAAACCAGGTCTCATCAATATCGACTTTGCAGATATCAAAAAGATCATCTCTAACTCTGGTAATGCCCTCCTCGGTATTGGATATGGTGAAGGCGAAAACCGTGCAGTAGAGGCTGCCCGCAAAGCAATTGAAAACCCATTACTCGAAGCAAGACTTACAGGAGCCAAGAGAGTTATTTTCTCAGTTACAGGTGGTAGCGATCTTACTCCAGTAGAAGTACAAGAAGCAAGTAGAATCGTTGAAGAAATCTTGGATGAAGATGCTGAAATGATTTGGGGAATGAGTATTGACGATGACTACGGAGATGAAGTGAAGATTACTGTGATTGCTACATGATTTGTAGGAGAAGAGCAAGAAGGACCAATCAAAGGATCATCAAGAGACCTTTTGGGTCGTAAGGTAGGGGGCAGTATGGGTGGTGGTGGAGACAGCTTTATCAATAGAGCTCTCAGATCTAGTGGTGCTCAACCTAGACACGAAGAACCTGAAACTCCAAAATCAAATCCAGATAGCGAACTTCCATCATTTATGAGAAGAAGCGTAGGTAGATAATCATACTCCGACCTCTTGTGTGTTTTAGTCAACCATAAGAGGTTTTCTACTTTTAATGATACATTAATATATTATGACAACATTTATATCAGATATAAAAGATTTTCTAAACCACTGATTCTTATGAGTAGGAACTCCATTAATAAATGAAACTAAAAAAACATTCTGAGAACAATTTGAAGAGCTAGTTAGACAAATCTCAAATAAAGGTAGGGCATATAGCGTAATACAAGATATCAGAGAAACAGCTAGACAAAAATGAATTCTAGAAAAACAGTTAATTAGTCCTAATCCAATAATCAAAGATATCTATAATATTCTTGGAAGAAAAATCATAAACTACAAGGAAATTGGTCATAAGTTAGAAGAATTAGAAGAAAATATAAACAATTGAATCCTATAGAGTTGAATCATAAAACATATATTATAGTTTAAATTATTTTTTATAGTCCATGCTTCATCTCACCATCCAATCTCTCGACGGAATACAATACGACTGACCAGTCAAGCAAATCACAGTACCCACATTATCAGGCCAGATTACCATACTGCCATGACATCAGCCACTTGTGACTATCTGCACAACGGGTCTCATGAAGATTGTGCCGCCAGAGATTGATGATAGCCTACTTGGTAGATACATCATCACAAACAAAGTCATTAATATTAGTATCAGTCAGTGAGTGCTTCAAATTGAATGAGATCAAATTAATATTATCAGCGCACAAGCAACTAATTCACCTACTGAGTCACTTGAAATTCTTGAACAAAATAAATCTGACCTCCTCATGAAACTTGAGATGATCAAAGTTGATCAGAACTCTGATGCATACGAAGATATTCTCAATGATATCCAGAAGATTGATGCAGATATTAAACTAAGTAAGCTAAAATAATCCCGACTCCGGGATTTTTATTTGTATCAATTGACTCAATCCTTATACTTTAAAAACATTTTAACTCTACAAACCATATGTCATATTTTGCAATCCTTGGTAAACACAAACAAATCTCTCTTGCAGAGCTACAATATATTCACCCAGAGAATCTCAAAACTCATGGTCCTATCGCTATCTTCGATACACAGTTTCCTGATAAGCTCAGACAACTATGAGGCATTATAAAACGGTGAGAAGTTAAAACCTTATGAACTTTAGAAGCCCTATGAACAACAGCGGATACTCGTGAGAGTAGAGCCCTAGGACTTATCGGTACCAACTCTCGCCTTCTTGGTAAGCATCTCAAAAATTCATGATACACCAAGAGATTTAAAGAGCTTACCCTCGATCACTGTGATCTTGAAGTACAGGAAAAATGACAAGAACTCATCCTGATTCATAGCAATGAAACACTCGATGAAACAGTCCAAATTGGTGTCGTAACTGGGTATCAAGATATCTGACTATTTGAGATTGTTGATTTTGAGAAGCCTGGATCTGGTATGGGTATCGGAATGATGCCCGCCAAACTCGCACTCACTATGATCAATATTGCGCTTGCCCATCATCAAGCAGCGCATAAAAGTATTATAGAGAAAGAATACACGGTATATGATCCATTCTGCGGGTTTGGTACTACGGGTTTCTTAGCTAATGCTCATGGATATCATGTGATCTGTTCTGACATCAATGGTAGTTTGATCAAGCCCAACCTCACTTGGTGGCAGACTCATGCTCGTCATACTGATCATCGCTTCACAGCATTTAAGCATGACGCTACGGATCCTATTACCAAATCATTTGTTAAACATACTGACGTTATCGTCACAGAGTGATGGCTATGACCTATCGTAACAACTCGTCTCATGCCTAAGGTAGCGCATCATCAGCTCGCTCAGGTCGGAGAAGTATATTGTGGATTTATGAAGCAGGCAGATGCTTATTTTGATGATATTATAATCTGTATGACTATCCCCGTCTACCGCATCTATGAAGTCAACGTCATCCTCGAAATGATTGAGGATCTAATAGGATCAAATAAAAAATGGACCATTTCACCCATACCTCAAGTTTACGAACGCAAATGACAATTTGTTACAAGACAAATTCTAGTACTCCAAAAGAAGTCATAATATGCCGCATGGTATCAATAATCTCTTATTTATCTTTATGCTCCTTGGTCTCATGGTAGCTATTGCTAGTGCAGGCAGAAAGTAATATATATATATATATATATTTTATATATAATAAAAAATCATCGCAGCGATGATTTTTTATTTTCTTTATATTAAGCAATGAGTAACAATGAGTCAATCAATAGAGATCGAAATTCTAATCACTTAAGCCCATTAATAGTATCAAGCTTGATTCAGTTACGATAGATCATCACCGTAGGTATACTCATAATTTGCAACTCCTCTGTAAGATCCTGGTTAGCATCAATATCAAGCTTTACAATCGTAATCTTACCTTCATACTGTGCCTGAAGTTGCTCTAATACTGGACTAAGCATTTTACACGGTCCACACCATTCAGCAAAAAAGTCTACCAAGTAAAGCATACCTGTCATATCTTGTAATAATTCATTAGCGAATATTTCTTGGTCAATCAATCTCATAACACAATACTTACAAAACAATTAAAACGAAGCAACCATAGTACTCATACAATGACGAGTATAGAGTTGTCTTACAATATTTCTCACAAGCTTAATAATTCATAAATTGAGTTCAAAGTATCATTTAGCAGAAACAATCTCAAAGTTGTCTACATGATCATACTCATCAGCGTCAAACACAATTCGAAATTTATTAGAATTGATCTCTACCATACCCATATAACCACCCTCATCACGAGCATCAAACGTCATCTTCATAGAGGCAAGCTCCGCTGAATGTGTTAAAAGTGTGTCAAAGAGTTTTAATTGGTTCATGGGTTACTGATACACTTTTTTACCCTGATTGCAAGAGACACATCATCAATATTTATATAGAAACTTCATATTGATTTTATAAGAAACATTAATATGATATTTATATCAAGATAGCAATTTATTACATAATAGTTGATACATGAAGAGTCTGACTTTGCCCCAAGTGATACCAACTTTGTCTAAATTTTATCACAAGATTATATCAATTGAGACTATCAAAACTCACATCCAAGAGATGACAAGCCAAGCTCTCAAGGATACCCAGATATACAAGATCATGTTTCATCTGAAGTCTAAGGGCTATATCATCAGCTGCAAGAAAGACTTATTTTATATCAAGCCACCACATGCACAAGTCAGCGAAGAAGATCTTATTGCTCAACGATATTGGAAGCTCCTCTATCAACACTGTCGTACGGACTGTGATACTGCACGATATATCTGAGGAATCTCTGCCCTCGAGCTCATCAGCGGAGTAGGTCAGCTCAACACCGACGAAGTTATTATTATCAATGATAATAAAGCAGCGACTGAAGTTATCTGCTTCGACAAGAAAATAATCTATAAAAACTACCACAATACCAACAACCAAACACTTTACGCTTCTAGCAAAAAACATACTCAAACTATATCACTGCCCTGAGCTAAAATCAAATATGCAGTCCTGGAACTTGCACTACTCGAGACACTATACTCAATCCCCCGTACTCAACAGGCATACACACAACAATTTATCATCAAGCTCCTCAAAAAACACAAAAAAACACTGAACTGGTCAGTGCTCGAATCAATGATTAAACTAGGCAAATTCCACTCTAGCTTTAACAGACTCTACAAGCTTCTCAAAGACATCGATCCACTTATGTGACAACGCCTTCACATCTTGATTAAAAAGTATAGTTATTTAATGGACGTTTAATACTAGATGTTTTCTACTATATCCTCAACAACCACATACCAATTTTGTGGTTCAGACTTAAGTTTACCAATAATAGTCCATGTCTGACCAACCTGAAAGTCAATCAGCCTTATTCATTTACTCCATCGCATCGCATCAAATACTACCCCATCATAGTTGATGGTAAATTTAAGATGTCAGTTGCCTTTCTGTCCTACTTTGCGTACGGCAGTAATCACCACGTCAGGCCAAGCAAATAGTGGCTCACGATTCCCCTCTCCAAAAGGAGCAAATTTAAGTACCTGCTTCACTGTATGATACGTCATCTCATGTGGTAAGATAATAGTATCAATCGTTGATTCTTTGTCTGGTCTACCGTCTTGTAGATTAATTGTACAATACTCCTGCATCAACACACAGGCTGCATCAAACTTATCTTGATGTACCGTAAAGCCTCATGCTTGCTTATGTCATCCATATCTATCAAGCAACTCTCTCGCATGATATAACATTTCAATCACAGAAAAATATCCTGGACCTCTGAGACTTGCAACCATCACTCATTTTTCTTGGTCATGTTTATAGACTAAGGATGGCTTATAATAGCGCTCTGTTAGCCTACCGGACACAATTCCTACCACTCCCTCATGAAAATCTACTCACCCAGCAATCAATAAATGATGTTCATGATTGACCTGCTCTTCACCCAATTTGAACATTTTTTCTTGGATTTGACGACGTTTAGTATTAAGATTATCGATATTTTCCATATATTTAATTTGTTTCTCTCCGTGGTGTAATAGTGTCCACAATGAATCATAAGGAGACATAATGCGACCACCAGCATTGATTCTCGGTCAGATCATATATCAGATATGATAACTATCTACTGGTCATTTAATATTAATATAATCAATAAATCATAGTAATGATTGAGGTACTCACTGACGAGTATTAAGGTATTCCAGTCATAGCTTCACAAAGAGACGATTCTCTCATGTCAGTGGTACACAATCAGCCACGGTACCCATCGCTACCATCGGAAGCAAGTAGCGAATCACCTGCTGCATACGTCACGTGCTATATCACAAACGCTGCATCATACCTACTGCTACCTTAAACGCTACACCAACACCACAAATACCCTTAAACTCATAATCAGGAGAAGTTTGAGGACTAATAACTGCTACGGCTTGCGGAATCTCATCAAGCTGCTTATGATGATCAGTAATCACCACATCCAGTCCAATCTCACGGGCATGTAACATCTCTGCTACAGCTGTAATACCGTTATCTACTGTAATCACGAGATCTACGCCAGCGGCCTTCATCTCGTCTAGGTGATATGATTTAATCCCATAACCATCTTCTAGTCTATTGGGTAGTCTGACTGTAATAGATGGATGCTTGAGAATATTACGGATAAATACATATAACAACCAACTACTCGTTACTCCATCTACATCGTAATCACCAAAAATCGCAATCTTCTCTCCCTTATCAACTGCTTCTAAGATACGTTTTATTCCTATCTCAAAATCTGATAGCAGTGATGGCTTGATCCAGTAATCACGAAATGTAGGATTAAAAAACTGATCCTGAGAGTCAGTAATACCTCTCATCTCCAAGAGTCTATCAATAAGAGGCGTATCAAAAGCAGTCGACTGAATAGTATATTTCATAAAACAGATATCAATTCTCTAAACAAAAAACCGCCACACAAGAATATATCTTACATAGTGATTTTAGCATTAATTACCACGGCTTATTTATTTTTTAGTAGTAGCTCCAGCAGATCATACCTCTCATTGAATTTGGAACTCATAGACATTATCAACCTTCTGGTATGAGGGGATCTGGATATTTGAAAGAAACTCCAGTTGGGTGAGTTTATCGATTACTCAATCTTTTTGATAAATAGTATTAAGATCAAGTACTTTCCCCCTCAGTCAAATCCTTTGTTGATCTACTACAATATCGGACAACTCAACTGCTCAGACACCATTATTACCAATACTCCTCACCTTAACATACATCTCAATCAGTGAATCAATATAGTTCGACCATACTGAATGCTCGATATTTTTCTCAATATGCTTCGCAATTTCATATTTGACGGCTTCTTGTGATTTATTGAGCTCAAGTAGCTCATTATCTTTCTCTTCTACCTTCTTGTTAAGTTGAGAAATTTTACTCGCAACATTTGGTATACTATTAAAGCCATATGCCGATAAGTCAGTATTTTGGATGAAAAGAAAAACCCATCATAGAGCTAGTCATATAATCACAAAGATAAAAATACCAACCAATCTACCCCGTAATGTTTGATTATCTACGTTATTCATCCACACACCCAGTATAAAATAAATTATATATAATTATAGTCAGACCTAATCTGTTTGTCAAATTAGTATTACTTGAGAGTTATTCAGTAACTACCGAGCTCTCTACCGGCAATCTCTATCTTAAGATCAGTATATCATGACTTCAGTCAAAGTGCTATTATTTTTATTACACCATTGCTTATTTTTGTGATAACTGGGTCATCAAATGCAATAATTCAATTAGTGTCACGAACAACGATACGATGAGTCAGTTTACCATCATACAAAGATTTTGTATTTACATCATAAATCTTGATAAAAAATATAAATTTTCTCTTAACTTCAATCGTTTCTTGTGATGCAAGTCAGACTACCTGATATTGATATTTCTTCATCACACTATTTGTAGTAGCGGTGGGAGTAGGAATCGTAACTGGAGCAACAGCATGAGTTGGTTCTTTAACTATGATAGATACTGGTGACTCTTTTGTTGTAGTAGTATTTTTTATTATTTTTGAAGATTGGTTGATTGATTTTGCTATAGTCTGGTTTTCCAAGAATGAAATCGGATCCATGGTATTAGCAATCATATATGATCTACAAATAGCAGAATTAACCATATCATAATATGATAACCCTACATTACAATCATGGTAGCTATAAGGATAAAACCATTGAGTACTAGTCGTAATTTGAAAATCTAAGTGATTACCGTACTGTCCGTAAGTAGTACCACTATTACCTACTTTACCAATTAGTGCTCCTTCCTTAATATTATCTCCAACCTTAAAATACATCTCATCCAAGTGAGAATATGATGAATAAATATACGAACCATTGTATTTGTGCTTGATCGTAATACTATTACCAATACCAAATTTGTATGATGCCTGTACTATCGTACCATCTGAAATTGCATAGACGGGCGTACCTTTGGATGTAACAATATCAACTCATGGACTAGAACCAGACTGCGTATCTCGCCCATCATTGTATGTACCTCACCACAAATCAGAGTACACAAGCCTATAAAGCTCATCTTTTTTATAAGTCTCGCTCTTACCTCATACAATCTTTGGAAGATCAATGATACAGCCATCAGGCATCTTATTCCAATGTACACTCTTACATTCATCTAATGGTTTAGATATTTGTTTAATTGGATATGACCATCCAGTCAACATCAAAAAACCTCACGCTACTCCAGCAATCACTAAGAATCGATATACAATCACAATGCTCTTGAATTTTCCCATTGCTTGACTAATGTAATAAAGTAACTTGATATAATTATATCGTTAAATACAAAATTTGTCAAATCTTTAATACATTATTAAAAAAATATGTCAGCTATCTGTGTACAAATACCATATGATGTCTATGAATCAAACAAAGAAATGGTAGTAGTACTACCACTTGCTGGCGTATCTAAAAATGATATCTCAATTACCCTCAATCAATATGAGCTGACCATTAATGGTAAGAGAGCTAAACCACATCTGAAGTCAGATATAGTGAATGTACAAGAAGAATGTTATCGATGAGAATTCACACAGATAATTAGTCTCCCTCAATCAGTATTTTTTGAAAAAATCCACAGCCATTTTGGTGTGGACAATATTCTTACAATTACAATTCCTAAATTACAAATTCCAGAGCAGATCAAAATAATAGTAGACTAATCATATATAACATCTCTACCTAACCAGAGATAGCAGTATAACAAAAGTCTGCTGGCAATCATGCTTTTCTCACTCATTTTAAGTCTAGTGTTGTATTACGATATGATCATTGCGCACTAATTGTGACATACTGGGTTGGAATATAAACACCAACATTTGACTGTACACAGTAATGTCATGTAGTTGATGATGTATTTGCAATCATAAGCATATATTTACCTCCAGCAATAAGCTCGGGGTCATCTCCAGCCGTAACAGATAAGATATTTGTCTGCCCATTAGCTGCACTAGCTGCACTAACGCCCGTTGACCATCAAGCAAGAAAATTAAGGTTATTATCTACACGAGTCACGAGCGACGTAAATCATGTTGTTCCATATACAGTGAGAGATGGATAAGAAGAACTACCATTTTGAACAGATTTAAGATCAGAATCACTAATAGAGGTTACATATCACTCTCCTCCATTATATGTTGAGGGAACAATAGTAGCGTTATCTTCCAATAGAATAATCGGCACACATCATCCTGGCGGAATCAAATATCATACACTGGTTACAGTACTCGCATTACATGTTGATGTATAAGATGGATTAGAAGTGTTGTCATCTCACAAACTAGTGGACGAGGCATAGATCGATGAAATAAACGATCCAGAGAAGTTATTAGTAACTGTAGTAGATCATGAAGCTACCGTATCCTCAAAACCATATTTGCGTACTTTGCCATTAGTCTTAACCAGTGCAAGTTCCAATCAAGCGTTGGCAATGTAGTACGATTTATAGTAATCATGAAATGAGGCACTTAGTTTAAGTAAATTATTAATGTACGCAGTAACAAGCAAAGCACTTAATGATGACATCATAAGAAGGAATAGCGTGATGATGAGAATATTTGCCTTGATTTTCATGCCACAAATGATATTGATAAACTCTGTAATTGCAAATATAAAAAACCCATGAAAATACTATTTGTACTTGATCATTTTTATCCATATGTTGGATGATGAGAGACTCTATTTTATGAGCTCACTCGTGGATTAATCAATCAATGAAATAAAGTTACTGTTATCACATCACATTATGACGCAAAACTCAAGCAACAAGAAGCAATAGATTGAGTAAATATTATAAGAGTTGGGTCCAATAGGATAAATTTTCAACGATATTCAATCAAGGTAGCAATTAGTGAAATAACAAAATGATGATATGATATTATTCATGGATCAACATACTTCAGCATAATACCCACCCGAATAGTCAGTAAGCGAACATGAGTTAAGTCAGTCCTTACAGTACACGAAATTTACGGTAGACTACGATATCAGTTTATAGGATGGATATGATGAATCAATTATTTTTATGAATGGTGTAGTCTGACCCTGCTATCATTTGATCATTACATTTGTGTAAGTAATTATACCAAGAACTGTATCAGGGTAATGTATGGAATACCAGATCATAAACTTAATACAGTATATAATGGAATAGATTATAATTTCTGGGATTCTAAGTTAGTCAGCGAAAGAGAGATTCAGAATCTCAAAAAACAATATAATATCGAAGAAAGCTATATATGACTTTATTTTGGTAGAATGGGAGTAGCAAAAGGGATGGACGACGTACTCAAGGCAATCCCACACATCATCAAACAAATACCAAACTATAAGCAGATATTAATTACTCCCAAAAAGCAATCATCAAGAATACTTGGCGTAAAAAATACATTTTCTATAGAAGAAATTGAGGAATTTATCAAGCAAAATAAACTAGAAAAAAACATTATACGAATAGAATCCATACCAAGAGAGCTACTAAGATCTCGAATCAAAATAGCCGACGTAGCCATATTACCAAGTCGTGCTGAAGGATTTTGATTTGCAGTAAGCGAAGTATGCGCCTTATGAACTAATCTTATCACCACAAATGTTGCTTCAATTCCTGAAGTTGTCTATGGATCAATCAATTTTGCTGAACCAACCAATTCACAAGATATAAGTCAGAAAGTTATAAATTTTTATCATAATATATATGAAAGCATAACTGAAAAGAGATTTGAACGATGAGAGTGCATTAACCATACAATTGTAATTTATCAATCCATAATGAAAAAATGAAAATAGCAATGATCAGTGAGTGACGAGAACCTATCTATGGATGAGGGCAAGTACATGTTAAATATTTATGCGAATGACTAATTAACAACCATTGATGTATAATAGACCTATTTGTAAGATCATTAAAGGATGAGTCATGAAAAATCTATAATCAAAACGAATCACTACTAGATGGAAAACGAAAAATATTTAGAACCTGAACAGTGAGTAGCTTTTTCTCAATTCCATATAGAATATTATGGCTAATTCAAATAACTCGAATATTATATTGGAAAACAAAAAAAGAAAAATATGATATTATCCATGGTCACGCATTATTACCCTGAATACCAATTAAAATAGTTTCCCTACTCACTTGAACTCCTTGTATATATACAGTACATGGCACTATGCATCTTGATAAATGAATTAAAGGTTTGTTCTACTGGATAGAATTATATCTTATCACAAAGATAAGATATAGTGCTCAAATATCATTTTGAAGTAAAATATTATCATATCAAAATACTAACACAAACATACATATCACATATTGATGAGTAGAAGTAGAAGATTTTGATAAACAAAATTTAATAACAAGAAACTGAGTCCAATTTTTAATAGTAGCAAGAATAGATTGGCAAAAAAATCATGAACAACTAATAGAAGCAATCAATATAGTTGATAGAAATTTTTTATTAAAAAAATGATTTCATCTCAATATTGTAGGAGATGGCCCACTGAAAGATAAAATATTACAAAAAATAAAAATACATAATTTAGAATCATATATTACCTATAAGTGAAAATTATTTGGCTGAGATAAAATTAAAGAATACAAATCAAATCAAGTTTTTATACTGCCATCATTAGCTGAATGACAACCACTCACAATACTAGAAGCAATGGCAAGCAAGCTTATGCTATTGGTATCTGACGTTGGAGACAATAAGGTATTTGTTAGTCAAAAAACATGAATTATTATACCACCCAATAATACTATACTTTTAAAAAATGCTATTATTAGAATATTAGAACTCACACCTAAACAGATTAGTGAGTCATGAAAATTATCATATCAAAAAGTTCAGGATTATAGTTGGTGAAATCTATGTACACATACATATGAAATATTTCAATCCACACTTAGATCTAGTTTAAAGTAGATCGAATAATAATTATAGGTTTCGTCATTCCTCTACTATAAATGCTCACACATCCTCCAATTTTCTTATTTAATTTGTATCTTGTGTAGTAGATACAGCAATAATAGGAAATCAAGTATTGATATATTATATTGAATAAATTTTAATACAATAAATAAAATACCATAGTATTACTTGAAATGCATAGAGTATATCATTATATTAGTAACCTTGCAAGATCACTAAGAAATATCCATTTTATTAAATTTTACTTCAGATGATAGTAGTACGTACACCATTAAGAATGAGTTTTGTCTGATGAGGAAGTGATATAGCTTCATTTTATCGTAAACAAGGATGAGCAGTTTTAAGTACTAGTATTGATAAATATGTATATATAACCCTCAATAAAAAATTTGACAATAAATTAAGGTTAAGCTATAGTAAAACAGAAATTGTAGATTCAAGTAATGAATTAGAACACGATCTCGCGAAAATGATACTCAATTATAAATGAATAACTCAATGAATAGAAATTGTATCCATAGCAGATATACCATCTGAGGGTTCTTGACTAGGATCATCATCATCATTTACCATAGCAATGTTACACGCACTATGAGCGTATCAAAATAAACACCAATCACAGGAAGATCTAGCCGAACAAAGCTGTCATATTGAAATTGATTTATGCCAAAAACCAATTTGAAAACAAGATCAGTATGCCGCAGCCTATGGCTGATTTAACTTTATTGAATTTATGCAAGATGATTCAGTAAAAGTAACACCAATAGTTTTTTCAAAAGAAAAAAAGAAAGAATTAGAGTCAAATTTATTATTATTCTACACAGGAAAAACAAGGAGCGCTAATAATATCTTAGCAGAACAATCAATAGATTTATGAAAAAAATTAGATAAAATTGAATGAATGAGAAAAATGGTTACACTAGCATATCAATTAAAAAAAGATCTAGAAAATAACAATCTAGAAACATTTGGACCATTGCTACATGAAAATCGGCTACTTAAAAAGCAAATGGCATCAGCAATAAGCAATCCTCAAATAGACGAACGATATTCAAAAGCAATGAGTGCTGGAGCAGAATGATGAAAATTACTATGAGCCTGAGGGGGGGGATTTTTAGTATTTTATGTACAGCCACAATATCATAATACAGTAATTGAATCATTAAAAGACCTACAATATATACCATTTAGCTTTGATAATGAATGATCAAAAGTTATCTACTACAAATAAATTGCTTTTATTTTTACATAATATAAACTCTAAATAATGAAGTTCACATGAGAAAGAATTGAATGAAAACAATTATGGTTTAATATAAGATTTGCAGATCACTTTCCAAGATATGATTTTGCCAAAAAATATTGTAAAGATAAAATTGTAGTTGATATCGCATCCGGTACTGGGTATGGTTCCTATGAATTATCTAAAGTCGCACAAAAGGTAATTGGCATTGATATTGATGGGCAAAGTATTGAGTCAGCACAAAAAACATATTCTAACTCAAATTTAGAATACAGATTAGGTAACTGACAAAAAATAGACCTACCAGATGAATCAACTGATGTAGTAATATCTTTCGAAACAATCGAACATATTATTGATTATCATGAATTTATGAACGAAATTAAAAGAATATTAAAACCATGATGAGTATTAGTTCTTTCTACTCCAAATTACATATGAGAAATATCTAAAAACATCTACCATGTTTCAAATTTTACCACTATTCATCTTGTAGATCTATTTAAAAAGTATTACGAAAATTTTGAGATATTTTATCAGTGAAAGCATCTTTTCCCATTCCCCTGAAGGGGATTTTTACAAGTTATATGATCTTGGTTTGGGTACAAAAGGGACGTGATCATTAGACCAAAAAAACCAAATTTTGAACATCATGTTACTCTGATTGTAGCAAAGAAATAAAAGTACTTTTAAATTACATTGCCCTAAAAAATGAATAAAAATTATAAAAAATTCATACATAATATCAGAGATACAGACACGTATCTAAGAGAAAGAAGATCTCCTTACATTACAGATCACTCATTCCCAACATTATATGGAATAAAGAAAAATCTAGAAAAATTTATCAAAATGACAGATGAAAAAAGTAATAAGATATTAGATCTAGGATGTTGATGTAAGCCATATCAATCATTTTTTTCAGGATACTGAGATTATATTTGAACCGATATAGTTGATGGACCATATGTAGATATAGTAACACCAAGCCATCTACTACCTTTCGAAAAAGACTATTTCGATTACCTAATATGCACACAGTCTCTTGAACATACAGAGGAAATCACAAAAACAATCAAAGAAATATATAGAGTAGTAAAACCAGGATGATTAATCTTTATATCAGTTCCATTCTTATATCAAGAACATGCGGCACCATATGATTTTTGGAGATTTACCAGATTCTGACTAGAAAAAATATTCGCAGATTTTGAGATATTATCTATCAATTGATCAACAGGTTACTTCTGAACGATGTGTTTTTTTATCAATACATTATTTTCTCACGGAAATAAATTAAGACGAGTATTTACTCCAATATTTGTGATTACTAATTTAATATGACTATTATGAGATAAACTAATTCAATATATTTGACGCTTTATTGGAAAATCAATTATAAAAAATAATTATAATCAATTTACTAATGATTATTGTATTATTCTAAAAAAAACATAACATAACTACGATTGAAAAGTAATTTTCATTATCTTCAGATAATAAAAGATAATAAGATTAATATAGTTAATACCTATCTTTTGAAATTTAGAAAATTGAATAAAATACAATTCGTCAGTAAATTTATAACTCAATTGACCATAAAAATCTTTATTTGAGGTAATTCGTTCACTTAAAATAAGTTTTTTTTGTTTTATAATCCAATTTCTATGTCTAATAATTCGTATAATAGCTTTTAATTTTCATCTTATTCTTATAAGAGGATATCACAAAAAAAGCTGAGTAAACTGAATCATAATAAACCGTGGTAAAAGAATCCATAACTGAAATCACTTGTGATAAAAAATGAAGTTACAAATTTGATTTTTAGATCAATGAAAAGACTTCAAAAAGCTAGGATTTTTACCGAATGAAGCAGATCAAAAATGGCTGACTAAAGAATCGGTAACTATAGCAAGCTTATATCATTTAGATAAAATATTCAAAGACAACCACACATCCTCTCAGTAAGCAAAATATTCACTTAAAAATGGTATTTTAATAATTTCTTTTTTATATAAAAAAGAACAGCCAGATATTACACTTGTGTAACGAATGGTAGATTGTTTCTCTTCACTAGTAAGATCATGAAACACAGAGTCACAAAATAAATTTGCTATAATCTTACGATCCTTTGTAAATTTCTTAATCTCTTGCTCGTATCATTGATCTATAATCATACTTCACACTCATCATAAATTTCAATCATGCTCAATCGCATGAACTAGTTTATAAAGCCAATCATAAGACACTACTGTATCATTATTCAAAAGACATATATATTTAGATTTAGGTGAAATAAACTGCATGGCAAAATTATTACCACCAGCAAATCATAAATTATAGTCTGGCTGAGCTATGATTATTAGTTTTCAACTAATCTCTCTCTCAAATTCACTATTAATTACATCAATAGATCAATCTTGAGAAGCATTATTGACTATGATAATTTCAAAATTAGTATAACTCTGATTAAGAATAGAACGAATACAGTCGCTATTATAGTTTATATTATTATAGTTAAGTAGAATAATAGAAACAAGTTTAGGACAATCAATTATCATTATTAGTAAACATATGATCTAAAAAGTATTCTAATAAAAATAATTTTGAAAAGTAATATAAAAATTACGAGCATATAAACAAAAAGTGACAGAACTCCGAGTATAATCACAATAAAAAACTTAAGAAAATTAAATTTATTAAGATATGTAGTATAGTAAAATTCATCTGTTCATAAAATGAACTCATCAATACTAATAATTTTTGGCGATATAAGAAATAAAGGAAGTACTACTGTAGTCCATCATCCTATTAAGACTCCATTGAAAAATATGGACCAATATGGTTTCATCAAATTAGATAGTTTTTCATTATCTACTTTTGAGAACATCCTTGTGCCAAATATCAAAGAGCTATGTCTCTCAAAGTCTAAAAAATCCGAAAGCCTAATCTTAGTAGATCATTTTCCTATTGTATAGGATTCAGAAAGTTGACGTAAACGAAGATGGTTATTAAAAGAATCACATCAACAAATAAAATCTAAAATAGCATAATACCATGCATTAATATACTGATACTGTAAAAATATAACTGTGCGTACTAAACTATTCCAAATATAAAAATATAATGTGAAAAGAACGTAGCATGTTTCAAAAGATAAATGTTTCTGAAACATAAGAAATTGATTTCTTATAGAGAAATATGACCAAGAAGCAGATCCATTAACTCTTTTTAAATAAGGGTGATAATGATTCTTATTAAGTATAAATTTATGATAGTTATACATCTGTATTCACTGCTCTATTCTAATTTTTCGCTCTAAATCTTCTGAACGGAAGAAGTACCTTGGGTCAATAATTCATACTTTCTCAATAAAACTAACTGGATAACAAGCGTATTGCACATACCATGATTGTTCTCATCAAGCATTAATACAAGCATTCATAAAAATAAGTTGATTTTTTGCACAATGACTATATGTCTCACTAAAGACCTCTCAATCAATTAAAATAATATCATCTTCAAGCATTGTAAAATACTCATATCATTGTTCAATAATATATTCCATACCAATTGCATATCCTCAAGCAGATCATAAGTTTTTTGTTGGCCTAAGGTAGGTCATATTACATAAACAAGAGTCCAAATAATCATACTGCTGATTGATAGAGTTATCAACAATAATTAAGTCGATATTGTCCCTCTTTGATTCAGAGTTAAGATAATTAATCATTCACTGAACATTATTTACATTGTTATACAGCAAAATTAGAATACAAAAATTTGACTTTTTTGATCATTCAATCTTTTCAATAAAGCCTTTTCGATTTGATCGTCTAAGATTTAATCTATTATTGATTATAATATTCATTATATTCTAATAGCAAATTAATACAGTATCAGCAAAAGGGTGAAAACAATTCCGCTTCCTCACAGTAAATTTATATCACACATTCCAAGATTCTAATAATTTCTTGATCTCAAAAAAATCTTTTCCTCTGTGATATAATGATATGATAAGTACTGGTTTGCATTTCTTAATAACTTGCTCTGCTCAAATAACACTCTCATACTCAAATCATTCAATATCTCGCTTAATAAGTCAAACATCAAGTTCGCTCTTACTAACATAAGAATCAATGGTTGTAATTTCAATATGATTGGTTCATTCTCAAATCTTTGCGCCAGCTCATCAATCAGATATCGTAGTGGTAATATTTTGATCACCAACTCACAACTCTACAGGAATAATTTTATCTTCAAGATTATTATAACTGACAACATCAATAAGTTTTTTATAGTTATGCAGCTCAGGTTCAAAAGCATAGATAACGCTATTTGGAAACATATGAGCAAGCGGTACTGCCGTATCTCATATAAATGCACCACAATCCAAAATAGCTCTACCGTTTACACCATCACACAATCAAGGAAGTGTTTTCGATATATAGTAGTCATTTGTAAGATAAAGATAATGAAAATCAGGAAAGTATTTCCCCTTATTAGCAAGTACATATTGTGCAAAATCTTTTTGATCACTAATCAACCTTTCATCATAAAGATCAGAGTAAAAACAATAGTTATTTTCGGCAATTAACCTAATATTCTCTAGAGATTTTTGAGCAAAAATTTTTCATTTATTATCAATTCAAGATAGAAAACTATCAATCGAATAGTTATCATATAAATAGAATCTAAATCACTGAATCCGATTTTCTGTACTAATAGAGTCTCTAAATCGATAATTAATTCAATTACTAAAAAAAGAAGACCAGGCCTTTAAACCATGGTACATTTTTTTAAAAAAGACCGGTCACTGAGAAATAAAATATAAGTAAATCTTAGTAAAAAGCATATTATAGATTAAGATTTAAAAAAGATTACAGTTATAACATCTCACTTCCTTAATAAATTAGAAAGCAAATCAAAAGGATAAAATATAAAATATAAAAGCGGCCTTAAAATAGAAATTAACTTATCACTATATCATAATTTATATTTGAACAACAATAAAAGACTATTAGCTCAAGAAAATAAAGATTGATGATATATCTTATCAATCTTTAGTCATGCTCATGTTCATAAAATAGATAGTGTTTTAGGGGACCAATTATATAAATGTCTAGGTGTATCTCTATTATACCAATAAGATCAAAACAGCTTCGCATACCAACTATCTTGGTTAGGAACCGAAATAACTAACTTGGAATCATTATTCATTAAGGAGCTAATTTTGAGCATATATTCTGTAGGTCTATCGAAATGTTCTAGTACGTGCCGTAGGGTAATTCGATCATATGTTTTATCAGAATCAAAAGTAAGAATATTGGGAGCATAAAATATATTATTTACCCATCATCATTTACCCACCTCAAAACCACTGCAATCCCATCAATATGTACTTAAGAATTTGAAGTGAGAATTATTTCAACATCAAATATCAAGAAAATTTCATCATCATAACCCACATGGATATTTAATTAATTTACCATAAAATACATATTTCAAGAAGTTAAATTTTCTATTTTGAAAAGAATTATATCAATTTCTAATAATTCTCTCCATCCCATTTAATCATCATGTATACGAATAGTAGTCCTTGGGGTAATATTTTCATAATTGATTAGCATCAATTATGGTCTTCTCAAGACCACACATAACACATTTTAATATCTCAAATTGATCTCTTGTTGCAGTGTGCGTATTATCAAATCAAGAAATATATTTTTTATATTCTCAATCACATAAGATACAATTCATTTTAATAAATCTTGTTAAAAAATAAATACCTACAAATACCACTCAAGTATCATACTCCCCTAGTTATCATTACAATAGGAACATAGACTATATGACTTAAATAATTCTCTCCGATAGTCCTCTGAATAGCTTTAATAAATAGTAGTATTAGTAATAGTACTACTCAACCTATCAATCACTTAGCAACACCTATCAAGCATAGTACAAGAACTAATCATATAATGAATAGTACCAATCGTCACTGATATTTTTTTAAATAAAAAATAATTTCACCACTACTCCATAATGAACTTCCTACTCGCTGACTATGATGATATATCTCCTCAAAAGACTCAGGATTGTTATGGTATGCGATCGGTCATGGCAATACTAAACTTGTTCATATCTTATGACTGAGATCATCATCGGTATAACCTTTACTTCCATCAAATCAACCTGCTTCTAGAAATATATCTTTACGTATTGCCCTAAATACTCATCATCTGACTTGTTTAGAGTCATAACTTGCTCTCACGAGAGAAAATGCTCTTGCGATCTTATTATCTTTATTTGCCACATACTCCCATCCATGTGCCGTACCAAGCTCATCTCATTGTACAATTGGCTTAATAAGTTCCTCAAGGTAATATATATCAAACATCATATCTGCATCGACAAATACAAGAATCTCTCACTTCGCTACACTTGCTCACCAGTTACGAGCCTTACCTGGTCAACCGTGCTCTTGATGCAAGATAATCAAACGATGAAATTTATTTTGATATCACTGCACTATCTCCACAGTACGATCAGTGCTCCCATCATCAATCATAATAAGTTCAAAATGCTGAAATGATTGAAGCATCAAACTATCAAGACATCTTCATATATATTTTTCCTCATTATACATAGGAATAACTACAGACACTTGTCACATTCTATAGAAGTCAGATCAGATTAAAAATATCTAGCACACTTATTTCCAAAAATCCAAAAAAAACACCGAGTACTATGATTATAGCCACAAGAATAGTATCTCAAGGTTATCTACTGAAGCTGAGTTTGAAGTTCTGCTAATTGAAGCTTAAGATAATTTGTGATATTATGCATAAGAGTAGAGTGCATATCTTCGATAATACCATAGTCTTTAGAATCTATAACAATAGTATCATCGCATAAATCTTTTGCCTGTCATCAATCAAATCACAACCATCCCACCGTAGTCATCCCAATTTTTTTCGCCATCTGCAAAACTCTAATAATATTTTTTGAGTTTCAACTTCAAGTGATCACCAATAATAAATCTCAGGACTTTCACTTAGAAGCTAGCGGCAAACTAAAGATATGCTCAAATCAATCAGGAAGATCATTGGCTACAGCAGTCATAAGAGGAACATTATCTCAAAGATTTTCTATAGTAAAGGGATAATGCTCAATAAGAGTATAAGGAGTCTTACCATAAATAGTCTTAGTAAGATCAGCGACTAAATGCGTAGCAGTTGCCCAACTTCATCAGTTTCCTGCAACAAAAACCGCATTACCATTTAGCCATGTTTGAAGGATCAATCAATTAGCTCTATCGATACTATCATAATCCAGTCAATTGATTGCTCAACTAAGATCGCTATAATACTGCCTCGTCTTAAGCGAGATATTCTGCAAATGCAAAAGATTCTCTCTATTCTCAACTATAACGTTTTTTGATAACATAACTATAAAAATAACAAAATAAAACAAAAATACTTATAAAATTAACAAACATAGTGTAGCAATCGTAAATCACAATGCAATACTAATTGTCTATAATAGCAAAAAAATAACGGAAATTTTATTGACAACAACTAGAGAATTTTAAGAAATCAATAAATTTACTAAAAAAAAGATATTATTATTTCACAATAATTAATAATTTTATCCTTGTCAATAAGTAGTGTATGTACTCATGCTGAAACTCATGCTTCAATATCCGTCTGTGAATCTCAGACAAACAGACACTGCGAAGGATCTAACAGTGGAAATTGTTTTAGAATAGATAATATCATACCAGGTTTAGGTTTTCTACAATCACATTGCTCTGATCTCAAATGAGGACAAAAAAGAATTTGTGAAATATGTCATCATTGCTTTCAAAGCTCCTCAATCATATAGCCATGTAGCTTCATAAGAGAGTCTTGAGTCATCATACCTCTTCATACGCACTGTTGATTGGTAATCACAAATATAGGAATATGTAAATCTGATATCCTTCTAATCAGGTCAACTACGCCTGGAGCCCATTTAAAATCTTCGATAGTTGTAATATATTCTCATTCTTCCGCGCCAAGATTAATAACCCCATCCCTATCAAGAAATAATGCTTTGGCCGAGATAAATCAATCAATCATAATATCATAATTCGATATAAAGCATATGTTGTATAAATATTTGTAAATAAAAGACTAATCTAAAAACAGGTAGCAAATTATATTATAAATAAATATAGCAATAGAAAAATTTTGAGACTTACAGCTACCAGGTTTAGCTGGTTACATATGCAGGATAGGTCGCACAATACCCAATAGTATATTATATTTAGATATTAAAAAAGTATTTCAAATTAATCAGCGCATTATAATAATCTTATTCTTTCTTGAGCTATTGCTAAATTTTCAAAGGTTCATATATCTATCATAAAATCACGACTTGGATATCACAGTATCTTTCATCCTCTTGCCAATAATTTCGGGAAAAAATCAAATCCAAAATCAGCAAATCACATATGTCAAATATGCTGCATAAAAGAGTGTTTTTTAATAATATAGATACCAGCATTCGCCCAATACGAAACTACTTGTTCAGGTTTTGGTTTCTCAATAAACTCTTGAATATATCATAATTCATCTAATACTGCCATACCCTTTTGGGTAATATTTTCTTCGTGGTATAATACCACTAATGCATCAAATTCCTTATCAGAAGCATATTCCATGAGTTTAGCATAATCTAGCTCTATTAGGTTATCCCCATAGATAACCAAAAAAATATCATCGAGATTATCAACTTGTTTCATGACTCCTCCGGCAGTACCCAAAATTTCTCATTCTTCATGAGAGATTTTTACCACTAAACTAAATTTATGATTAGCAGCATACTCCTCAATTTGCTCACTCAAATAAAAGGAGTTAATAAAAACTTCATCAATTCAACACTGACTGAGTGATTGTAGATGATAATCCAACAAAGGCCTTCAGCCAATCTCAATTAGTGGTTTAGGGGTAGTTAGAGTAAGTGGTCTGAGTCTTGTCCCATATCATGCAGCCAAAATAAATGCTTGTTTAATGAGATTCATGGTGTGACTGTAAAAATATAAACGCCGTCCTTACAATGTCATCAATGGACGTATATTTAGGCCTCCAAGACAAAAGTTCTATCGCTTTCTTATTGTCCGCAATTAGTATACTAGGATCTCATTTTCTTCTTGGAGCTACAACATAGGGGAACTTTTTACCACTAACTCTTTCTACTGCCCCAATGATTTCCTTAACGGAAAATCATTTTCAAATACCCAGATTACATTGTTCACAAATACCATTATCTAATTGAGATAATCATAAAACATGAGCAGTTGCAAGATCTTCTACATGGATAAAATCTCTAATTCCAGTTCCATCCGGCGTTGGATAATCATCTCCAAAAACAATAAAAGAGTCTCTTTTACCCAAGGATGCAAGAATAGCACATGGTATCACATGAGTTTCTGGTGTATGTAATTCTCAAATAGATCAATCACTACTAGCTCACGATGCACAAAAGTATCTAAAAGAAATACTACTTATATTGTAGGCCACATGATACCAATGCAATATCTGTTCAAATAGTAGTTTACTATGTCAGTATGGATTAGTAGGGTTTTTGGGATGAGATTCCGTAATAATCTCACTCTCCGGTTCTCAATAAACAGATGCTGACGAAGAAAAGATAATTTTCTTAACTCCAAATTTATTCATTGTATTAAGTAAGTTTAATCCTCAAGTTAGATTATTAATATAGTATTTATCAGGATGATCGACACTATCTGGTACGCTCGCGTAAGCTGCAAAGTGAATAACGGCATCAATTGTATATTTTTCAAAAGCAGCTTCAAGATCTTGAATATTTCTTAAGTCTCCAACAAAAATCTCATTTCAAATAATAGACTCCTGATGTCATAACTCCAAATTATCGAAAATAATTGAATTATATCATTGTTTATTAAGCTCTCTCACGGTATGACTACCAATATAACCAGCTCATCCTGTTACTAAGATATTTTTCATAGTTGGTATCTATTAAATAAGTAAAACATAAATGAAAAATAAACAATCTGAATACTCAAGATAAAGAAAAATAAACCATATATTCAAAGTTTAATCTGATTAAAACCAATAGTTTGAGTATTTATCCAAGAGATCAATACTACTAAGTGCAATAATAATCATACAATAAAACTCATACCGCCCACCATAACTCACTTTTCAAAACTAAACCATTCTTTAATTTGCTCACTCAATACCGAAACTCTAAACTCTTTGAGATAAGAAAAACACTGAGTCAAGACTCACATTTGAAATATAAATCATCACAAAGTGGTACAAATAAGACCTAGAAATAAGTAATAAGTGCCAAACGTAACATTACCAATGGTTATTGGACCAAAGATTTGGGATAATAATATCAATATACCAATAATCCCAATAATGCTACCGAGCTTCATAAAGATTACTTCCGATGCTAGTAACCAAATATATTTCATATTCTGCCATCAAGCCTTCCAAGGAGTGAGATGAGGTTGTCTTCATTTTTGATCAGGATGAAGCGATACAGGAATCTCAGTCATTTTAAGATTACATAATACTCATTTTATAACCATTTCTGAGGCATATTCCCACGCTGGAGACTCTAGCTTCATCATTCTAAGTGATTCTATAGTTAGCGCTCTTAATCATGAATTACAGTCAGATATTCATGCGCTAAAAAATAGATTAATAAAAAATGTAAGTAGTGGAGTACCTATGTACCTATTTTTCCAAGGCATAGCTCATGGTTTGATATCTCATTTCAATCTCGTACCCATCACAAAATCATATCATTCATCTAGTTTTTCAATAAATAAGTTCATCTCCATAAAATCATATGTACCATCACTATCTCACATAATTATATAATCACCATTGATTCGTTCTAAGCTTCTCTTATACTGATATCATAATCCAATTTTTGGCACAACAAATACTCTAGCGCCCATACTTCTCGCAATACTAACTGTTTTATCAGTTGATGAAGCGTCCACAATAATAATTTCTCACTTTAAATCATATCTTTGAAATGCATCTTTGACTCTTTGTAGCACAGCTCATATATTAAGCTCTTCGTTCAAGGCTGGTATAACCACACTAATAAACTTGCTTGTCATAACGACGACTATTAAATAATAAATATTGTACAATATAGTTTAGCACACTAATAACAAGAGATATTACTAATAAGGATGTACTATTAGATCAAATAATAGCCTTAATATAAGGCACTCCCACATAATTCGTAAGCATAATAAACAACAATATAACAGTAAACCAAAAAGTCTGACTATTTAAGTATCATCTTTGCTTATTTTGAAAGGTAAAATTCTTCTGGAGGTAAAATACCGCGGTCATATTAAATATAAAAATCAGCAATAACGACCAAACAAGAGGCTTATGAAAATAATCTGAAACAATATACGTAATAGCCCAATTACCAAATAAAGATAATCAACCTACCAAATAGAATTTGATTACTTTTTTTGTAAAAGCATGTATATTTGAGTTCATAGAGTCTTTGATTTAGGCGTAAATAGAAATAGTCGATATACAAAAGTAAAAAGAGCTTTTTTCCATACTGTCATCTCACCATACTGAATACTTTTCGCAGTTCATATCAAATTACTATGCACCATTTTCTGTAAGTCATACCATGGAAATCATTTTTTATAAGAAAAGATAGTCTGAACATTATACTGAGCAAAATCATCTTCCAGCTCTTGAAGAGAAAAATGCTTAACGTGCCCATTAACGAGATCAGATTCATATCTTTTACCTGATTGCGTACTGAGAATAATGTATCATCAAGAAGAAATCAGCTTAGATAAATTTCAAACTACTTGATGCCGATCTACAATATGTTCAATAACCTCACTACATATAACAACATCATAAGTTCTTGCTGATAGTAACGGTAGTCACAAATCTCAATAAGAAAAATCAATATCAGGTCGTTTCACCTTATTAATATCAGTAACAGCTTTAGAATAATCTATACCGTGCATTGTAACATCTGCTGTTCAATATTTATCCTTTAATACAGAAACTAAATATCAATCACCACATCAACAGTCTAAGATACTTTTTGGAGAAAGAGAGCAAAGAGTATCAAGAATAAATTTATTTCTCATTCTCACTGATGGATGATAAGGATGGGATTGGTTATCATTCCAATATGTTTCATAATTTAGCATCATTGATTAATTTTATCATAAAGTGGGTAAAGAGAGAGTCAGCTTGCTAAAACAATAAAGACAACTATTCATACAGGATATCTTATAAAAGCGAAGTGAGTGAGTAAGCCAAGTCATTGAACATTACTATATAGCACAATAAGATACAACAGTAATAGCACTAAAGATAGTCAAATAATATAATCATTAATCATATACATACGCTTCTTCTGCATAATCAAACTGTATATCCAGTATAGAAGTCCCAATAGGTAAACCATAAAAAGAAGTAAGTAATCAGTATGATAAAATGCTTGACTGAAAGGAGCACCTAAAACTCCACTCTCTCCTATGTTTTTAAGTATAGACGCAAACATTCCTCATGACAATCATACTCATCATGTATTCATCTCCACAGCACTTGGATAACTTAACACAATAAGCTTAGAAGCAATAAAACTCAAAACCAATGAAGCAAAAAGAGTAACGATAGTTTTCTTTACGAACTGAAAAGAATATGCTTTTCACTGTATAGCTATATAGAATCATATATACGAAATTAATACTATGAAAATAGTGATCAACGATTCATTTCTAATCAATCATAGCATAAAAATAATGGGCGCTATGATCATAGCATAGCTAAACTTGCGATGATCAGAAGAAATTAGCAGCACAGCTATTGTCACCAAGAAATATCACGTAGGGAAATTCCAGTAAGAACCAATTGAATGAACAAATATAAAAGGCAAAGATATATATATATATGAATAAATAAATGCATATAATAAGTCTGTCTTTTTATATAGAAATCAAAGTAGCAGTAAAAAGCTCATTAGAAGAACTAATGGAGAAATAATATTAGTATATCAAACAATAGATTGTGTAGTTAGAAGAAAATATGAGTCGATTAGTCATGCCATAGGTAACCTTGATAGATCACTACCCAAATACTCTGGACTAGTTTTATCCAAAATGAGACTATGATTATAAGTAAATATCTTGGTTTTCATATCCCATCATGCCACCGCATCTTCATCATATGTTGGCATATGTATGTTAGTGGTAAATGCCATGGTAATTTTAACCAAACAGTAAATACTTACAAATATAATAAGGCATCTTTTCCGCGTTGCAAGAGCAAAAAATGAGTCTCTTATATGAAGAATATCTTCTTTAAGAGGAGATACTATATCTCAAATAGATATAGAACCAGAATATATATATCGTCACAAAACACCAATAATTCAGATAAAGATTACCAATGGTGATAAGATAGTAATAGAGTTAAAGGCAAATCACTGAACAAACATACCAGTTACCAAAACACTCAATCCTATACTGAAACTCAATGATATTAAAACAAAAACAGAAAAGGATTTGTTCCGTCAAGTAAGAATCAGTAAAGCATATCACGTAAAAACTGCTAATAATATTTGCATAAGAATCATTATGATGTTATTTTGTTATAGTATAAATTTTGGCATAGGCGCTATATTCAATAATTTTATCTATTTGTAGTTTCATTCACTGTATAGTTAAGGTAGAACTACTTGAGTCAAATACCGGATCTTTGTATCACATACCATTATTCGGTCACATGGGGTTATAATAGATAATGTAATCTGATCAAGTTAGTAGTCCAATTCTATTATGAGGATAATTATGATATCTTCATTCAAAATCAAAAGGATAAGGCGCAGAAAAATATGTTTTCTGCCCTGGTAAAGTATTTTGTTGAATAAAGACTAAAAAACCATAATAGTCAGAATTTCATAATCTAGCATTCATCATAATACTTTCTGTATTATGTACGGCATGTTGATATATTTTAACTTGATTTAAAGTAGCAAAAAAATCAAAGAAAAGCCAGAAAAAAGTAATTATTGCAACTCCAGAAAATAATCGTATATTCTTTCTTTTATTCTCAATATTATAAAGATATCATACAAAACATATTAATAATAATAATATAATCCACCAGAAAAATACTTGATTTATATATTTACCATTCCACATTGGACCTTCTAAGAAGTTAATAGTTCTCGGATTGTATTCTTTATATTGCATAGCTTCACGAAATCATTGAACAACCTTATCTCAAAAAGATAAAGATCATAAAGATACTTGGGCATTATCTGCACTAATACTCCCTACAAAAACAATTCACAGTTGCACATCAGAAGGTATTTCTCCTTGTGAGGAATTAATGATAAGAATATAATCTAACTGATTCTGAATTATATTTTGCTGTCATAGTGGAACCAATTGTCCATTTTGACCTACAGCCCCAATTACCAACTGTCACTGCCCTTTGAGTCATTCAATCTTCACACTATCATACGATCCCTTATCTCACAGTAAGATAAAGCATTGTTGAGTACACTGAAAAGATAATCATTGACTTGATTCACTATATGTAGTAAATCACTGTTGTTGATAAGAAAAAACTCCAAATGGAATAATAAGAGTAATAATAACTAATGAATAAATGAGGTATTTCATATAACAATATAGTAAAATAATAGAATCTTATAATTAATCAATAAAATATTATCTTGAGTTACGAGTTTATATTAGACTTTTAGTTTATAACATTGGTGTAAGAGAATTATAATTACCATTACATAGCTGATGAATATCAATATTGGTACAATTTACTCTATTTTCACTGCCTTACTACCCAAATAACCCCCAAACCCATCACTACATAACTCAACGCCATTGAGAGAATAAGTCACTGTAGTTCATATGGTCATATAAGCAACAGGCTAGCAATAATGTTAACAATCAATCATACTCATAAGATTTGCACTCTCTGTTTTGCCTTACCCATACCAGCAAGATACTGGAATGCAAATCAAATAGCAGGACCAAACATCACAAATGGTGCAGCAAAGGCAAATAATCTACCACTCAACGCGAACTGTGGTCCAAATAATAATGTGGCGGCTCGTGGACCAAGAAAATATACTCACAATCACACAATAATCACACATCATACCAGTCAAAATCCTATATATCTCATCAATAATTGCAATTTATCTTGATGATTTTTTGTAACTAATTCATTGACAAGAGGAAATAAGTAAGAAGAAAGAGGTGAAGTAATAAGGTATACCGCAGTGAGTAATGAAAGATAGATAGTCCAATATCAAGCTGCTTCTTTACCAAGAAAATACAAAGCAAATTGCTGATCCACTTGATTAAATAAAGCACTAGCATTTGTTCAAAGAAATATCCATCAAGCATATCATAGTCGTTCACGAACTAATCACCTATCCCACACCATAGGATACTCCCTCATCATCTGCCCAAAACGACGCCAAAATATAACCAATGCAATACCAATACCAATTATTAAACCAATAATTCGAGCGTAGGTCATCGTCATAATATTGACAGTTGCAGAATCTCGCCGTCGTATCACAATCAATACTCATAACATAATCCACATCCTCGCAGCATCAATCCCATTACTCATTTTTGTATCTTGAGCAGCAAGGAATAACGACTGCATCACTTGAAATAGATTAACTACTAAGAAATACAGACAGAATCGCCTGAGAACAAGTAAAGCCTGACTCGACTGAAAGTAATGTTCTGCTAACCAGGGAGCCATGATTCGAAGTATTCCTCAGATGATAGCACCACTCACAAATTGTATTACCCATGTCGTCACCAGCAAACTCTTTGCCTTAGAATAATCTTTATCAATCAAATAACGAGGTAAGAAATATTGTAAACTCTCAGTTAAACCAAGATCATTATAACTTGCAATAATACCTATCAAACCAAGTATCGAATAAAATAATCCAATATCCTCTACTCACATCGTCCTCGCAGCAATCAACTTGATAATATACCCTGTTGGCGCAATCAAAAATGCAAAAAAGTATAACCAAAAACCCTTTTTGAGAAGTTTCTCTTTCAAGGGGATGTCTTGTTGTATTTCGAGATCTGGACTATAGGTCATAGAGAGATGTTATTATGGAGTCAATCTCGTTGTATCTCTTGGGAAGAGCTCCGCTTCTTTGACATTCGAAAGACCTATCAGTTTTTGGATAAATCTCGCAATACCAAAACCAAAACCTCCCTCCTCAGGCATTCCATATTTAAAACTATCAAGATAATGTTCTAGACCTGGCTGGTCAGGATTAATACCTTTATCTTTTATTTGTTGAATCAAGTGCTCATAGTTTACCTCACGCTGTGTTGTGGTGGCAAGCTCGACTCATCTAAATAATAAATCTGCCCTATCTGCAACTGCAGGGTTAATACGATTTTGATGATGATAAAACTTGGCATCAGACCATGGGAATTCCGTCACAAACACCAAGTCAGATCACCAATTTTTGGCCGCATAATCACAGATAAATCTCTCCTCAGCTGGTGCGACATCTAAATCTGTACGAAAATCCTCACCAGTCTCCGCAAACATCAAATCATGAAGTGCAGTAACTGTAATACGAGGTATTGATTGAGGAACCAAGGGTCTGACTGCCCCTAGTTTTGTGAGTTTATCTCAAGCTCTATCCCAAGTTGTGTTGATCGTATATGTGATAAACTGCTCTGTCATCTGCAAAATATCTTCAAATGAGTCGATAAATCACATCTCCATATCCAACATCAAAATCTCTGACATATGACGAGATGTATTTGACTTCTCTGCTCTATATGCACGACCAATCTCATACACACGATCAAATACTGCCACCATTGCCTGCTTGTAAAATTGAGGACTTTGAGCAAGATACGCCGTCTTACCAAAATACTCCATCGAAAAGATCTCTGCTCCTCACTCAGTAGGGAAACCAATAAGTTTAGGACTGTTAATCTGAGTAAATCCATTTTGTTCAAAAAACAATCTTATTGTGGATTCTGCAACAGCGGCTACCTGAAATACCTGCGTCCAGTATGGGTGACGAAGCGTCCACATACGATGATCGAGCAATCCATCAATCTCAAGATTGATTGTCTCCTTACTAATATCAATATCATTAGCTGTCGTCACAGCATTTAAAATAGTAACCATACAATCACCAAGTTCTACTCCATATTTGGTCTGAGAAGCATCTTTAACTGTTCATGTAATACTAATCACTGTACCCAACTGTGTACCATGCAATTTTGCAATCTCATCTACTGACTCGAGCACACATTGAGTCAACCCCGTATGATCTCTCACAATCAAAAATGCAATCTTACCCTTATCGCGTAGTGTATAGACATATCATTTAATTATGACTTGTTCACCAATGTGTGATGGAAGAGATTGAATCAGAGTTCTCATAAGATTGTAGTGATAATAAGTAAATTCTAACTCTAATCTAGTGATGTATGCCCGACATTCAATGTCAAAACTTAAGTTTTATCAAATTTTATAAATATTACATATAGTAAAATAGATAAAGCAATTATAAAACAATATTTATATATAATAAGTAATTGGTAATTCTCTTGCATTTATTGCCGGTATTCCTCTACTAGTAAATGCTATTTATTTTCTTACTCAATCACATGCAATATTGTAAAACAACAGGTCTCGCAATCCTACGTATTCTCATAGGAGGTTTGTTTATCTATCATGGTATTACGAAGTTTGGAGCAGATGCTGGTATGGTAGAATTTATTGGTGGAACATTTCACAAACTAGGTCTAAGCTTTATCTCTCAATCAATGTGGACTACTATTCTTGGGATCGTAGAGGTACTCGCTGGGTCATTACTAGCTCTGGGATTATTTACTCGTAGCGCTGCTATCGCTGTGATAGTAGTAATGCTTGGTGCAATGAACGCAAAATGATGGACATGGCCAAATATTGAGCTTGATATTATCTATCTTGGCTGTGCTCTTGCTCTCCTATTTACCGGTCCTGGTAGATGCTCATGTGACTTCACATGCTGCAAGGGTGGTGAATGTTGCGGATGATCATGCGATACTAAAATTAGTAATGATCCATATAAAGGGAAAGAGGTAGTAGAAGCATAATCTCTGCTATCTTCCTTTTTAAGAAAGAAGTCAAAATAAGATATAAGGATGGCGTAAATACGCCATCCTTTTTTATTCATCAAATTTATCACAATTGATATTTTAATTCGCACAGAAATTGAAAATAATAATACTAAGTATATAATTTATCATAAAGCACCTTTAGTCCATATGCTGGACCAGTATTATATCTCCAGAGAACTCTATATTGTTGTTCAACAGGCTGTTCTTTCTTTTGAATACGAGCTATAAGATCGTTTAATTTACTATCTTCCACCTTAATACCTTTATTTTTGAGGGTCTGTTTTGTAACAGCAATATAATTTTTTAAATTAGGTAACTTCCTTATCAATACAGTCCTATCTACACTAAACACACGAAACAAAAGAGCAGCAAAACACATATTAACAATGGGATTCTTAATATTAGTTCTCAGATATGATGTAACTTGAGATATTTTTTTACCTTGCAAAGAAGAACCTAGCGCCCTACTCAGTAAAGCAATCGCATCAGAGCTACTACTTCACTCATCAATTAATCAATTAACTAACTTAATACCATAATATCAAGGTCTTGATCTTAAGTCGCTCGACATTACTACTGGATTGATCTGCATTACACCCTTACATGCTCCACTACGAGCATCCTGAGTGCCATATACAGTCTCAATATAAGCCACACTATCAAATAAATCTTTATCAATTACTCAGCCGCAATGCAACTGAATTGAATCATAAAATTCACCAATATTTAACTTCCCTGCCTCAGGGCTAGAATATGTTGACTTAGATGATTCGCGATTAGTCTTTGATTCAATTTTATTAAGCATCACAAAAAAATAATAATACCATACACAAGTATACTCTTAAACACTAAAATACACAAATAATGATATATATTATTTAATTTCAACCAACAAATCTACCTTATTCTCGATCTCAGCCATTGTAATTACTCCATAATGCTCTAGCATCACAAGCAGAAATTTCCTCATCTTCTCACGATCCGTGAAGCGTATACGATCATAATGTGCCACTAATGCAACATAGTACCCAGTCAGATTAGCCAATGTACGAGTAAAATGATAATCTATTGGGAAAAATTTCTGCATCTCAAATTCATCTCCCCGTGATGCAAAAAATGGCAACACCATAGCAATCAGCTCCTCATGTAGAAATGTCTGATTAAAAGCTTCCTGCCCCGAAATAGTAAACAAACCCAAATGATCCCAAAATCGTTTCTCATCATATAATTCTTGAAAAACTTTAATGAGAAATTTAGAAAGCTGACCTCACTGTTGTTGGCTCACAGCGATCTGGCTAGCAATTTGTCTTGCCTTACCTTCTGATTCCTGTACACGAACAAGCTCCTCTGCAGAGACCTCTTTACCATGCGTCTGCTCACTTCCGACTTCAATAAATGACTGGATTTCTGGATTCATGTGAGTATTATAATCAAATTGACAATAAAAAACAAGGATTTTAGTCTATCTAAAAGATAAATGAATAATATTGAACAACGCTTTTGGGAATTTATAACTTGGTTTGGCTGATTACCTGGGATTCTAATACCTGTATGATATATAATAGCAATAATTTCACATTCAATTATTCAAAACACCATAATCAGCGACGGGGCATTGATTCATTTAGGATGATATTACAATAATCAAATAATTGCATTATTATTATCATGTCTTGGCATATTTATGAGTTATAGCATCGGTATAATTATTAAATATTTCTACTATAAACCAAGACCTATACCTCGAGACAAGAGTACCCTATGGAAAAGAATCAATGCATGATCAATGCCAAGTATCCATGCGAGCAACTCATTAATCACAGCTTGTGCTCTTAGTATAGCAACAATTAGTCTTACTAACTGAGCATGAAAATACCTAATAATGACTGGATGATTTTGCTATTATCTTAGTATAGCACTCTCTCGTATCATGCTCAAAAAACACTACCCTATTGATGTGTTAAGTGGATCATTATTAGGACTAATAGTAACCATAGTCATCGTTCTAACCAGTAATGTAGCTATTGAGTTTATAGAGCCAGTCATCTATTATATTATTCAACGTTATTAAATCATGCCTAACGATATCATCCACACCCTCGATAGCTTATGAATCATCTACAAGCCATATGCCCATGAAGCGGTTTTCACGGTCGAAGAAGCCGACAAGGTCAAAAGTCAGATGCCAGCATTTCATACCAAAAATTTATTTTTAGTAGATAAAAATTCTGATCATCATCTTGTTTGTATTAGTGCTCATAGTAGACTCAAAATCAAGGATTTTGGTCGTACTTATAGACTCAAAGATATATCATTTTGATCACCAAAAGATATGGCGCAACAACTTCATACCACTCCAGGCAGTGTCAGTATTTTTGGTATTATGTATCAAACCAATACTAAACTCTATCTTGATCCAGCAATCATTGATCAACCATCACTTGGTCGACATCCAAATGACAATACAATGACTCTCATTCTCTCCTATAAGGAGTTACTCAAATTTCTTTCCATGATTGGGGTCAAACCTGTAATACTGAAAGATTCATTACTATAAAAAAACTATTATATAAAAAAAATCGGCATTGCCGATTTTTTTATGCTTATTGTGATTATTACTCTGCAGCTTCTTCAGTAACTTCAACCACTTTATCTTCTACTACATCATCTAGTGTTGCAGTAGGTCTTGGAGCAGATGGTCTTCTATTATTACTTTGAGGTCTATCGGATGCGATTCATAGTGCTGATTTACTTGGTTCATATGGGATACCTTTCTCTTCGCAAATAATTGCTTTAATACTAAGTCATATCTTGCGATGTCTAATATCAAGTGTGATGATCTTCGCCTTCACTACTTGTCCAAGCTTAAGCTTCTCTGCAGGATTGTATGTATTTTCATCGCTAATTTCAGTGATATGCACCAAGCCATTGATATCTTCATACATTCTTACAAACGCTCCATATGGTACAAACCTGACTACTTCTCATTGTACAACATCACCTTGGTTAAATGTCTTACCAATAATCTTCCGAGGATCTTCTTTAACTTGCTTGATCGAAAGTGAGATCTTACCACCATCAAGTCAGATAATCTTCACCTGTACCTTATCTCCTACCTTACCAAATTTATCAACATTATCAACGTGTCCGTATGTAATCTCTGAGATGTGGACAAGTCCTTCAAGTGCTCCACCAATGGTTACAAAGAATCCATATGAACTAAGACCGCTGATCACACCATCATAGATGTTTTCAACTGCCATCGTAGACATGATTTCTTCTCTTTCTTCTCTGAGTGCTTCTCTTTCTGACAAGATCACACGTCTTACATCTTCATCAATTGTAATAATTCTCACCTTGAACTCCTTACCAATCAAAGCGATAAGTTTATCAAAGATTGCTTCTTGATCGCCATCTTCCACTCTCGGATAGTTGACTGGAGCCAATTGTGACAATGGAATAAATCATTTGATACCATGCATATCAATAAGTAATCCACCAAGATTTGCTTCAGTAGGAATGACAGTAATAATTTCATCCTTGTCAGCTGTAGCTTTGAGAGATTCCCAGATACTATGTTGGAGCAATCTTGTCACTGAAATGATGTAATAACCTTCTTCATGCAATACATCAGTAGACATAATCTCAGCTTCGATCTCTGTACCAGGAAGCATTTCTGTGCCTGATCTTTCAAGATCTCTAAGCTCCTTCGTCATAATTACACCAACAAATGAGTTGTTCTCACAACTCACCATAAGTCAGCTATCTGTTTTTTTAAGAATAATACCTTTTACTTTTTGTCCTAACTTAATTGTAGGAATAATAAAATCTTCAAGAGAAAATTTTGGTGCTGCTTTTTTAGCCATTAGAAAATAAATGTTAGTAAATAAAATGAATATGGATTGATGATCTCTTAGTTTAACTTAATTTCATATTATCCTTTGAGTCCGAGTTGTTGTATTGTTAATGTATAACGCTCAAGGCTCTTTTCCTTGAGATACTTAAGGAGCATTCTTCTTTTGGCTACTTTTCTCAATAGTGATCTCTTAGCATCGACATCATGAATATTGATGTTAACGTGTTCTTGGAGCATCTTGATGTCCTGTGAAAGGAGTGCAATCTGTACTTCTGGAGATCCATTATCTTGACCGTGTCTTTGTAAACCCTGTACTGATTCTGACAATGTGCTTTCTGTTTTTGCTGCTTTTTTGACCATGTGAATAATAAATAAGAATAAAAAAGTATTACACAACACCATAGTAGTCACACCACAATGAGGCAATAAATCGATAATAATTGCATGAGATTTCTTGGAACATACTCCTGAGAGGAATCGAACCTCTATCTAACCCTTAGGACGGGCCTATTCTATCCGTTGAACTACAAGAGCTCACAGTGCAAAATATATCTCCTAATATATAAGGAAATTTAGTATAAAAACAACTGAAAATAAAAAACTATTTTACCAAAGACTCGGATTCAGTGATCTTAAATTCAATTCTTGATTTGATCGATGGAATAGTCTGATACCAGAATGGGGATATGGTTATTTTTGCTATTGATATATCAGGATATGAGAGAATCTTTTGACGAGCCTGCTCTTTCGACATACCAGCAATATCTTGAGTAATTTGTGACAAGATACCTCCTATGTCAGATTGAAAATTATATGATCGAAACGTAGATACTGTCATGGGAATACTATATACTCATGTTGTTATCACTATTGGTTCGAACATCTTCAATGATTCTGGCTGAATACTAACTAAACGAAGTGACTGTGTTGACCTCTGAGCAAAATAATGATTGATGGCACGATCAAAATCTTCTTGTTTGATATAATGGTAGACAATATTTGCATCCACCGAACCATCAAATTCGAGCAATGGCTCACCGAGTTTAGCATCCACCGTAATATTTATTACTACCCCACTCATCAGTGATTTATATGAAAGCGGAATAATAGTTTTATCTTTGATTCATTCTCTGATAATTTGAGGTACTGACTCTGCGATTGTTTTATTTGCCAATGTGTTAAATGCATTAATATCTTGTTGAGTCACCACCCCACGAGCCAATGTATCTCCACCACTAAAATCAGTGATTGCACGGCCAACAACGAGCTTACGAGTACGAGATTCAGTCAAATTTCTAACATATAATACCGTACCAGATACAATATTACCCCTAATACCCATTACTTGTCCTACATCGTCTGAGTCGTCTGCAAGCAGATCAATTTCAATGCTCCCTTGAGCTGGCACAGTAACCCATTTTGATGTTTTAAACACAAGACTATCATCAGTGATAAATCTTGTAAACGGTTTAAGTGCATACTCTCTACTACTCGTATTAGTGAGTAAAATAACACCTCTTGCGGTTTGTGCACTATATCTGATTGATTGAATTGATGTACGTAAAATTCTATGATATGGAATAACTCATTGAGTATATGGGATAGAGATTGCCGATCCAGTATATCAATTATTAAGCTCAATCTCTGGAACAATACGAAAATTATATGACACATCCTCAATATCGTATGATGGCGTGATTGTAATCGCTGCTTTGGGAATCAAGACTCCATAAACATAAATAGCAAGACCTAAGACAAGAAGTCCTTCAAGCGCAAAAATAATATATTTGAGATACTGTTTCTGATGGGTTGAATAATAGTGAAAATCCCTAATTTTAAAGAAAAACGAATAGATAATTGATCGAACCTTAGATAAAGGTGAACGGAGATTATATTCAGAAATTAATCAAACACGATCACAGTAATGTTTAATCTTAGAATTACTCGCTTTAATACTATAATCAAGCTCCTTAGACTCACACAATTCACGAAACTGCTGTCACCATCGTTCATTAGCAAACATATTATTATCTGAATCAATCGTAAAAACTACCTTGCGCTTATCAGGTATCTTTTCAATAGTCTTCGTGATTTTATAGAAACTATCTTGTCTCTCAAATTGGATCTTCATGGCTACGTATATAGTGCATTAAACTTAGAAACTAGGGTGAACCAACACCTTAAGATAATGCACTACGTAGTAGATTTCATAGAGAATGATCACCATATATGTATGTGAAATCTACTACAACTGCAAAAATACTTATCTCCTCTTTGCTTTATATCAAAAGTATCATGTGATGCAAGCGATAGCAATACAACAATACGACCTAAGGTCCATCTGAAATGATCATCGGTTGACAATCAAGTGTCTTGGATAATGTTGATAGTGCAAGATGACTATATATCCTAGTAAGAAAATAGTACACAATAAATATCATGCACGGTAAGGATAACGACGACGTAATCACCATGCAACAATAATACAGAATAACGACCAAGCCGATATAAGCAACCCTATCGGATATACACTCCCCCCTAACTGAGCAATACGAGACTGTGATGCAAGTGATCATATCGAAAAAAATCACTCATTAAGCTTACCAATAACAGAATCACCTAATGTATATAATACTCATAATACAACCAGCATACTCACATAAGTCAGCATCAATACATACCACCAATGAGGTTTCATTTTTGAAGGCATTTGACCTACCGCTATCATGCTGGAAATAAAAGCGCCAACAAGCAACCCTACAAAATCAATTGAAGTAACTGTGAAAGAAAATAACGAAGATACCTCAAGCCAGGATGTAGGGATGAAATTATCAGATTGAAATACAAAATTAGTATAAGTAGCAGACAGAAAGGTAATAATAATAATCATTGGAAGCTTCGAGACAATATCACGAAAACGAAGATTCTGTGACTTAGTTATTTTATATAACAATATAATCAGCAAAATCAGTCCTACAAAAGGAGTAATATAGTCAATTAAGTAAGGTGTTCATCAGATGATAATCTCTGGATACATAATAGTATGATAATTAGTAAATATATCATCTAATTCTTGATTTATCTACCCGAATACGATTAACAATATATGGTCCAATATAATTCATACTCTCAATCAATACAGAATCACCACTAACATCAACAACAATACCCACATGTCAGTAGCCAGACCATCCGTTAGTCATAACAGCGACTGCTCATACTGATGCTGTAGTGCCTACACTATATCATGCTGCCTTAGCATTATTGTACCAGTTTCTCGCATTACCACCAAATGGCCTTGCCTTGCCTGGAACAAAGATATCTGGGCGCTTCTGAGCAGCATAACAAGTACATTGTCATGGAACAAATCAGTGACATGATGCTCTTGTCTGACTAACCCTCCATACTCATCCAGCAGCTTTGGTGGTAGTCCTTGTAGCTGTAGGTTTTTTCGTTATAGTAGTCTTAGATGGTTTGATTGATGTTTTAGCTTCAATCTTTATTTCTGGTTCAGGTTCAGGTTCTGGAACAATCAGTCACAATTTCTTACCTTCGTCCATTGTCAGTGGAACAAACACATCATCACCAGCAGCCAAACTATCATTATCGTTTTGCACTGAATTAAGATCCTTGAGATCTTGTAGGTCAAGATGATATTTAAGCGCAAAATCATGAATCGTAATCTGCTCTTTAGTTGTATAAATAAAACCATCGACACTACTAATAATCAACTCCTGTCATGCTTTAATCATCGAAGATGATAAACCATTGCTAGTCTTCAGTGATGTAGCAGTTACACCAAACTCACTAGCGATCGTATCAAGTGTATCTCATGGCTTCACAATATAAGCAAATCTTGCCCCAAAATCTTCTCCATCATCCAAAATTGCTCCATCCAATGAGATATATGCATCATCCACTTCTTTAATATCAAGGCTATTATTAGCAAAAATTGCTACATTATTATCAGATACTGATATCATAATCATAACAAACAAAAAAATACTCACAATACTAGTTACTACTTTAGTAGTTCCTTTAATTCCAAGTGATTGTAGCTTATGATAAACTATATAATATGTATATGCAAATATCTTACCAGTAATACTAGTACTTTGGTGAGCCTTTTGCTGTAGCGATGTTACTAATTGATATATCACTCTTTTACAAGATTTGAGAATCTTGTTTGTCGCAGAATAGCGACGCTTAGTATGATACATATGGTCCGTAAAGAGTAAAAGTAGTTAATCAATTTTACTACCTATAACAATATAGAAGCCTGACTAACTATCGTGATCAATCGTATATATAAGATTAGAACACTAATTTGATACCTTTATATTTATATGAAACAATTAATTTAACTATAACTATAATGGCGGAGAGACAGGGATTCGAACCCTGGGTACTCGTGAAAGTACAACTGTTTTCAAGACAGGCACCTTAAACCACTCAGCCATCTCTCCACAATACAGTGATATAATATATAATCATTTAAGCGTTCAATACAAGTCAAAGCATAAAATATATGCTCTCATCTACAATAAAAAAAACCCAATCAACTGATTAGGCTTCTATAAAATACACTAAGAAATTATTTATCTATTGCCGCATCCTCTGTACCAACTGCTACTGGAGCAGTACCTGCTACTGGAGCAACATCAACAAGCGTAATCTTAAAAATTAGTGTCTTACCAGCAAGCTCATGATTGAAATCAATCGTAACCTTACCATCCTGAATCGATGTTACCTTACCACGAGCACCACCAAAATTATATGACTCACCCAAAACTGGAGCAGTATCTTGGAATATTGCTACACCCGTAGTATACATAAGATCTGCCTTAGGGGCTCCATATGCTTTATCCGTTGGAATAGTAACAGTCTTGGTTTCTCCCTTCTTCATGCCCACAACAGCCTCATCAAATCACTTGATCATCTGTCATCCTCCTACAGTGAACGTAAGTGGAGCATAATTCCTATTTGTAGAATATACACCAGATCAAGCCTTCTTAGCTTCTGCTTCGATACTTGTATCAAATACAGTACCATCCTCAAGACTACCCACATAATCCACAGAAACCGTTGCTCCCTGAGTAGGTACAGCATCAAGTGTAGGAGCAGCATCTGGGCTAGTAGTATCGGTTTTTTTAAATAAAGAACATCAGGTTAAGCCCACAAGCACAAAAGCAAATATCACAAGAGTTACAATTTTTTTCATCAGATGATCATAGGTAAAAAATAAAATACTATACTATAGTAGTATTATCAAAATAAGATGCAATAAGAATATCTCATATTAAGTATCACAATATTATAAAATAGATATTCTAACTAATGACTTATTAGTTAATTTCTATCATAGTATGATATTGAACTCATGATGTTATAGTTATCAGTGAGTCATATATAAAACAATCAGTCTGCTTGCTAAGGATGTTAGAAATATTATGAGCATGATTCATATCTCCTCTAGTCATCATCGTCTCAAGATCAATCTCATCTCTCACATACTGCTGTATGAGATTGAATACTCGTCTATAAGGAGTAGCATAATTGATATCATGAGTTGGATGAGCGATAATATAATCGACTACCTGATCTCGTGAGCTATGATAAGGCAATTCATTAAGGTCACAATAATGACGAAGAAGATCATATGGAGACATAATAACAATAATACAAAAAATAAGAAAAAAGAAAGCACAAATCAAAAAAAGAAAACTACTGTAACTGCGTAATAACGTAAAACATAAACCTAACAATAATCCATGAAGCTCACATTAAAATAATCGCAATCACCGCTCATTTGACAGTTTTTTGAGCATTTTTGATACCTTCTTGTGACTCACGAAATAAGATTCCATAAAATCAATAAATCAATACAATAATCGCAATAAATGCTACAAGACTGAGAGCAATATTAATCACATACTGAATATATCACAATACTCACTCCCCTGTTGGCCTACTAGGAAGGAATATTTTAATTAACCTCTGAATCGGTCCTTCAGGGTCTACGACTGCATCTTTGATTGATCATTGTAATGTGTCTGGTGTGGTTATACCAAATTTATTGGTAGGAGTTGGGGCTGGAGTATCATAAGGAAATGGCTCTGCAGCGTGTATCACAGATCCTGCCATCACAGCAATAATCAATCAAAACACCAGTCAGATATAATATTTTATCATAATAGTAAGATAACAAATACTAAGAATAGTATATTCATTGTACTAGTGTAAGTCAAATTTGACTAAAATTTAATACGAAAAAAAATGTCGAAGAGGAGACTCGAACTCCCAAGCCTTGCGGCACACGAACCTCAATCGTGCATGTATACCATTCCATCACCTCGACATTTGTATTGATTTTGTATTGAAGACTACTATAGTCTGACCGATACAGTGTTGATATATGTAATGATTGTGGCTGCTGTTTCAAGTTTATTTTACACTAAACCATTGATGAAAATTCTCTCCAATTTTGATACCAAGTTATATGACACACTCAAAGAACAATATCTCAAACAATACGGTTCAGATAATGTCATGATCGTCAGAAGAGCAAGTATATTTTTCTGGCTATATATTATGTTTCCGCTGATGGTGATGCTTTGCGTATTAGCATTTATGGCTTGGCTTTCATTTGGAGTAACTATAAGAGACCCAACACTAGAAAACATCCTCCATATTGGTAGCTTAGTGAGCAGTCTTGTTATTTTAGTAGTACGATGATCTCGTATACTACTCAGATATTTCGACTATACGATGGATTTCTGTATCATTACCCCCAAAGAACTTGTATCATACAATCAAGCATGACTATTCAATAGACATACAGAAATCATTGATACAGAGAAAATTAAGACCATCAACAAGATCCCTCAATGATTCTTTGGAAGCATCTTCAATTTTGCAAATATTGTCTTCCTTAGTGAATGAGATAAAGACATTGGAGATATTGCTCTCAGTTTTGTTGAAGATCCCGAAGAAACCTATAAACAAGTAAGAAGAATCATCGAACCACACCTTAATCAGCAAGCAGGAGAACAGATATTTGTAAAAAAAGAACAAATTTAAATTAATCAAACTAATGCAATATTATAAACAATATATTATTACAATTATCATCTATCTGACTTATTTCGGAAGTTTGGTCAGTGCTCAAGAAGCTCTCATGACAGTCGAGCCAGCAGCACAATCAGCAAACTCTGTTGTGATTGATGACTGCAATCTAAGCATCACTAACCCACAGCTTCTCCAAAAAATTCACTGACAAAGCCCAACAATATCTCTGTCAGCTAATGATATCATCACAGCTCATAAAAAAACAATGGAAATATGTAAAGGAGCTGTATCCAAAAATGCAAAGCAACCTCGAACAACAAGCATGGTAGAAAATCTATGTACTCTTGTAATTGCAAAACTCGAAGGAAATGCTGAAGAAATATCTGATAGACCCTCTTTTACTAGCGCCAAAGAACTCAAGAAACTCCTCGCTAAAAACGGAACACAAAGTGAATGAGTTGTACTTAGTACCGTCGCCACACAAGTACAAAAAAGTATCGGTAAAGTGATAACTATGATGTCATATACGAGTCCTGAAAAATGTGGTACGATTGACATGAGTAACGGCCAGTGAATTGCAACATTATATACCAATATGTCCGACTCCATCTATAATATAGTTACCGACTGTGGCAACAGTATTCCTTACAGCGCTCGCTGGATGCAAAACAGAGTTACTATGTTATCATCAAATTCACAAACTCCCTATGTATTTGGAGTACAACAAGGAGGAAATTATATCGACATTGAAGTTCAAAACTGTCAAACTAGAATCTCAGCATCATATCAGAGATTATTCAACGAAGCTCAAGTATCATCAATCAAAGCACAACACAACTACAATCTCACAAATCTCAAATACTGGATGATCAATATCGCAGAACAAAGCGCCCTCCAAAAGGAAACATTTGAAAAAGCACTCTCCACTACTCAAATGACAGCAAAAGATACGCCCACAACAACACAATGCAATGTTAAATAGTAATTAGTCACTATTCTGACCTTGTTTTATATTAGGATTTTGCTATAAAGAGATAGTTGGACAGGTGGCCGAGTGGTTGAAGGCGCACGCTTGGAAAGCGTGTTTACGGGTAATACCGTAACGTGGGTTCGAACCCCATCCTTTCCGATTTTTTTGTTGAAAAAAAACCTCCTCTGTGCGAAGATGTTACACATAAAATATTATTTCACAAATGATAGTGACAAATAAGCCTTACCCTCATCACCATGACTGAAACCCGCTGAATTGATACCTCAAAAACTACACACAAATGTAAACTTACCTGCTATACGTACAGGCAACCACGCATATAATATGCCACCTATTCAGTCACGATCGCCAGGAAAAGATCGTAAACCTGCATATGGGATATTGTTATCTTGAGCCCACTAATTAATCATCAGAAACATTTTTCTCTTTTCTCCTTCCTTTCAAACAAACCCATTAGTTTTAAATACTATTTTCTTTTCTCCTTCACTTAAATTATACCGATTAATTTTAGCGAATAGTTTAGGATGTTGATCAGCATAATCAGCAAATAATTCTTTGAGATACACTGTTGCTTGTACTCAATTATCAAAATCTTTGATCTCCATGCCTATTTGTTCAAATGATTTAGAGATTCAATCTTTACAGACAAAAGTAAAATCCTTACCATTAAAATTAAATTATCACTCTTTCATATAATCATTGAGTTCTTTTTGAACTGTTCATTCAAAAATTTTAGGCGTAAATCATCACTGGTTAAGCTTTTCTACTTGAGCACCTTCGATTACTGATGCGATTGCAGGATTTTGGTTCTGGTTTTGAATCTCGATATGTGCTTTATCACGAGCATATAACTCTACAAACTCAGCATCAGTATATAACTTTTGATTAAGTTCTTCATTGGTTAGCTCTCAATTGAGTGATGGGGTAGAAGTTAGTTTCATGCGAAGATAGATATAGAACAATAAAATCTAATATTGATAATTTATATTTATACATATTTGTCAAGTATAACTTTTGTCAGTTAAGATAGCCCTCATCCTTTTGACGAAGATAAAGAACCTATCTCGGAATACCCTTTTAACCAATTCCTAACTGGATTATCGCGTCCTACCTCCTCACAATGACGAGTGCTTTGGGAAAATGAGTATTTAATAAAAAAAAGAAAAAAATCCCGACTACTCGAGATCTACTTTTATACTTTTTACAATACCTTCATCCTCACAAGCTCCACTCTCTGCTTGGTTCTCTTGACGATCTTGATGTGATAGCCATCTGCATCCATCCCCTGACCCTCATGAGGGATACGACCCCATAGATGATTGATATATCATGAAATCGTCTGATATGAATTATTTTCAGCAATCGGGACAGGTAAGGTATCATTGACGTCTACGATACCAATCATTGCATCGATGAGATACTCATCATCTTTGATCTGTTCTATGAGCGACACTTCGTTGTCGGTTTCATCTTGGATCTCACCTACCAGCTCTTCCAGAATATCCTCCATTGTCACCAACCCAATCGTTGTACCAAACTCACTCGTCACAATCGCCATATGTTTATGTGACTGCTGAAATAAGGTCAGCAGATCATGCACTTTTTGCACTCATGGCACAAAATGGATTTGCTTAAGAATATTTTTAAGGCTGACCTTTTGAGTGCTAATATACTGTTTGAAAATATCTTTGGCGTGGACGACTCAAATGATAGTATCAATATCTCACTGATATACTGGATAACGAGAATATCACTCACGAGTAATAAACTCCATCACCTCATCAGTGGTAGATTTTATATCAATCGCGACAATATCATGTACATTACACATGATTTGTCTTACCATCCTATCATCAAAATCAAAGACGTTTTGGATCAACTCATGTTCTGAACGGTGAATTGCTCATCATTCTTGAGATTCTGCCAAGATCATCCTCAGCTCAGCTTCACTATGGACTTGGTCATCGGCATCAGGATCAATACCCAATAATCTCATCACTACGGTAGAAACCTTACCAATCAGCCATGTCAGAGGTCTCAATACGATATATAGTACACGTAACGGTAATCATATCACCAAGGCACTCTCAAACGAATATCTAATCGCAATCGACTTGGGAGTGAGCTCTCACATAATAATCTGAAACAATGTGATAATAACAAACACAAGCACAAACGCGATCGTGTAAGAAACTCAACTCGCCACATCAATCCCCCACATAGGTCAGATGACAGATAATACATCAGACAATACTGCTTCTGCAGCCCATCACAAGGCCATACCCATCACAGTGATTCATACCTGCGTCGTAGCAAGATACTGATCAATATGATCAAGGATATGCTGTACTACCTTGGCTTGAGTATGTCCATCTTTGGCACGAAGTTCGATTTGTGAATATCTTACCTTAACCAAGGCAAACTCTGCAAGAACAAAGAACGCATTAATCAAAACAAGGAAGAGAATAAGAAGGAAAGACATAATATGTATAAGATAGAAGAATTAGAAGAGTAGCACCTTCACGGGCGACACGAAGTTAGTGCTTTAGTATATTCACTTTCAAGAATTAGATATCATATAACAGAAAAAGCTACTAACTAGAGCAGCAAACTGTATTCATACAGATAGTATATTCAGGCAGGATCTGGTGACATTATTTGATAAAATTATATACAAATAGCGACTAATTGCAAATCTTGTTGAAATTGCTTCAGATAATCATTATCACGATAGTATGCAGTATCTCATCCTCGCACTTATCATAGTACTTGGTATCACAATATCGACTCTTATCACACAATCATGGTGATGGGGATTTGTTGTTTGGATTATTATTTGAATAGTTTTCATAGGGACGCGAGCATGGCACGTCCTTACAATGAAACAAAGAAAAAAAGAATTAAAAAAAGTCCGACTTATTTTCTGAGTGCGACTCCTCACATGAGTAGTAACATGGGCAAGATTGTGGGTACAAGACCTCCACTGTCGTCAGACTCCAGACACTACACAATGAGCTGCTACGGTAGATCGTGTATGGAAAAGCGATGAAAGCTATCTGATCAGACAATGAAACTATCAACGGATCTATGAAACCAGCGAGTCACTCCAACCATGACAGCAAGTTATGTTATATGCTGTAACTCAGAAATTACAAACTTGCATCACGACCTATACTCATCGAGATATATGATACAGAAAACTACAAAATCGGATACGTGGTGAGGATTTTGATTATGATCGTTGGTTGGTGATGAAGTGAGTAGACGGATATATCCAATGAAAAATAGTAACAATAAGAAAAAAAGAACAGTGAATATCCCTGAAGATAGAAGAAAATAAATCAGCAAATATTGCCACATTTAAAGATACTATTATCGATCAAATCACTACTATTTTCCCAAATCAGCGCAGTGCATGACGAGCAGGATGAACATTAATTTGAACCAAAGATCTTATCCACAAAGACGACTACGATCTCCTCATCAACTCATGATTGGTACACTTGATCGTAGTAAGCGGAGGAAATCTCGCTCTTGTCATCTTGATCTTGTGAGCGATCCTGTTTCGAGTACCAATGGTGATCAGGTATATACTGATCGGATGATGACTGATCGTATATGTGATGATTGTATGACCAGACAGTAGTGTCCTACGTGCACTCGCAATGGCCATCATGACCATTCTATGAATCCTTGCTGGTAGAAGGCGATCCTTTGGGTGAATGCTCAGCATCACCACGATCATGCTCCTACGATATAATCCCATGATGATCTATGATGTCTGACTACGACTGAGTTTAAGTGCAGTGATTGGTATCTACATCACATATCATGAAGTCTCACGACTAACTCAGCAACGACCCAAAAAGTGGCGAAAACAATTAATACGTCAGATTCTGCTCATTATCAGCGCAAGCATCGGAGCTTGGTTAGGAACCCTCCCTATACTCATCTGGCAATTTGGTAGTGCAAATCTCACCAGCATTATTGCCAATAGTATCACTGGGATCATCGCTAGTATCACAACAATAGCTGAGTTAATTACCATCGCTCTTAGTCCTATGATCAACAGTGAATCCCCGTGAGTGGGGCTGCTCTCATCAATCACGCAATGGTGAGTTCGAATCGTTAATCAGCTCGTGAGCTTGATTTATCGAATTGCAAAACTCACCGTCGAGCGGTGAGTCTGGATCTGAGCAGGGAGTCAATCGGGGTTCTGGATAATCACATGATCAATTACTATCATATTTATACTACTCTATCGTCATACACAGAAGATGAGAGTTGAATATTTGTTGGAGATTAAGGATTTGTAGAGTAAATAGCTCATCTTGACCGACATAAAAAATGAGCGAATTATGAGCGAATTAATTTATGTAGATTTCTCTAGTAATATATTAGGTTTGATCATCTCAAATTCACTCTTTAGAAAAGTATGCTTATTGCGAGACTGAACATATCTCACAATATCATTATCAACAGACTCGTCTCGATTATCACTATATAGCTTTTTTTTCAAAAGATCTAGTCTATTCAAAAAATCTTGTAAAAATAAATTATAAGCTAAATGCCCTCACTTAGTTTCAATCTGTATATCAGTAAACCTATGTCATCTTTGAGTCCAATTGATAACATGCTCATCTCGATATTCTATTGATTTATTAGATTCCGCTACTTCACACTTAGCATAATCAAACATATTATTCATGGCACGCTGTATTTTGAATCGAAGTTTAGATTTTGGTTCTTCACTTGCTTGCAGATTTTTAGTTAATTGGCCAAAAACTTCTTTCCCATCTCTTTCAAATGGAAAAATGATTGGCTCTCATTGCTCTTGAGCTTTCTCATTGATTCTTAATTTATCTTCTGGAGTGAGAGTCGAATCAGCAACTCTATGAACTAATTTATTTTGTCTTAAAGCCATATTTTATAACTATAGCGAATTAAATCTTATTTTCTATTTTCTTCTCCACACTCTCTTCAATAGTTTTTTCGATTTCTACCCCATCACCCTTGACCACAAACTCCGCAATATCACCTACTTGATCCTTGATTGCGACCACATGAGATTTGATCGCAGCAAACTGCTCATGTGACGCACGGATACGTGCCGTGATCTGCTTGATATCTTGATTGAACAACACTACCCATGCGATCATCTCTGTCACAGTAAATACCAAGAACCCAAGCACAATCAGCCACCATGATGTCGTAATATCTGGCCAAATAGCTCCAATAATCAAACTAGGGATAAATGTAGCAGCAGTCCAGATCGCAGCAGATAAGATTGAGTGAATAGTAAAACGAATAATATTCATCCTCGCTACTCATGCCAACATCGGTAAGAACGAACCAATCACGATAAAGCGTCAGATATAGAGTGCTTTTTCACTATATTTCTCAAAATATGCTTGTGCATTGTATAAATATTTCTTTTTGAAGAACCAGGTATCAGGTCTATCATATAACTTCTCACCTAGCTTACCTGCCCATCGATATCAGAGCAAATCTCCTCCTACAGTCGATAGCACACAAAATAAGAACATAAAGATAGCTGACCGCCATCTTGCATTTGCGCCCAAGATTGTCCCTGATGTAAACAAGAGTATATCTACCGGCACCAGAAATCAAAAAAATGTCCCCGTCTCTAACACATTGCCAATCACAATGATAAAAATTGCTACAATCGTAGGTCGCACTCCCCCAGCGAGGATATTTTGGTAAAACGCACCCTGTACTCCACCTTGACTCAGAAGAGGGTTATCTCATTGCTGTGCTGTTTGGGTTACAGCTTGATCTACAACACGATCAGTAGTGAGCTCACTATTTGTTGGGTTCATATTCACAGTTACACAAGTAATACTACCCCAATTATAGTATCAATGATACCAATGTGCAACATATAACTCTATCAAATCGTCAAAACCCTCGACATGCTACAAAAAATCATTTTGCTCTATGATATTATTTCATTTCACTTCATTCTTTGTTTATGCTGATAAAATTAGTGCGATAACAAAGATAATAAAAAAACCAATTTTTATACAAATTTATACAAATTTTAACCAAGCCTACATCACCTTCTTATAACAGCTCTTCTGCTCTACCCCATTAACCTTCCGCATATAACATCCACCACGAAGTGTAGCACCATTACTACTATCTACCGTACTTGTCTTATAGCTCGAAAGATACTCAAAAGAACCACGATCGCCACTATATGCAAGGCTAAACACCTCCTCCATTCCTCAAGCACTACCATCATAGTTTGCTACGATGATCACTGGATATGGGCGAACATTGGTGAAATGAAGATCCAAGGATGGACCATACAAAGCGCTATCGATACCTGGAGTTTTGATGTATTGTCAGTTGATCGTGGCAGGATACAAATCAGAATATCGACGAGTATGACTACGACGTTGGGTAATATCTAACGCCATATTAGTCAGAATACCCTGATACAATGCAGTACTACTACCACAGATCCCTCATCCATAATCCATAATCTCTTCATCACCGATGATTGATAATCCGTACTTATAGTTCTTTCTTGGACCATTATCAAACGCAATATCACGCAAATATTGAAGCTTTTGTCATGGATTGAGTACAATCACATTGCCCATCTTGGCAAATGCTGTCATAATATTAAATCTACGATACTCCTTATCCTGATTGACTCTGGTACGATGTGATACAATTTCATATCCAAGATCCTGCAGATCAGTAGCATTTTTGAACAGATAGATATCTGACCATCCACGCCAGTCAGACTCACGGATGATGATATCTTCCATCTTGATGTTGGTCCTACGAGCTGGATCCAGTGGTATCACCGCATAACGATCCATCAGATCTTGCAATAACACATCCAGCTCATCAGTAGATTCGATAGGATAGCGGATATCATAGGTCCCTGTACCGATACTCGTCAACATATTGTTGGTCGTACCTACTCGGGGACGGGTCGCCCAACCAGTAAATCACTGACTGATAAGCTGCTGCAGAATGAGTTTTCTGACTTGATGACGCATATTACTCATTGACAATGCTCCTATGATAATGGGTGTGATCTGCTCTACAGAAACAGACAAATCCCCACTATTGATAGTAGGCTCAATCACTTCTTGTACGAAATCTTGTAGGCTTGAGGTAACAACTCCAGAGGAGCTATTAATGGCAGTATTATAGAAACTCTTCCCTTTACTCCATCGCTCCATCGCTCCATCGCGTCATAATTCTAATACTCCATATAAAGCGATCAATAATATCACGATATCAAAACACACTCGTAATCAGATACGCTGTCGTCATACATCTGGATATGGTAGTTTGAGATGCTTCATCTATAAATCATATAACGATTAAGATATTGTTTTGCAATAGCAAAAATATATCATACGAGCATGAATATTTTAGAGAATATCTTACAGCTATTTATACACCCTAAGCCAAAAAAACCAAGGAAGATTTGATCAACCAAAAAAACAAAGTCTCCCGTTTCACCCATTAATAAGGGGGCTGTCCGTAGGACTGCGAGTTTAGGAGATGACGGGACACCAGGGGGGTTTAAAACACCCGGCACCATCCTCGTTGATTGACACAAAATCCCGCTCACTATTATCCATAGTAGTAAAGCCAAACGCTTCCGCCTCAGCTATTCCCCTGGTCATGAGATCCGCGTCACAGTACCACAGATCATGAGCGATACTATACTATCAATGCTTCTCAAGCAACATGAATCTCGAATCCTCAAGCACCATCTTGCCAAGTCTGACTCCATCATCGACTCTAATCCCAATCTGAGTAATCACTCCCGTGAGCATTTTCTCATACACAAGCAATCAGCCATACAGTTTTGCACTCACAAAGTAGAAGAGTGGAATCAAAAACTATGATGGAATTATAACACTATTACCGTCAAGTCTCTCAAAACCAAACGATGATCATGTAGTAGCAAATGAAATCTCAACTTCAACTATAAACTCATGTTTTTACCAGAGCCGATGGCAGATTATGTGATCGTCCATGAGCTATGTCATCTACGCGAGATGAATCATGGTCCCAAATTTTGGAAATTAGTAGAGGAAGTCTATGGTCCAGAGTGGAGAAAGTGGAGAAAAATTAAATAAAAAAATTCCGATTTATCGGAATTTTTCTATATTACTCCATCACAAATAACTCAAGCACATCTCCAACTTCAATCTTCTTACCAATTTTAACCTTGAGTCCACACTCATGACCAGCACCCAACTTATCAACTGACTGCTGTTCTTTTTGTAGTGATGTGATCTTTCCACTCAAGATTTCCTCTTCACTACGCATAATACGGAAGTGTGCACCATTACGAATCTCTCATTCAGCCACCTTACCTCACATAATCGTATCACTACCCTTACGGAAGAATATTGCAAGCGTCTCAAGCTTACCGATCATGACTTCATTGAGCTCTACTACGACCTTACCTTGTGCAAATTCCGTAAGATAATCCGTCAACTCATAAATAATATCAAACGACTTAAGGACAAGCTTATATTGTTCTGCTTTCTTCTTAAGGTCCATAGTGATCGTATTATTGAATCCTATCATAAGTGATCCGGAAGCACGAGCAAGATCCAAATCTGACTCAGAGAAGTTTCCAATATCACTATGCACGATTCTTAGTTCAATCTTATCTGGCATTGGTAGTGATGTAACACTGTATTTGAGTGCTTCCAAACTTCCCCAGCTGTCTGCTCTGACCACGAGGTTGATCATGACTTTGTCTCATTGATTGATTCTATTCATGAGAGTTGCTGCCAGAGACTGATGCTTCTCTTGATTCTCAATCTCCACCACATGAGCAATACGCTCACGAGCAATCTTGTCAGATTTAACCTCTTCTACAAGCCTACCTGGTTCAGGCACATCTTGCATACCCAAGATCATGACTGGATCTCCTCATGTTGCTTTTTTGAGTTCCTTGCCCTTCCGGTCGTAGATTTTTTTGATTCTACCAAATGTATTATGAATCCAGAGGATATCTCCCACATGGATAGTACCCGTCATGACAATCATATTTGTGATTACTCACTTCTGAGTGTCTTTGTGAGCCTCAAGAACAACTCCCACTCCCATACGCTGAGGATCGCAGACCAATTCCTTCATCTCTGCATACAGTAATATCATCTCGAGCAAATCATCGATACCCTGACCAGTCTTGGATGAAACCTTAACCATTGGCACATCTCCACCCCATTCTTCAGGAGTTAGTCCATGTTCAGCGATTTGAGTCTTGATTCTTTCACTATTATCCACTCACTTATCAATCTTAGTAATTGCAATAATGATAGGCACATTGGCAGCTTTGGCATGCACAATCGCCTCGACCGTCTGCATCATCACTCCATCATCAGCAGCAATCACAATCACAACAATATCAGTAATCTTACTACCTCTCGCTCTCAATGATGTAAATAGTGCGTGCCCAGGCGTATCAATGAAGGTGATCTTTTTATGATTTTTAGTAACCTGACTACCTCCAATGCTCTGTGTGATTCATCATTGTTCTTTATTAGTCACTTGTGTAGTACGAATATAGTCAAGCAAGGATGTCTTACCATGATCAACATGTCACATTACCGTCACAATAGGCGGTCTCTCTTGTTTAAATTCACTGGTTTTATCTGCTTCAATGATGGTCTCTAGGTTTCACTCCAGTACATCTTGCATCTCGATCTTTGCTTTTTCTTTATTTACCCTCACACTAAATTCCTCTGCAATCAATGATGCAGTGTCAAAATCAATGCTACTATTCAATGACAACATCATCTTATTGGAGATGAACTTCTTGATCAACTCACCAATTGGCACTCCCAACTTCTCAGAAAACTCCTTGACTGTGATTGTTTCTGGTAAAGTAATCTCCTCCTTAAGGGTTAATGTACTTGATACCTTATAATCTTCAGCTGTCGCCTTAGGCTTTGCTTTAGGTACTGGGGTTGATGCTTGTGCTGATGGTCTATATCATCATCTGACTGGCGCCTGATTACGGCGAGTAGTATCAGCGCTCGCTACATAGCTGAGCTTCTTCTCTCCATCTTGAGATGCTTGTACCTTGGTCTGAGATCTCGCAGATACTGTACCAGCCTGAAATGAAGGTCTCGATCATGTAGGTGCACGATTATCTCTCGATCCACCTGATAAAGGTCTGGATCTCTCGCCTACTGCTCATCCACGACGAGGAGCTGACGATCTATCCACTGGGTCAGACTTTCTGATGATCACCGCATCAGTCGTACCCTTGATTTCGTCAATATCATAACCAGTTTTGATCCTGATTGCATCAGCGATATCAGTAGATTCTGACTTGATCTCAATAGGTTCATCGATCTGGTCAGAGTTTGATTTTTTAGGTGCAGGGGTAACTACAGGAGCATCAAATCACATCCCTCAAAGGAAATCATCGAGAAACCCTTCTCATTCTCAGAACATGGTAGTGTCGTTGGTACTTGACATAGAAATACAGTTGAAATAATGGCTATAATGTGACAACAGTACTGATTTGACGAGCAAAAGCAAGTTTGATCTTGCAATACGATACAATATTACTATAGTAAACCACACAACACTGTGCCGAGGTGGTGAAATGGTAGACACGCTGGTCTTAGGAACCAGTGCCGTAAGGTGTGTGGGTTCGAGTCCCATCTTCGGCAAGTTTAAGTCTTGTATATGCAAGATTTTTTTGTGCTTAAAAAAATTATGAAATTATTCCATTTTCTATATAATGGTATAATGAAACAGCAAAAACAGCTCCATCATATTAATCAAAAAAACAGATGAACTCTTATTGCTCGTGGATGAGATTTTACCGTATATCATTATAAAAATGATCAAGTTATTAAATACTCCAGACTCTCGTTACTACTATGAACTGTACATAGAAATAAAATGTTATACGATTACGCAATATGTAAAAAATACCTACAAAATTATATTGTTGAGTCTACAGTGCTGTCATGAAGCTCACAATATATTGAACTACAACCATACATTGTCTGATCTATCTTTCATATTAAACACCTACGTCACAAAAAAATCATTACCCAACTTAAAGACATCATCAAGCGCGTCCATCAGATGCAAAAAGACTGATACCCTCCTATTGATCTTATTTGAGTACCATGACTATTTGGTAAATGTTTAGCAAATATCCTCATCGACGAACATCATAATTTAAAAATTATTGATGCAACATTACTTGAATCTAAAAGCGTTTGACGATTATGATGTCTATTTGAACCAATAATTTGGATAGCTATAGTCATTCAACAATATAACCTCAAAACAATCATGAAAAAACTCAGCTAATGCTGAGTTTTCTTAAAAAAATCCGATTATCTAAATAAAATTGAAAATCACTTGACTCTCTCTATTACATATTTAGTATCATTTTGTCACTCATGTCAAGTATCTTGATACGGTGAGTACCTTAACATTTCATTTCAATCAAAAATATAAAAAGCAAAACTCCGAAGCGGCTTATAGGCGGTAGGAATTCAAAAAATAATGAAAAAATAATGAAAAAAATCTTATTTCTAATACTATGGATAGGAATATCCATAGTAAATGCACAAAATAATCATGTAACAATAGTGCAGTACCAAGATAGTCAATATGACATTCTTGATGCAGCTACTATTTGCCCTGCTGGAGTCAAAGTAATTGCTTCGGGAGTGGGAATTCCAACCTCAGTTGGGATAATAATTAATGGTAGATGGACCGAGGACCGAAGAAGCTCATCAGATAATAATGACTTCTATAATAAAGAAGAAATCATTAGAGCTATTCAAAACCCACAGAAGATTACTGAGACTCCAGATAGAATTGGTAAATTAAGTCATGAGAGTTTATTTACAATATTGCAACTTTCCAAGTGGAAAGAGACCCAAAAATTCTACTACCTGAAGCATAATTCAAGGAGAAATAAAATAGATATCATATATAAAATACAGTCTGAAGTAGTATACTATTATTGGCCTATCTATCTGATGTTTATATTATCAATCTTAGTTATAATTTGGTCTCACAAACAAGGTCAAAGCGATAGAAGATGGCGAGCAGATAAAGCACATCAGCAAAGCAGTTATATTTGGATACTATTAAGACAGTTTGGCACGATACTATCCTCATTAAGATTCATTGGCTCAATAGTAATGATTATCCTTATGAGGTATATGGGTGGCATAGGATATCTTTTTATGTATTTTTTCTTACTTTTGGAACTTGGTATATTTTTATATCGTTATTATACTATCAAAATATCCAAATATGGATACAAATGGAATGGAGGGAGTAGTATTCTTTTCCAATATCTGGAAAATCATCAAAGTGTTTTAAATAAACCAAAAGAAGTCTTAGAAATTGTTGATTGAAATGAAATGTATTTTTTCGGAAAGACTTGATGTGATGCATCAAGCTTTTTTATGTCACAAAAAATCCCGAATAATCGGGACTCATTGTTATTTTGTTATTAATTTGTCATATAACTTCTTCTCTGCATCCATTTTAGCTTCCCAGTCAACATCATTGATATCAAGTGAATCTAAGATTGCACGGAAGACAAAGAACTTGGTAAGTGACTCTGTCGCAGCAGCAGTGATTGAATCTACCATCTTAGTCAGCTCATCTTGTCCCTTTGCTTCAATAAATTTCTTGTAGTTTTCCTCTCCACCAAATTGCTTCTTGAGTGACTCCATACGATGTTTGACTTCTTCATTGATCATCGTCTGTGGTACTACAACATCAAATGATCCTTGTGCAGCTGTTACATATTCATCAGTTACCTTAGTGAGTTCATTTTCTACTTTAGATTCTGCCATGATCTCAGATACCTTTACTCTCACATCTTCTACCGTCTTCACCTCAGTAGTACCAAACAGTTTTGCAATCGTATCTTCATCAAGTTCTGGGAGATTAATCGTCTGCACATTGAGTACTTCAAATACAACCTTGGCGGGCTTACGATCATCTTTATGATAGTGGACAACATGCGGAAGTTTATCATGATCATAAGCTAAATCTACATTCTCTCCTACCTTCTTACCAATAAATAGGTCTTGGAAAATTTTATGCTCTTTGAAATCTTCTTCATTGACGAACAAGCTACCCTTATCTAGTTCTTCACCTGCTTTATCTATAAATGTCATACGCATACGGTTAGTTGTGTCAATTGCAACCGTGTCCACGTTATCATAGGTAGCAAACTGCTTACGTAAATTCGACATTGCATCATCAAGTTCAGCATCAGTGAGGTCAGAGTTGATTTTATTCATCACAACCTTGGTATAGTTTTGATTCTTTGTTTCTACTGCTGGATACACATCAAGTTTAAGTGTAATTATTAGACCGTCTTCGCTTGGTTCCAGGTCATACGGCTGACCAATCCATTGTTTATCTTCATGCTCTTTAACAACCTGCTGGAGGGCTTCATTAATCCCCTCCTCAAATGATACCATCGAGACATATTCAGGTTTAGTTTGTTGTTTCACAATATCCAACGGCACGTGACCCTTACGAAAACCTTTATACTCAAAATCCTTCTGCACTGTAGCAAGTGCTTTAGCATGAAAACCATCTAAATCTGACTGCTCAAATGTAATAGTTACAATATAGTTTGATTGTTTTCCTGGAATGAGTTTAGTATTCATGAACAAAAAAATAAGAAAAATAATAATAACAGCACTAAGTATAGCTATTACACTGTCAAATTCAAGCTTGCAAAATAATCATCGAGCTGGTTATAAAGTTCTTCAATTGATCATTCATTAATAAATACCTGATCGCAAAGTGGTAAGCAGGCAAAGATATTAGAGTTACTAGGATCAGATGATGTACCCTCAACCTGCTCATCAAAAATAAATTGCTCGAAACTTATCTTATCTAAACTAGTACCACGCTGTACCACTCTATCATATCTGAGATGTTGATCAGCAGTCACACCAATCAATAATCATCAGCATTGCTTAAGAATCTCTACTTCTCTCACAGCTCTAATCGACTCTACAACAGCATCACCTCATGCGTCTTGTGCCTGTTCGATAAGTTGTCAGATAATATATGCTCCACCATGCTGCTGTCTCAGTCAATTGGCAAGAAAGATCATATTTGATCTCGTCACCCCAATCCCCTGCTCCTCCAAGATCTGTATAAAATATGTCCTGGCGCTATAATGGATGTATCCACGGGATACAAGGTAATCAACTACAACTCACTTACCTGCTCAAATGGTTCAGGTGATTCAGATTAGCATACAATAATAGTTGAAGAATTGAATAATGAAAACAACATAGTGATTTGGGATGTAAGTTCAAATCAGAATGACAAAAGCCTAACTATCAAAATAGTCAGGCTTCTATATATCTTATACAAATAAATTACATCTCTGAAATTCTCTGAAGCATCAGAAAGATATATCATCTTTTCTCTATCAATGAAGGGACATCTATAGTTATAATACCACGACTCTTAAGGGCAGCAAGATGAGGCATATAATATGTAAGGCCATCAGTAGCCCATCCATACATTCTTGATATAATTGTCGCCGTTTGAGCTCTTGTTACCAACCCATTTGGGTTGAAGCTAGTAGTATTAACTCCCATCAATCCAAGTTGGCACGCAGTTTTGATGTAACCCTTCATCTCTACGTCTTGATCAGCAAGATCATCAAATAAACATGATTTAGAAGTGTCTGGTTCCAGACCTATAACATTAATCGCATAATTGCTAATCATCTTGGCAAAATGAGATCTAATCAACAGTCCATCAAGTTGAGCGTTCTCTATAGTAGTCATTGTAGTCATACCATAGTCATATGCAAACTCATATGCAGTAACGTTTTCATCAAGTTCAACTGTAGATTCTCATTCGATGGTAGGCAGTTCAGTTTCACTAATTATAACAGGAATAATTGTTCCAGTAGCACTTCATGTAGAAGATACTACAGAATCTCAACATTCACCATCATAGCGACTACCTGAAGTATCTTTACCTGGACAATCATCAGTAGATCTTCATGATGAACCACCTCATCCACCTCATCCACCACCTCATCCACCACCACCAGGAGCAGTAATAATAATCGTACGATTTACAGTAGAACTATTACCAGATGTATCTATTTTTCTATATGACACAATATATGTTCATATAATTGCAGTATTCACAGTTCCTGTAAGAGCAAACGATCACGTCGTAGAATAAGCACCAGAAAATGTGTTTCCTGAGCCATCTATCGCATCTGTTCGGCTTGCTCCTAGCTCAGCATATAGTCCTCATTGAATAATGCTCATAGATGCAGATCATGAGAGAGTAACTACTGGAGCAGTTTGATCTGCAACAGTTACAGTTCTTGTGACAGTGTTACCTGTGTTTCATGCAACGTCAGTATATGTATATTCAAGAGTGTATGTTCCTGTTTGATTAGCATTAACTGTTCCACTTGTTGCTACTGAGA
>JAYVGP010000011.1:0-29143 GCA_043772005.1 bacterium
CAAATTTTATCGAACAACATAAGACAGTAATCGCCCAATACCCAGAAATTATCGCTGATCCAGCTATCATCAAAGAATTAAGTCAGATTTCCTCCCAATTTTAAAAACCAATTCTTTTCCTTGCAATTGATCATTATTTGACTATGTATTATGATAACATTCTTTTATTATTAATATATTGGTCTGATGATCGATTTTTTTTATGACAGTCTTGAGACTTTAAAAACAGTAAAGCGTCCAAATAACAAAGAACTTGGACAGTTTATTGTTGCAGTAATCGTAACCCTCATTATTGCGGGTGTTATGTTTATCGCATTTGATGCAATCTCAGGTAGCTTATACCAAACACTTTATAACATCACTACAGCAAACTAGTATGATATCGATGACCAATAACGACATCTCCAAGCAGATTCTCGATAATGAACTCAGATGGTATGCCCTCAGTGTTAACGCAAACCAAGAAGAAGTTGTCATCGAAAATCTCAATGAGAGAATCAAAAAAATGAATCTCAGAGATGATATCGTAGACCACATGCTTCCTATCGTACAAGAGATGGTTAGTAAAAATGGCAAAAAATCACTTAAACCTCGTAAGATTTATCCATGATATCTCTTTGTCAAAGCCAAGATGAATGATAAAATCTGGTATGTGATCCGTAATACACCAGGAGTTAGACTGATCATCGGGGCCGAGACTCATCCAGTACCACTCACTGAAGCTGAATATCAGAACATCGTGAGACAAGTGGATGAAAAGAACTCTAAGATCGCCGCACACACTAATCTCAAAACTGGTGATGTAGTAATATTAAACGAGTCTGACTTCAAGGGTATGAAATGAGCAATCCGTGAAATAGATGAACTTCGTAGCCAAGTCATCGTGATGGTAGACTTTATGGGAAGAGCAACTCCGGTACAAGTATCATTTGATATGGTTGAATTAGCATAATCTATCTCCCCTGATAAGGGGAGGTGGTCGCAGACCGGAGGGGTTTGAATCCAGCTTGTAGTAAGTTGGATTTTTTGTATAGTAAATTATTATTTTATTATTTCTTTCTCCCAGAAGCCAATGAAATTAAAACAAATTATCTTAATGGTATTTTCTACAATAATTCTATCTGCATGTAGTATTATTCAAACGGATTTCGATAAATTTAGTAAAGAAGAAATATTTTTTTGATGAACAGACAATAACTAATGATGATAATATTTGAAAAACAAAAGAAAATGCTCTAGTTCCTCTGTTATTCAGTAAAGATAATATGTTAATGAAACCATGAGAACTTGAAAAGATAATGACATGACTTATAAAATGAAATATTGAAATAAAATGATATTTTACAAACTTAAAAACATTTGAAAAGATAATATGATTAAAAATTCCTAAAGAACAAATTATTGAACTATCTGATTGAGTGGGTTGAGCAACAAGATACACTTACGATCCATATAAGAGTAAACCATTAAAATAAGTTTTATAATTTTATAAATTCTCATGAACCTCATAGAACCTCAACGATGACAATCACTCCTACATCTACTCAATAGCGCTACATTCGACTCAGCAGTATTGGTCAAGCTTGTACCACTCTTAGCCGATATATTTGTATTTAGCTATCCGATATTACTCCTGATTTGGTATATCACTGGGATCATAAAGAAAAATCAAGTACTCAAGTCAGACGCACTGACCATATTCTCATGAGCAGCATATGCTACTATTATCAATATTGTTCTCCAGTCCTTTCTCCACAAAGATAGACCGATATTTGCATGAGATAATAGTATCCACATGATTCTTACTGATCTTCCTACAGCCTCATTCCCATCTGATCATGCAGCAGTAAGTATGGTTATATGATTGGCAGTGACTATGATTTGATATAAAAATAACCACAAGTGAATTAAAATACTTGGCCTTATCCTTATTGCTTGTTCTATGATAATGTCTGTGAGTAGAGTAGCAGTATGAGTACATTGGCCCACTGACATCATCGCTGGTTGGTGAGTGGCTATCACTATAGTGTCACTAATGAGTTTAGATTATGTTCAATTTCTTCAGCAGCAGTACATCAACAAGCCAATTATTAAATTACAGGAATTAATTTTTACTTTATTACATATCAAATAAGATGAATAAAGAACAACTAAAAGATGTTATAAAATCAGTTGATGTACTCGTAGGTTGATCTGCAACCATAATAAAACTAGAAGAAACACTAGGTAGATTAAGATGATATGAGTCCGAAGCGGAAAGACTAAGAATGAGTTTAATCCTAGAAAGAGCAATTGATAAATTATCAGATAAAATCCGTCAAATTTCACAAAACTAACACTTGAAACCCAACTCATATTCCTTACACACATAGTAGAAAATAAGAATTTTTATTCTTCTTGTCGTATAACCTTATGAAGACTACCATTAAAACAGCAGTTCTTGCAGATATTCTCGACATCACGACCAGATTCGTCTCTAGAAATACAACACTACCAATCTTGGAAAATGTATATATCAAATGAGGTATTGATACACTCATATTTAGAGCTTCAGACATGGAGAAATATGTAGAAATCGAGCTACCAGCTGATATTGATCTTGAGGGAACACTTACTATCAATGCTCGTAAGCTTTCTGATTACGTCAAGACTATTGAAGATGAGGAAGTGAAACTCCAAATCGACACAGGTAAGAATACTCTCACCATCAAAACGAGTAACGACAATATCAAACTCAATGGTATAGCGGGTAGCGAGTATCTTGGACTACCAGTAGTAACATGAACTCGTCAGCTCATCGTCGACGCAAGTCAGATCGTCACCGGTATCTCTAAGGTTGAATTTGCTGTTACAGAAAAGAATTTCTCTCCAGTTCTCACTGGCGTGCTCATGAAACTCAAGACCTATCCGGATACCAAAAAACAATTGATTTTTGTAGGTACTGATTCATTTCGTCTTGCAGAATACAAAATCCCATATAGTGGTAGTGAGGAGGATCTGACCGTAATCGTACCTAAGTCCAATGTCAATGAAATCAAGAAAGTCTTGGAGTACTACCAGGCTCGTGGTGGTGTAGCTACCACAATCACCGTAGGAGATAATCTTGTTGCATTTGATGGTAAGATCGATGGTATGACAGTCAAAACGGTATCACTTCTCATCCAGTGAGCCTTCCCAGACTATGAAAACGAAAATATCATGCCTACCATCTTCAATACAACAGTTACTGTAGACAAAGCATCACTGGAAAAAGCAATTAAAAAGATCAATATCCTTACTCGTGATACCAACAACTTCATCTCACTCGATATCCAATGAGATAGTATCAATGTCGAATCAGGAGAGATGGATGCAGGAGAAGCCAACACGATGCTCCAGTCAGTCACCAACGGTGAATGATACAAGATTGGTCTCAATGGTCGCTATGTCACCGATATCATGAGATATACTAGCTCCAGCAATCTCAACTTTGGTATTGTCGCATCTGACAAGCCTATTATGTTCACCGATCCAGATGATAGTCAGTACAGATATATTATTAGACCTATTAGTAAGTAATCAAAAAAACTCACATATGTGAGTTTTTTCTTACCACCTAATCTCCTTCAACCCATTCTTTCTGAGATACTCATTACACTGGGTAAAATGATTACATCCGAAGAACCCATTATACGCACTAAATGGTGATGGATGGGCTGCCTGTAGCACCAGATGTTTGGACTGATCTATCAGAGCTGCTTTACTCTGTGCAAACTTACCCCACAGCATAAATACGACATGTTCCTTATGATCTGATAGTGCCTGGATTGCTGCATCAGTGAGCTTCTGCCATCAGATCTGTGCATGTGACAGCGGTCTACCATCCTCTACCGTGAGGAGTGAATTCAACAACAATACACCCTGATCCGCCCAATGAGTCAAATCACCATTGGTATAAGTAAAATCTGGATATTCTGACTGAATCTGCTTATAAATATTGACCAACGATGGTGGTGGGTTGGTTCATACTTGTACCGAGAATGATAGTCCGTGTGCCTGACCTGGGCCATGGTATGGATCTTGACCAAGAATCACCACACGAGTTGAGCCTCGGCTACTATGATCAAACGCAGCCAAAATATTTTTACTCTCAGGATAAATCACAGTACCGGCTTGTTTACGTTCAATAAGATATTGCCTAATATCTCACAGATATGGTTGATCTCGCTGGTCACTCAGAGCTTGTTTTCGTCAGGATTCAATTTGGATCATATGTATAAATAAATTAAACAAAAGGTTATTTGGATGTATTGCGTACCATCTGTAATAAATCAGAAGTTGATAGTCCTAATTTATCACCCAATATATTAAGTACATAACCAGAAATATCATCACCATACTCATACTTCATGTATTCGTCTATAGAAATATTACATAAACCAGCTGCTTGATCAGTAGATAATCATAGCCTTTCTCTTAAATCTTGATAGATCAATCATATTTTAATTTTTCTACCATGTATTTTTGTTTGTTCATTAATATCCATACAGGTCGATAAGACAATAAATCAAATATTATTTCCTATTATTAACAAACATATAGTATATTCAATATTTCATGTTTTTCAATAAAAAAAAGGTCCTTCGAAACGAAGGACCACAATTAATGGTAAGGAGTGTGTTTTTCGCCCCACATAAACGCAAGTAAAAATAGCACACATAATTTCATAATCTTAATTAAAACCCACATGGGAGAACCCATATAGAATCCAACTTTATCTGACCAGGAAGAAAAATCTTCTCGATGGGATAGTTTAATTGTTGGCTCCGTGAACAAGGTTTTGTCAACAATACCTCTTCTCCAAGAATAGATAAGGGAAGTAAGCAAAAGAACAAGAACAAAACTAAATATGTTTTCCATGATCTTTTTGATTAAGGTTGATTTTATTTTTGTAGCACGATATTAAACATTATGGATCTATTTGTCAAGAGATATTTATTCCTCTATTTTTTTAATTTGTTCGGCTTTCCTATCATTCTTTCTTCCACCCTTGACTCCATAGACGAGCATTGGCACTGCCAAGAGCGTAATCCCTGCAGAGAACAAAAGCCCAAAGATCACCGTATATCATAACCCTGCATAAAACTCATCCTGAGTTACTACTGGTCACAGTCACAGCAGAGCAGTAAGAGATGAGATGATGATCGGTTTAAATCTTGCAGCTCCCGCTTCCATGATAGCATTCGTAATCTCTACTCACTGATCCAGGTTATACTTGATACGATCCACCAAGAAGATCGCAGTATTTACTACCAATCATATCAATGAGATAAATCCAATTGCAAATGCCATACTATATGGGTTACTAGTAATCCACAATCCAATATTCACTCACAAGAATGCTGTAATCACAGAGTATAGTACGATTGCTGGCAGACTAAACGAGTTGAACTGGTACACCAAGATAACAAACGCCATAAACAATGACACCACGAAAGCAATACCAGCAGCTTGAATCAAATCAGCATTAGCTTCATTCTCACCTCAAGCAGTATAGCTAATCCCAGCAGGGAACTGGTAGTTATTTGCAAATTCTATCAGCTTAGGTTGGTACGCAGTTGGAGCCAATCACTGATCCAAGTCAGTATCTACCGTAATCACCACCTGTCACTCGCTTCTCTTGATACTTGTCAGAGACTGATTGGAGGACACAGTAGCGATCGATCACACCGTCACATTACCAGCACGAGTGGCGATGATCATATTGGTAATCTGCTCAGGAGTGACATTGTCCACCAGATCTCATACCTTGACTACGATATCCCTTTCATTTCATTCAAGCTTAAGACTTCATGCCTTCTGACCATTGAGTGCATTATAGATTTCAAATTGAATATCTTGAGGAGTCAGGCCCAACTGAGCAAGCTTCTCACGGTTGAATGATAGCTCAAACTGTCATGGTGACACAGTACTTGAATTAGATACATTGACCGTACCAGTAAGACTTTTGAGGTACTCCTCAAAATCAATACTCACTGCCTTGAGGGCATTAAGTTTTGTCTTATCAATTGCAACAAGTTTAATACCTACAGCCTTACCAGTTGGAGGTCATCACGCTTGCACCTTACTTTCAACCTTATATCACTGCTCATTCAGGTAGCTTAGTTTTTTCATCACAATATCTTGCACCTCAAAACTATCGAGATCACGATCTTCCTTATTCTCCAAGATGACTGCAATACTAATGTCACTTGGGTTAGTAGTGATGATATAATGCTTGAGTCCTGGTGTCTCACTGATAATCTGATCCAAACCACTCGTAGCGGCCATCATCGCATCAATTGTCGTACCCTGACTTGCACTCACACCAATATCAATATATGGATTATCTCCCGATGGGAATAACTTAAACCCAATACCAGGAGCTAGTAGAACAAACGATAATATCATCGCTACCACTGGTGTCCAAATAGTGATCATCCTGCGCAGTCTCGTCTCCAACAAATACTTGAGCAAACGAATATATAATCATGAAGCCTTATCAATGTAGCGTTCGACAATTGGCGCTTGATCTTTACTTCTAATCTCTTTGCCCTGACGTTCAATAGATAGGATCTCTTTCTCCTCTTCGGTAGCAATATGTCCATCGTCAGACTCGTCAGACTCATCATAATAATACTTCTTATCCTTATTCATACTCACAAACAACGCACTATTGACCGTCAATGACATAATCAAACTTCCAAGTAGTGTTGTAAAGATCGTAATCGGTATAAAAGAGAGAAACTTACCCACAATACCAGGCAATACAAGTAATGGAATAAATACACATAAGTTAATAAGTGATGTATTAATATTAGCTGACTTATAGGTGTTAACTGCGAGCAAGATGGATGTTTTGGGTGTATATCAGCGTTTCATGTTAGCATATGCTGCCTCGATAAATACTACCACCGTATCAATACCACTACCAAACGCCAAGATCAATGAGAAATTAGTCATAAAGTTAAGTGTCAATCACAATCACTGCAATACCCCAAACGTAATAAAAAACGAACAAATCATCGCAATCGTAGCGATCAATGCCTGTCTCAGACCAATAAATAACGCGGTAATAATAAACACAATGAGAACTGATGATCATCAGTTTTGAGCGAGAGAACGATAATCTTCAATAATAATATCTGACAAATCTCTTGTGTATGCTACTTCTAGTCCGGTATATTTTACCTTATTGATCGACTCAGTGATAATCTGTTTTGCAGAAGCAGAATCATCAAATATATTACTCTTCGCAGCTTTATAGACAGTCAACTCTACAGCATAGTTGTCAGGCTGTCATACTCATCATCATTGAGACACAGTGTCTACTTTATAGTTTCTCGTGATGGATGCGATCTCTACCAGTTTTACATAACCAGCAGTCACTTTGATAGGAATCTCTTGCATCTGACCCAAGCTCGTAAGTTCATTGGTAATACGATAATCATAGTTCTTATCTCACAGTGCATAGTTACCCAACGGGAGGTTAGAATTGAACGCTCTAATTTGAGATACAACACTAGACACAGTCAGACCCAGGTCCTCCCCTTGGTCCAAATATACTGCCACATCATAGTCGCTATCTCCTGCCACTCACTGTACATCAACATCTACGATCGATCATTTACCTTTGATATCACTAGCAAAATTCATTGCTAAGCTTCTCACCTGATTCATGGAAAAGAACTCTTTGGATCAATATACCATCATCTGAAACAAAACTTCATTATCTGTGCTAAGCTCAGTCACACGAGGATCCGTCGCATCTTCGGGAAATGATATTGTATCAATCTTCGATTGTACCTCATTGATGAAATTCTGTGTATCTACGCCATTTTTCAAAGTAATAGTTACATTAGATACACCAAGAGATGATGCAGATTCTATTGCATCAACTCATTCTAGATCTTTGATTTCTTCTTCAATCTTCTCCGTAATCGCATCATCGATATCGAGTGGATTAGCTCCTGGATAAACTGTTGTCACACTCACTAGTCCAAATTTGATCGTAGGAGAGGATTCCTTGGGTATTGTATACAACGCATAACTACCCATCATCACAATCAGTACCAGCACCATGAGAGATACTTTACTATTTGCTATCCATCGTCAGAAATACGTTTCTTCGATGGCTTTGAGGTATTGTTTGAGTTTTTCTGGCATGGTTTCAGTAGGTATATTAATTAATTATGTAAGGCAATTATTTATCCCATATTCTCTTCCTCAATTCAATCTTCTGCTTATTTGGATCAAAGTTAGCAATATCACTCGTCACCAACAACAATCACGGTTCGAGTTTGTCAGTAATCTCAATCATCTCACCAAACAATCATCCAAGTCAGATTGTCTTATTGATCAATGTTGATCCATCCCATAGTGTTATCTGACCACGGTTAGTATCTACGATTGTCACAGCATTGACAGGTACCACAGGATTACCAGCCTGCAACTCGATCTTTACATCCACAAACACTCCCACATCAAACATTGCATCATCAATCGAAATCTTGACGATGAAATTACCATTACGGTCTGCTGTCTTGGACAATGATGTTACTGTACCAAATGTTGATTGATTTTGATTTGATACCAGTACTTTTTGACCTTGTTGAATATAGACTTTTTCTGACTCAGTCATAGTAATCTCGAGCTCTTGTTGATTACTTACTACTCTCGCAATTGGTGTTCATGGATTCACATCTTGTCAGACATCCACCAATATATCACTTACAACACCACGGATTGGTGACGATATGTTAAATTTCGCAGCATTGAAATTCAACTCATTGAGAGCAACCTGAGTAGACCTGAGCTGATTTTGAATCGAATCCAAGTTAAGGTCCTTCGTATTAGTCACAAAATCAGTAGCCAACTTTGTTGATTCGAGATTAATATCAGTTTGTGCTAGTTGATTATCGAGTGCAAGCTTGGTCCTATCTCATCCAAGTTGCGTGTTAAACTGCGCATCAGCCAAAGATTTCTCCGTCAAAGTAATTTGATTTTTGAGCAGATCAACTTGTTGAGCAAGAGAATTTTGATTCTGTTGATATACACTAGTAAAGCTATTGATAGTATTAATTTGAGCAGTCGTACTAGCGATAATACTACTTGATCTTGAGATCAAACCATTATAGCTTGCTATCAAATCATCAATACCAGCTTGTGACAAATTCTGACTTGGTACGGTAGCAAGTAGCACATCTTTCATATCTTCATTGAGAATTTTGATCATATCAAGAATATTACTATATGATCTAATATATAGTACAACATTTTGTTCCGTGATTTGGGTTTTACTTAGATCCACCAAGTCCTCTTCCAATCTCATTAGACTTTCAAGCGATAAGACGGCTCTATCTTCAGTACTAGTGTCCCTGGCTCAGATGTAAATCTCATAACTATCATTGAGATGCTTGAGTTCATTGGATACTCATAAAAACTTATCAGACTCAGTCACAACATCAGCAACCAAGTTACTCACATCACTATACAGATTATCAGCAGTAGTGGTAAATCCACTCAAAGTTTGACCATCACTTGTCAGCTTTGTCTGATAATCATACTCTGCCTTTGCAAGTTGTCTACGCAGATTTTCGAGTTGAATCTGAGTATTGGAACCACTGATAGTAGCATCCACTCATGCAAGATCGTACTCAAGCTTTGTTAGCTGTTTTGCAGTATCTGCACGAGTCAGGTCAGTGGTAAGATGGGCTCTACGCATTGCGAGTTGTGCATCTTCAATTTGCTTCTCCAGATTTGCTTTTTGGATAGCGTAGGTATTATTTGCGCTATCAACTGCAAGTTGATTCTTCTGCAGACCAAATATGATTGTACCATTGATATCTGCTAGTCTGACAAGACTTGAGTTAGGTCAGACAGCTTGACCTAGCTGTGCTGGGATACTTGTCACACGTCCTGCGACCTGACTAGTGATAGTGATATCACTTACTCACAAGACCTTGGCATTTTTGGTAATACTGCCCTTGGAGTCAGAGGTACTGATAAGTTGTGTATCAATATACAGTGTCGATCTCGTATCTCATGTTGCAGTATGTGCATCAGATTTTGCACCACAGCCACTCAACAGTAGTAAAAGTCAAAATATACATATAATATTAGTTAACTGTAATTTTAATTTCATAATAAAATGATTCAAATAATTAAATTATTTCTTCTTTCATCCTTTCTGGTGTTCGCTCTTACTTTCTGCTTTCTTTTTCTCTCCTTTCTTCTCTAATTTTTTAGAAGTTTTAGTATCACCTTTAACCTCATTCTCCATCCCTTCCTGCAAAATCCTAATCATATGTTGGACTCCATCTGGGTTAATGACCATCATCTTACCATCCTCGATGATCAAAACAACCTTATCTCATGGTCAGACATGAAGCCTATCTCTTGCTTCTTTGGGTATGACGATTTGTCATTTTGCTCATAGCGTGGCATAAGTAATCGTAGGCATAACACAAGGGTGAGACATAATATAGGACAAGTACAAGTTAAAAGTAGTATAAGTACTACTTGTATAACTAATATGAAACCTGTTTCAATTCATAATTCATAATTCACAGTTTGAAAAGATTGAGTACATCATTATAAAATGATGAGCAACAGCAAATACACTAAAGCACTAACTTCGTGTCGCCCGAGAGGGTACTAATTCTCTTACTCTTCTAATTCTTCTACTTTTACACCATGCGCCTTGACAAATACCTTTGAAACTTATGAATTATTGAGCGTAGCGAAGTAGGGCAGTGGACGAGGAAGTGACTCATCACCGTCAATGGAGTAAGTCTACGTAAGCAGTCCGATCATGTACACATAGGTCAAGTAATCATTATTCATCATGAAGATCATGATCAGCAGATCCCAGTGATAGAACATATGACGATTATGCTTCATAAACCTGACTGATATGTGAGTAGCAATGTCGAAGATGGATGACACCCAAGCTATCGTGAATTGCTAGGAGATCGACCATACACCAAGCTGATCAATCCAGCTGGGAGATTGGATGTCGATACCACATGATTACTCATATGTACAAGCGACAACGAGCTCATGCATCGCATCATCCACCCCAATCGTAAAGTCGGCAAGACATATCTCGTCACATCAATGCTTGAAATTACTGATACTGAACTCGACCAACTCAGAAATGGAGTAGAGATTGAGGACAACGGAGCTAAAATTATGACCAAGTCAGCCATCGCTACTCGTATCAATACACATCATATTATCCTCACCATCTTTGAGTGACGTTATCACCAGATCAAAAAGATGCTACTCAGTTTGAATAATAAAGTCGTCTGACTTCATCGTGCTGCAATTGGTTCCTTAATGCTTGACTCACTATCTGTAGGTAAATTCACTCAAATTAGCAACGAGATAATTATATCCATGTTTGAAGTAAATTATCAGCAGATACACAATAAGTTAGTTTAATGTAGGCTCACCCCTATCAAGATAGAACAATCAAAAAACAGTACTAACACTACAACAGGGCATTTATTAGACCATAATGAGAATACAAAATTCTCTTATTTTCTCACAAAAAAAGGATAGTATCATTATACTTTATTATATTATTGATACCTAATGTCTTCCCTAGTAATACTTTCATTTGTAGCATGAATATTGAGTATTCTTGCTCCTTGTATCTTACCCGTCCTACCCGTGATCCTTGGATGATCTTTATGAACTAATAATCTCGCCAAACCACTTACTATCATTGCATCCACAGCAATCTCAATTACATTATTTACTATCATACTTAAAGCTACAACAGCCCTGATAGGTATCCCTTCATATATTTGGACAAGCATCTCAGCAATCATTATCATCATATATGGATTTATCCTTCTCGTACCACGTCTACGAGAACAGGTCAGTAAATCACTATGATTATACAAAGTAAACAATCTGACTTCAATGGCGCAAAAGCATGATTGAGTTTTGTGAAATATTTTACTATGAGCATCACTATGACCTATCTTTGCAAGCTGTAGCCCTACCTATACATTATTACTTTCTACCATCTTCCCCAACAGTTTTGCTCAGTGAGTGATCTATACACTTATCTACAGTATCGGTTTTGCTCTTGCATTATTTGCAGTCGCATATTGAGGTAGGTTAATAACTCAACGCCTCTCATATCTCGCCAATCCTAACTCACGATTTAAAAAGATACTAGGAGCAATATTAATCATTACCGGTATATTGATCGCCACATGATACATGAAGAAGATAGAAGCTTGATTCATCGGACAGGGTTGGGTAGGTATTGGTGCAATCGAGCAAACGTTGTTGGATAGTGCGGTTATGAAAAAAGATAGCCTATCCAACAAAACACAGGTTACTACATCATGAGGAACGCAAAATACTTCACAATATCTTAACTATAATGACGTCAATATTTTATCTCTTACTGGAGATATTGTTCTCTTCTTCCATGCAGACTGGTGTCCTTTATGTCAACAAGCTGAATCTAATTTTATTGCTTCTGGTATACCTGCGTGACTGACTATCCTCAAAGTAGATTTTGATACCGAAACACAATTGAGAACAAAATACGCAGTTCTGACCCAAACCACGTATGTATATATTCAAAGCGATGGTACACTGATCAAAAGACGAATCGGCGGTACCACAATAGACAGTATACTCAAGAAAATTAATGACATAAAAGTAGTATCTACATGAGATACACAACCAATAGCTAAAACATCATCCAATCAAAATGCAAAAGCATATTTTGCATGAGGTTGCTTTTGGTGTATGGAGTGACCGTTTGAAGCTCAGCCTTGAGTTATCTCAGCAATCGTATGATATATAGGAGGAGATAAATCCAATGCGAACTATGATTCTGTTTCACAATGAACTACCAAACACAAAGAAGTAGTAGAAGTTAGCTATAATCCATGATTGATCAGCTATCAAGAGCTTCTTGAGATTTATCGAAACCAAATAGATCCTACTGACCCTGGTGGACAATTTACTGACAGATGAGAACAATACAAAACCGCAATTTATGTTGATTCTCCAGAACAAAAAGCAATTGCTACTTCTGATAAATTAAGAGTGCAAAACTCTAAGCAATATAGTAAACCCATCGTAGTGCAAATATTACCACTAAGCACGTTCTACCCTGCGGAAGAATACCATCAAGATTATTATAAAAAAAATAGTGATGCTTATAATAAATATAAAAAATGATCATGAAGAGAAAGCTTTATTAAAGGTAAGCAACCTACCACAGTAGTCGCAATTAAGGAAGCTGAAAAACCAATAATAATATCATGGAAAGATAAAAAACCTAAATCTACTCAAGACCTCACAGCATCTCAACGCAAGATCTTATTTGAGTGAGGTACTGAGACACCATTTGACAATCTATATTGGAATAATCATGAAGCAGGTATCTATGTAGACGTCATCGATGGTACACCCCTATTCTCCTCTACCGATAAATTTGATAGTGGCACATGATGGCCTAGCTTCTCTAGGCCAATTGATGAATCTATGGTCTCATCAAATACAGATACCAGCCTAGGCATGACAAGAACTGAAATTAAAAGCTCCTCATCCAATGGGCACCTATGACATATCTTTGATGATGGTCCAGTAGAATCATGATGAACCAGATATTGTATCAATTCTGCAGCTCTTGAATTTGTACCAGTTACACAACTTGAAGCAAAATGATATGGTGAATATATGAGACTATTTAAATAATACAAGAATGTCATCTTAAACAAGAGAAAATATGAACAGTATTTTGTAAAATAAGACGTATATAAGTAACATAATATATGAATCTTCAATCCAACAGTAACCGATGAGCTCACGAGCTTCTATGAGAAATCATGGCAACTGAGATTTCTCAATTACCACAAATCTTTGTTCAGTCACAACAAGCGTTTAGTGATTGGTCTAATCTGACAGTAGGTGAGAGAGTCAGTTATATTTCACAATTTCTGAATCACTATATCGCTCATCGTGACCAGATTGCTCAATCCATTAGTCTAGAGATCGGTAAAGCAATCACTCACTCATATACTGATATAGACTACGATATCTGATATATTCGTTGGCATCTCGAGCATGCTCAGTCTATACTCTCACCAGAGATTATCTATCAGGATGAGCATGGAGTACATATACAATACTATGAAGCTCGTGGTGTCACGGCAGTCATCTCTCCATGGAATTATCCCACTAGTCAACGAGTACGAGAAGTCATACCACCACTACTCACAGGCAATACCATCATCTACAAGCCAGCATCTGCTTGTATGCGAACAGCCAAGCTCATAAGTAATCTACTCATGTCATGTCTTCCACCTCATGTATTTCAAGCGGTCTATGGCAATAGTAATTTCGGTAATGAGCTCACCAAATTACCAGTCTCACAAATCATCTTTACCTGATCCACAACGGTTGGACAGACGATTCAATCTAACGCAAGTACAAATCTTGCTCATACACATCTCGAACTTGGCGGGTCAGCCCCTGGTATCATTTTACCCAATACGACCATTGATGACGCGATGATGCAGACGATTGATTATTTTCGTATTTGGCATGCAGGACAGATCTGTGATGGACTCAAGCGCCTGTTTGTTCATACAAGCCAAAAAGATAAATTAATAACTACATTATCTGACTACTTCCGTGATGTGTTTATTGGTGATCCGATGTCAGTAGATACGAGGATGTGATGTCTCATCTCTGAAGCATCGAAGACATCAGTTCAGTCAGCCATCAACCAATCAGTATCCATGTGAGCTACTAAAATTGAACTAGGAAATTTTGATAATACTTCGTGACCATTTATCCCCATCACAATCTTGACTGACGTAACACTCGATATGCCAGTGATGAATACAGAAATCTTCTGACCAGTCATCCCCATCATGACATATGAGACGCTGGATGAAGTCATCTTATGTGCCAATGCAACCATCTACTGACTCTGATGATATCTCTGGTGAACTAATCAAGATCAAATTAATTATGTATGTAGTAAGCTTAAAACCTGAAATATCTCAGTAAATAATACATCCTACCTCATCCCACAGATCCCATTTGGTGGCTATACACCAGCATCAGGCAATATGCGTGAACATGGCATGATGGGATTGAGATCATATTGTGAGAGAAAGGTTATTTCAATGCCTTCGTAAAGGCGGATCAATAATTCACCCTCACCGTTGCGGGGAGAAGGCAAAAAAACACATCAATCCATATCAAATTGATGTATGGACATAATATTTTATGTCCTCAAATAATATATTCATAATAAAGACGTATGTGATACGTCCCTAGAGCCAAAACAGAAAAAAATGTCCTCTTGGACAAAACCGAAAAGACATTCGTTTGATGTGAAAATTAGAAAAGAAATCTTATCAGTTCCCAAACTAAAAATCACACTAAACGAATGTTAAATAATTACCCAAATAATAGCTTTCTTCCTAAGAAGGAAAATCCATAAATAATAAGGCCAATTCCAACTATGAGCCGGAATCCTATTAAAAATAAACTTACAGACTCATGTTTACTTGTACCATCAACTAAGAGTTGAAAGTGAAAATAAGACTGTACTAAGGATGCTACAATCAATAGTAAATAAGCAATTACGTTTGGTTTATTCATGATTTTATCGTTTAATGTGAGTTCTAATAATATCGATATATATATAATTTGTCAATACATTTTTCATCTCACACTCGCAAATTCTCAAATCATTGTATATAATTGACCTACATATCCTATTTTTCACCAATTTTAATCCTATTTTCATCTCATATAGATTATGCGCTACCAAAACCGACGACACACATCACTTCTCGAACTAGGTAATGATCTATGCAAGCCCTTACAAGATCATATTACCACAGACTATTTAGTCATCGGTGGTGGAGTAGCGGGTCTACATGCTGCCAAATATCTCATCGAACAGTGATGCCAAGTTACTTTGATTGAAAAGAATATCTGTGGATGAGGGATGAGCTGACGCAGTGGTGGCTTTCTAACGCCTGATAGTGAGCTTGGACTCAGGCAAATCGAGTCCATCTATGGGGAAAAGATTGCGCGTAAATTATGGAACTATGGTGAGATAGGACAACAACTTATTGTTCAGTCTGTCAAAGATCATGAGTTATACTGTGATCTCAGAGATGATGATAGTCTCCTATTGTGACTAGGTAAAGCAGGCTTAGGGAGTGTACACAATGAATATGATATACGCCATCAATACTGATTTGATGCAGAGTTAGTAGATATCAAAAAACTGCGTACAAAAAACACTGCTCACTGCTATAGTGGGGGAGTGAGGTATACCAACTGCTACGCAATCAATCCTGCACAGTACTGCCAAGAACTCAAGACCTATCTTATCTCGCAGTGAGTGAAAGTTTATGAGTTTTCAGAAATCAAAAAAATCGAATCACACAAAGTTAGCACAAATCTTGGATCAATCACGTTCAACAAATCAATCTGGTGTTTAGGAAAAACTGATCATAAACTCGATAAACATAAAGCAGCAAATACATATGGTATTATGAATTATATAACAATATCTGAGCCTCTCACTGAGCAACAAGTTCGTGACATCATGCCACTGGGCAACTGCATGTGTCGAGATACGCAGATGGTATTCAGCTACTATCGCATCACGGGAGACAACAGACTGGTACTAGGTGGGTGAGATGCATTCAATAGTTTCCAACCATTTGAGATCTACCACGATCATGTGATCAAGTCAGTTATCAAACAAATATGTGATGTATTTCCCAGTCTACATGATGTCCATTTTGATAATTATCGATCTGGTCGCATCGAAGCAACCAAAGATCTGATGCCTATGATTGGTCGTGATATACAATTTCCCAATCATTTATGGGTACAGTGATGTGTCTGACTTCCGTGGGCGGCTGCCTCTGGCCGTCATGCTGCTCAGCAACTTCTTGGTGAGTTCACCGATCCCGACCTCGATGCAGTATTCAACCCCAGCAGACCCTTCCTCCTCTGACTCCAGACTAACAATCTCATCCTCAAACCTATTATCTTTGGTCTAAGTAATGCCAAAGTGATGTTTGGCTAAAAAAACTTATCCTCGTTCTTAATCAAACACATCCATATTATTCACCGCATTTTTCTCAAGCTTACTTCTTGTATCATAATATTTGATCATCTCCAATGTACTATGACCGGTCGCATTAGCAATATTGATGTAATCTTCCTTGCTATCGAGAGCCAACTCAATAAACGTCTTACGTAGACTATGGGGAGTAATTTTTTTGTCAATTCAGCAAATTGCTGCAAGTTTCTTGATCAACTCAAACACATAATCAGTACTGATCGGCTTTGTCAAATCTCATGTACTATTATTCTTGATAGGGGAGAAGATGTAGTCAGATACTAGTCACATGGTCATCTTGTCTTGTCCCAACTGCATCAGTAATTCATAAATCGAAGAGGGGAGTGGGATGAGCTTTGTACTTCATCATTTTTGATAGACTGTCAGATGCGGAGTAGAAGAGTCGATATCACTCCGACGAAGTTTCACGACCTCATTACGACGCAGACTCATACTCATCAACGCCAACATCAGATAATCTCTGAGTTCTTTGATAGTTGGTAGCGAAACTTCGCCTCCATTATGAATTAAATCAAGATATTGTTCTTTCTGATAAACCAATAAGCTGACATACTCTGATTTAGTCAGACTATCAGTTGTACTATGTTTGGCAGTTTTGAGCGGTGTAAAAATTTTAGCAGGATTCTTGGGATATTGATAGACGGCCATCAGATATTCAAACCAACTACTCACCGCATATGCTTTACGGTTGATAGTTGTAGGATTAAGGACTTTATCAGGATTATACTCATCGTACTGATACTGTGTCTTGAGCCAATCCAGGATCTGATGAGAAAGCTGCGGTATGGAGTATATTTGCAGATCACCAATTGTCATCATCCCCACATACACACAAAAATCTACCGCATCACGACGATACGCACGACGAGTCTGACTACTACGTTTAGTTTCGAGCCAACTGTCAATTAGTGTGCTAATTGGGGTTTGATGTTCTGGCCCATGTTGTGTAACCCTATGATTTTGGTCTAATATGGCAGGACTATGAATTGCTTTAGTTTCACGATAATTTGATTTCATTACGACAATAGTTTAATAAATGAACTCGCAAGATAAAATGATCAAGTAATTATGATAATATGATTTTGATTTTGATTTATTAAATCAACAATAGTTTTATGATTAAGCTCTTCCTGGCAGTATATGTATCTGTGATATTCACGACAATATTTCATGATAGAATCTACACTCACGGCACGAATTGGGTAATCTTGTGATAAGTCACCAAATTCCGTTGCTAAAATATATATTGCCTTGGGTAGTACAATTTGTAGTACTTGTTCTACGTTCTTATCTTCTTTAAGAGCAAGTATAAATACATATTTCTGATTGACTCAGAATTTTTCTTCTAATCATTGTATTAAGGCTGACATTTTCTGAGTATTATGAGCTCCATCAATAATAATCATATTTGTTCAGTATTGAATCTCATGCATCCTAGCTAATAATGGTGAACAATCCCTCATCAACTCAATACTATCAACGTCCTGTTGTATCAATCAAATAGCATATAGGTAGCGTAAAACTCAATCCACAACTGACATATTTAGCTGATTGTGTTGTCAGAGAAAGTGTGGCATAAGAGGGTAGTGGTGATTATTATCTACCCAATAAATAGTTCATCATTGTTCTTTCACAACTTGATCAATAGTAATATCAATAATAGGTTCTTGATGATAAGTAAAACATGGATTTCATGCATGAACAATCATTGTCTTTTCAGTAGAAATTTCTTCAAGAGTATCTCATAAGAATTTCTGATGATCATAACCAATACTCGTAATCACACAAATCTTATCGGGTGATTCTACAACATTAGTCGCATCCAAACGCCCACCAAGTCAAGTCTCCAATATAGTATATTCTACTCACTCCTGTGCGAAAATATATAACGCAGCCACAATCATAATCTCAAAATAACTTGGTTTTCATATCTCAAACCAATCAGTGATATCAATAACATCTCTAATTATATTCATATATTGCACAAACAACTCTTCTGAAATCAATTGCCCGTTAATCATACACCTTTCTCTAATATCAAGTATATGCGGCGACATTGTCAGACCCACACGATATCATAGCTTACTCAGACAGTGACTCATCATCCAGCATGTCGTACCTTTACCACTTGTACCTGCAACATGAATCACCTTATATGAATATTGTGGATTTCAAAGTTGTTTAAGAAAATAACTAACTCTTTTGAGTCCAAGATCAAAATTAATTGCATTTCAATATGCAAAAAGCCACTGTTCAATATTAATAATTGAATTCATAGTTATCTAAAAATATGATCTAAAATATCCTTCAAAATCTCAGCTCCATGAAGTAGCCTGTCATTTGCTATCTAGCTCTGGATGAAACGATAGTCCATAGTGAGGTCTATTTGTATCTTTAATTATATCAATTCACAATTCAGACCTTCCCAGTACATCAAAGTAATCATATATTGATTCATTTTCAATGACAATTCTTTTATGAGCCCTAAATACAGCATATTCTTGTCACCCATATACGATAGGGTAGTAGTTGCCATGAATTTCTCATATTTTCTTCATCCAAATATAATTTTCATCGGTATCATAACTTGTAGCCAAAACCTCATATCATAAACAAATTCCCGCTATAGGCTTATTTGTCTGCTTAATCCATGATTTCAAAATATCAAAAATAGGATTACGAGCCCAATATAAACTTCAACCAGTCAATATGATAAGATCATAATTCTTAGTAATTCCCGGAGCAAATTGTGTGACTAAATCTTGGTTGTATCATAACTCTTCAATCATGCGCTGAAGTATTATAATAGTACTCACAAGTCAAAAATTGCCTACAATCAAAACTTTTTTCATTTCAATATAATAGTGATAAAAAATATATTCCTATTACGATAATATGAATTATCATAACTAAAATATACCATCATTTCAAGTCATTTTTGACATTGATTTTACATTGATTTTACATTGATTGTATGTATTCTAGGTCAGAGCTAATAATTCATAACTTACATATATGTTAATTCGATACTATATCACATCATTGATCATTGCAGCAATCATGATTGCAGTTTGACAATCAGTCCGAGCACTTGTACCTGGCATCCTTATGATCATAATGGCAACTGGTAGTACTCAATCAAACCAAACCAATATTCAATCTTTACAACAGTTTGCTACCGATAATATCATGCTCATATCATGGGTAGCACTAATGATCGGGGTGAGTTGGCTAATGTATGTATGATGACATGATCTTCTCATCTCTGTCATATGGGTTAGTATCATGACGATTTGAGCATATTATCTTGCCCTAACTATCAACTACGAGGATGGTATCATCGTCTGGCACCAAGCATCTATTATCTCAATAATAGCAACTAGCGTCATTATTGGTATCTGATTAGTACAACATACTTGACAAACACAAGCATTTTGGGGGATTGGCGCAATATATTTTGCTGTTATTGGAGCGATTATGTGATTATATCGAGCCTGTGCTCGTATTTTCTCACTAACACTACCCTCTCAGCTATGCGATGAGACGATACTGACACGAGCAATCATCATACCTACAACGATCATCTTTACTACATTATATCACGATATCATACGAGGATGTGCTACTACACTACTACTCTATCTATCCTATGGATGATTACTATGACAACTATCTCACTACTACTACCCCACCATTAACCATGATGAGATCACTCTTGATCTTATCCTCAAATGATATAAAACAAACCATATCTCCCACATTACTAATCGATCACGAGTCAATGATATCTTCACCCATATCAGTCAGATCCAACCTATTATCAGATCAATCATTCAGCATATACCAGATATCATTATGTTGGGCTCATATGTATATCTCATCACTCATCTTCTCCAATGAGGAATCATGATGTCTGATTTTATTGCATATTGCTTAGTATCTATAGGATATGCATCGCTAGGGTATGTATATCAATCCAATTCATCACTACATATTGATACCACAGCACAATCATTTGTATTTGGATATTTAGGCATCCTCGCACTTATGATTACTGTATTTGCCTCTGATCCTATGACTGGTAGCGTAATCGGCATTATATGGGTCGTTATTAATGCTCTCGTTGTAGCACAATACGATCGTCTCCAACTATGAAATTATATGCAGCCACATCATACACAGCGACGGGTACGAGCTAACACGGCAGGAGCAGCTATCATTATTTGAGTACTGACACAACTACCGATTGATACTGTAATGATGATTCCTATCATTTTAATTGTGATGGCAATTTTATGATTCACCATAGCGCAATCATACGCCACCCTAAGAACGATTAAATAACTTATTAAAGTATTCAAACTTCTGTTTTAATTTGGTATTTAATAGAGGGACAAGTGATTTTTGATACCATGATTGAAAAGTTTCTGCATAATCTTCTTCTGATGCTGTCATCGCATAGTCACTTGCATAGTCTTTCCTCAGACATACATTTCTCCCATCACTAGATGTACAAATAAGTTCAAAGTTTCCAGTAGTTGTATCTTTGAGATAATAAATATAGTGAGCTATCTCATGATAAACAAGATCTTTAATATGTTGATCAAAACCACTCAGATATGACATATCTTCACACACATTGACATTAAAGCTAATACTTACTAGCTTGCCATCTACAAGACGCCCAGTACTCGTACGAGACAGTGTCACTTTCGTTAGTCCACGTAGTTCACTACACTGCTCAACATAATTAAAATAAATCTTCGAACCAATACTTTCAATATCTGCTTGAGTCAGTATGTTATCTTGTTGCAAACGATATAAGGCTTCTCCAACAATCCCACGATATAAGGTACTCATTTCAACTGCTACCTTCTTTGTTGTAACACTCATCTTAAGCACCTGAGCTCTATTTGACACAGATATCTTTAAATACGGCTGAATAACTGCTGGCACAATATAGCGATTAAGTTTTTTCAACGCTGCAAAATATTTTATACGATAAGTATAGCTTGTACGCACTGGATTAGTTGGCTTTGCAGTTCACTGGTATACCTGGTAAAAACGATATTGTAATTGATAAGCCGCTATCTTATATGCACAATATTGAATACTATTACGGTATGTTGCTGCTGCCTCATGCCACTGTTGATAAGATTGATAATATTCACCTGCTGTCTCTTTACTCAAAGTTAATCAAATCTCTATAAGAGCATCCTGCACATTTTGATAGATCTGCATATTTACTGCTGCATCAAACACACACGATCAAGTCAGCATCCTCAGTGCAGTAGGAATTTTTGATCACTGAAATATCTGACTTCCATCCATATCCTGTTCTACTTCCCAAGCTTTCATTGTTTCTTGGATTGAATTTGCCCATGTGACACTACATCACAGACACATCATCGCCAATAAAGTCAGAATATATTTTCTCATAAGTGTGTGTGTTGATTATAAAAGTAGAATCTACAATAATTTATAGCTATTTTTTATTTTCTACTTTGTATATCATATTACTCTATAAATATTCTTGCCAATAATCTAAAGATACCATAACTCATTGCAATTACAGCGATACCAATAAAAGCATTTTTAATTGCTTTACCATTATCTTCTTTGGTACCAAATGCACTCATCGCGTACTGATATCCAGAGTAGATAATAAAGCCAGCTCACACCACCAATCATAAGTTAGATATAAATGTAATCACAATAGAGCTATAAGCAATAATCGTATCCCAGTTCATCACTCATGTAGCCAATTGTTTAGCTACACCATCTTTACCTTTTGCCAATGTTGATGCTTCTTCATTATATTTATCCCAAAATTGATGACGATTTCCGTCTTTTTTTACTCATTTAGCCACAGCATCGTATGTTTTAGTTATGTCATCTTTATCTACTTTAGGAATAAGTTCAAATCAGTTAGTATTTGCTGTTGGTAGATCAGCAATTGTATCTGCCGCCATCACTGAACCAAAAAATCCTATCAACTGAATTGACATAAACATAAGTAAAGATAGTATTTTAGCAAAACGAATCATAAACATCTCATACAATAATAATATATCTTATTATATTGTATTGAGTGATTTTTTGCAAATCTAGTAATTTTATCATATCTTGCTCACTTACATGCATATCATCAGCACAATCATAAGCACATTACTCTTACATCCTTGAATAATAATAGACATCCAACGTCATTATCTCTTAACGAATAAAAGCACTACTTCTTAAAAAAGAGCTTAGTAATTTCTCCCATCATTTGAAAACTCACCCAAAATTTAGACCAGTTCTTACGAGGGTCTGACAACAATCTCCATACTGACTCAAGCCATAATCTCCTCACTAATCGTGGTGCTCTAGTCTCTCTTCCCGCCCAATAATCAATTGTTGCTCACTGATTACATGCTATTACTCAATATTTCTTAAGATTATTACGATGATGATATGACCAAATCTCCTGTCTTGGCACTCCCCTACATACCATCATAATGGTAGTATGATTTGGATTACATACAGCTTTCATTTTGTCCCAGTCTCGATCATCCAATGAGTCATTGCTATAGTTTGTGTCTTGAGCATAAGTCCAATTAAATCCATAATTTTCTTGAAGCCACTCCCCCGCCTTACCAATCAATACTCATTTTTTAGTACCTAATACCTCATCATAAACTCCATAACAAACAAGATTTACTCATCATTTACTCAAATAATACTCTAGTAGCGTAATAAAGAAATCAGTTCCATTAAGATTAGTCAAATGAGAGACTCACTGCACCCTGTCAAGCCAATGTGCTACTTTCCACCATGTAAGTAATGCCGCCCCATCAGGCAAAATGATCGAACTACCAAACAGTGCTTTCTGCCAGACAGGCAGACTACCCAAATCAATTGACTGCAAAAGCTTATGCCTAATAATAACCGCTCCATATATATAGCTCACAATCGCAAAACCCTCCTCCTCATAGATCTCGCTAATATGTTGGAGGGCTTGCTTCTTATTTCCTTGAAATAACTGTTGTGTCAATCAGATCATACCTTATAATTTCTCTAAAACTTCAAGTAACGTCGGAACAACAATAAGTAGTCATAAGGGTCTAACTTCGGATTTACTTTACCACACTAAGTGACTCAAATAATTCTGTCGCCCCAGGAGGAGGTGATATAAACAATTGTGGATTAGGGACAATACGCAGTGATGCTCACTCAACAAGAGATTTTTTTCTTTTTACTAATACTGCTGAATCACTAATAACTGAACCCGATCCATTATACCAGTTCTCAATCACAGATCTTCTCGATTTTGATAAAGCATCAATATTACCACCAATCAAAATACCACGTACTACAAGACGACCATCATCAATCCATCTCTTTGATGAGTCAATATTTGTCAGCCTAGTTGTTCAGTCATAACTTATTGCAACAAAGATACCTTCTACTTGCTGCGGGTCTTTTGACAAACTACCTCCAGCAAATGAAATTGTTTGATTAGTAATAAGCATGATATTTTTAGTCGTAAGATCACCAAATACAATGATTGGAGCATTAGTTGCAATCAAAGTTAAATTAGTAGATGATCTCAATGTATTGGCGCTAGAGAGCTGACTGAATCCATAATCACTCACAAACAATGGCTGGCTACCAGTATAGACATATATTTCACGTGTAGGAACTTTGTACAGTATTACTGATGGTGAAGATTGAGCACCAGATAAATTTTTAAAGGAGTGAGAATAAGTAACTATTTGAGCTTCTTCAGAAGCAAGTTTAGTATACTTCGCAACAAATTGAGAGATAAATTTACTATTATTCTGACTATTAACTCCAAGAGTAGATATATAAGTAGGGATTTGAGTATTACGAGCTACTAGATTTCCGTAGGTAGAGTCAAGATTTTGATCAGCAAGTCTATTTGCAGAAGTATAGAACTTACTAAAATCAGCAGGATCTAATGTCGATAATAGTGATCACTCCTGGATTGTATAAGGAGCAGTCACAATAAATTGATTCGCGCAGAATCAAGCTGGAGCAGTTTCTTCACCCGTTTTCAGTGTGTATTGATATCATGAAAATGTTTTTACTCCATAAATATCTTCTGTATACGATCATTCTTGATTACATTTAGTATACGAGAGTTTTGTCAGACGGATTTCATATTCACCCAATCTACCTTGAGTAACAATATTTGTCATAGGGATAATTTTTGATCACTGACTTCCAACAATGCTTGGTCTGATTTGATCAAGAGTGTAGCTATTGACTGATGAGATTATATTTCCAGTATTTTCAATTGTCGAGACTACTGTACCATTCGCATTAATAGGGGAAATAGCACTACCCAATATGCCCACTCTCTCATGTACCCATTTATCCGCAGTAGGACTAAACATCTGCAATCAGGTAACTCAAGTACCTACACATGGAGCCGTAAACTGATAAAGGCTTGTACCAGTACTAGTATCAAAGTTAAATAACTCAAAGGTACACATAGGTACTGACACACCTGGGACATATATAATTTTGTTGACGTGCTCAAGCTGGTTACAGATACTAGTAAATCCAGTATTATAAACTGCTCATGAACTCAATACTGTACCTAAATTCCACCAGAACGGATACTGTTCTCAAGATTGAATTGATGTAACATTTGCATTACTACAGGAGGCAGTCCAGTTACATACTAGTGGAGATCCAAGAGTACAGTCAGTCTTACAATAGTTATCGTATAGCTTATCATCAAGTGCAAGACCCGTAAATCTGATCAAGCCGCTATCATTATTATTCAATCATGCATCACATTCTTCATTAAGTTCTTGTACACCATTACCACAAATATTAATTGGGAAAAGCGTATTCTGCTGTATTGTATTTGCAGGACAAGTACTACTTGGCGGAGGGACACAGACATAGTTGTTACCTCACTGTGCTGATGAAATTAATTCTCATAAGGGATTAAATAATGTCCAATATGAAGTCCATCGAGGTGCTATAAATCTATAAGCAATGTCACCAGGATCAAGTGTAGCTAGGGCTCAAGATGACATTGCAGTAAGGATAGTGGGTGGAAGCGCATCATATGATACTCATGTATTCGACTGACGATAAATCCACACACAGTTACTACCACTATTAGCATTGGGGTTTTGTGAAATACTATCTTTGATCTTATACTCATAGAAGAAATATCATTTAGCCCCAGGATTGAGTGGTCTAACAAAATCATACTGTACATATGGACCACATACATATCCTGTAAACGTCTGACCAATAATATTGGTATATGATAAACCATTATTCCTACCAGTATTACCAGCAAGTGATGATCCACTTACATTAGTTAGCAATGGATATGAGACACCAGTATTCGAACCAGAGAAGAACGTAATACGAACCTCATTGGTAGCGATTCTACCAGTAAATGATGATGGTTTAATACAGATATTAGGATGCACTTGATCTACAACACGACTTTGGCTAAGCGCGGTATTACCTGACATACTATAGTTTAATTCATATAGATCAATATCTGCTCATACCTGACATCACGGATTACATGTAGGATTTTGCTGACATCATATTGTACTAGGGTAAGTATATTTATTCAGAAGTCATTGCATTCTACCACCAGTATACGGTCTACCACTTGGATCCGCAAGTGCTCATCCCGTAATTTGTGTAGCTACACAACTAAGTGGGGCTTGCTCACAAACACAAGAAGGAGTATCATTCAAAGGGTTTGATATAAGCGATGCTTGTCATGTAATATTAGATCATGGATTAATTCATGTCGTACCATAAGTGCCAGTCCATATTTGGAAGCATTGTCTCACACAACTAGGATAAAGGAATGACCCTGATAAAATAGTATTATTACATGTTCTATATTCTGACTCACACCTTGTGATACTATCAGATGGTGTGATCAGATTATCGCGTCGAGCAACAATACCGCTACCCTGAGTAATCGTTCCAGTACCCAGGCTTGGAGGTAGTGCACAGCTTGGTAATCAGATACGAATATTTACATTATCACAGTTATCTTGAATCCACGGTATCGTAAGGTCAGAAGAATATCTTGGTCTTGCACATGATCTATAGGTATAAGTTTGTCAAGTTACAGCTGATGGTTGAATCCTATAACTTACTTGTACCTCACAGACAGCTCATGGTTGTAGATTAGCTCCACCATCAGATCATCTACCAATAGATACAAGCTGTCACTTGGGTAATACTTTTTTATAAGCTCATTGATAATTATTTTGTCATTGAGTATCTAGGTCAGTAGCCAATGGAGGATAAATAATTCATGGATAAATTGACTGATCTATAACAGGTCATCAACCATTATTAGACCAAGTAATCAATGATTTATTAAGAAACGTAAGATCACAAGCAGCTCAATTTGATGGGTTGGTACAAGCACAATTAACGGAATCAGTGCCAGGATAATATGGCGATCCACATCAGTCTACATTTCCTGTTGAAAGTAACCATGCTAATGCATGTCATGTAGGAGCTCTAGGTGCACCCCGTATCTCTGAATCACAATTACCAGAGAATATCATACTATTGGGTATTACCTGAAGTCCCGTAAGAACATGAGTTCGAACTACAGTTTGATCAAGTGCTTGATATCAAATATTTTTGAGAAGATAATTAACCTGTATTGTATCTCAGATACTATATCCAAGTTGAGGATTTACAATGTTTGTTTGAAGTGATAAATTTGCAGGCACTCATGATAATCTTGTCCTCACATACGTATCCATCTCTGGCATCGTAATAGTAAACGACGTACCAGACAAACTAGTCCAACCTCCAGTAATAGGTCAAGGTATCGCTGGACTTCTCATAGCGCTTATGACACTATCCCATGACCATGGTATTGATGGTAATCATGCAGAGTTGACTGAACTTCCATTATTTAAATCACTTGCTCATACATAGTGGTAAGGTGCACTAGCGGAAGGGGCATATCATGATGGAGGATAAACAACAACTGTATATGTAGAACCACCTAGTAATGTTGCAGTATACGAACCTCTAGCATTAAATGGATTAGCCCCATTATACCAGTCATAATACGAAGGTTGATTTACATCTGTAATAGTACGTCATGAATACAACAATACTCAGCCACTTAAAATATTAACTAAAACATTACCTAATCAGTCATCATTTCATCAGATACCATTATTTTCTTTATCATAAAATGCATTAATACTAAATCTATAAGGCTTAGGACAGTTACCTCCTGGATAACTACAGTAAAAATAATAGTAACCATATGCCTTACTCTGACCCATTGTAACACGCAAACCACTATTGACTAACGTTGACCAGCCAAAACTACCTCATTCTAAAGTTGACTGATGAGTAAGTCCATATGTTACAGCGCCTGAAGATGGTCATCTGAGCAATACCCATCATGCAGGAAACAATGATCCTGTACTATTCGGAAACATTGTCATAAATGAGTGATATGATGATCCTGGAGTAAGATGCTGGAATCACAATACATCAATTAATCTTGGATTTGGCTTATATCCATTTGCTTCATATTGATTTGTAGTATTGTTGTATGTGTACTCAGTCTGTTGAATCAAAGAGCCAGAATTTTCCCTAAGTCAGATATAAAGATCATCATATTGATCTCGATTCTTCCACTTACCACTTTGAGTCTCAGCACCAACAAATACCGACCCACCAGATTGTGGTGGCCAATATCATCAGAACGGAAGATTAACTGGCAAAATATCTGTACACAATTGAGCAGCAGCAGCACCAGTCAGATTACACAGATAGACACGACTAACCAAATTTGGCTCTGCACCACATTTATTATTACTACACACATACCCATCACGATTACCATCACTACCAAAGGCCGCCCCACCTGGTCGTCCACTCCAATCATCACAACGCTTAACAGTAGTCTGTGTACCACAGTTA
>JAYVGP010000012.1:0-90696 GCA_043772005.1 bacterium
GATTCCTGAACCATCGACATTATCAGTCCATGTTGCACCAGCATCAGAGAATACTGAACCATGTGCAATAGTGAGTGATGCAGATCATGAGAGAGTAACTACTGGAGCATTGATATCATAGGTCCTTGAGATTTGTGTTGCAGCAGTATTGCCATTACCTGCTAGGTCTTGTGCTTTATCAATCGCCATATTGATGGTAACAAGACCGTTACTTGATGGAGTTACAAGAATAGTATAACCTGTAGCACTTAGCATTACTAGGTTTGTCTTCACACCATTGGTTACTGCAAAGTCTGCACTCGTAACTCATGTGACTGCTTCGGAGAATGTAGCAAGAACAGTAAATGGTGCATTAGTAATAGCTGGTGCCGTACTAGAAAGGACAACACTTGGGTCAGTGCCATCATATGTTACTGAGAGTTGTATCGCTGCAGTACTATTATTAGCAAAGGAATCCATCGCTGCTGAAGCAGGCATATTGACAGTGACTGGACCATTAGCAGAAGGACTAACAAGGATCCTATATACAGTAGGACTTACTACTGTAAATACAGAAGTAGTTGCATTGGTCGCTATAAAATCAACACCTGTAACTCATGTGACAGCCTCAGAGAATGTAGCGGTAACAGTAAAATCGCCATTTGTAGGACTAGGAGCACTTGACGTAAGTACTACAGTTGGGACTGTAGCATCTATTGTAAATGCTGTTCCTGTGAGGATATTACTTACGTTTGATCAACTATCAGTAACAGTAATAGTACAATCAGAGTATGTACCATCAGCTAATGTATCAAGAGTAATGATATTTGATCAAGTAATCGCTAATGTAGTTATACTACTACAACTTCATCCATAGCTAATAGTACCTTCCTCGTTAGAGAAAAAAGTATAGTTAGGAGTAGCGTCATTACCTGTAGCAGCTACTGGAGTAATCTGTGAGATTACAGGATTGGTAATATCTACTATAGTAGCAGCAAAAGTAAATGCAGTACCAGAGGTAACCGCGGTACAAGTAATCTTTGTATCATCTTCTCCACAAGTAACTGCTGCATTAGCATCAATTAAAGGTTGCAGTGCTTCAACTACTTGTTGTACCGTTTGACTACCTGTTACGGTGTAGTCATAATCTGAACTATTGATAGTAGCCCTGTAAGTCTCTCCATTGGTGGGAGAGCTAGGAGTAAAATCAACTACCTGCGCAACAGGAGCAACAGCAAGGACTCATGTAACTATAGTAGTTGCTGTAATATCTCAAGCAGTAGCATCAATAAAATCGATAGTAGTTGCTGAGCTTTCAGCTCATGAAGTAGTAAAGATGGTAGTAGTCCCTGCACCAAATCAAACAGTAAGTGAACCATGAGAGACGTCAGATACGTTTACAAGAGCATCTAAGACATCAGCAATTTCTCAAGGAGTTCTCGCAACTCCAGGATTAACAAGAGTATAATTACTTATTGATCATGTTCATCATGCACAATCTACGTCGTCTGTTGTAGCAGAATTATCTCATGTAGCAGCAAAGTCAAAGAACATAACTACACAAGAACCAATCGTAATAGATTCTGCATCCAAAGGCAGAGCATTCACAGTAAGTGTATGAGAGGCTTTTACTTCTGTGACTTCAACAACATTCGCCGTAGTCACATTTGTCCCAAATGTGGAAGTAAATGCAAATACTGAGTTAATACCAAGAAAGCTAAATTGAGAAAACATCATCATCGCAATTGTTACGATAGATAGCTTTCTTCTTAGAAAAGAGAAGTAATGAGTCATAGGCAAAAAAGGTAAAATAAATACATATGTCAGATCATAACAGTAAGCTCTATCATTTCAAGAGATTTTAAACTTATGATCAAAATATCATATAGCAAAAACTAAAATTCTTCTAATAAATCTATAAAAAAACTCAACATCACTGCTGAGTATTTTATGATCCGGGTGGGATTCGAACCCACGACAAAAAGATTAAGAGTCTTCTGCTCTACCGACTGAGCTACCGGATCACAGAGAAATGTTTTACACTTCCTTAATGTATTTATTTAGCTGGTACTCCAAGCTGCTTAATACAGATAAATACAAGTACCGCCACCACCAAGAAGGTAATCAGTTTTGCAAGTGCTTTACCATATAAGATGCCATTCCAAGAGAGATCTTCGAGCTTATCAAGATGTAGTCTCTTGAGAACAGGAGATAAGATCGCTGGAGTAACAACATCTTCTACAACAGTACTTACCAAATCATTGACCTTAGCAGCAATAATCAAACCAATCGCAACCCCAATTACTTGATACTGATCAAGAAATGCCATAAATTCTTGAGCAAATGACATAAATTTAAATATAAATTACTAAAAACATAGCATAAGCTAGAAAATTATATAAGAATATTGTCCGCTAAATCAAGCTTATTGTGTTGTAGTAGTGATAATTTTTCTATCGGTCTTGATGATATATACTCATACCATGCCTTGTAATTGATATTTTTGCTTCATAAACGCAAGTCACTGACTAAGGTTTTGAATACCAGCAGTGTGAGGAAGTAACATACCAATCTGCACGCCGTCCGAGGACATAAGAGCAAGTCAGACTTCCTCATGACTCATTGTCGCCAATGATGCATAATCTGTCACCTCTTGTACATCAATCACAATATCGCAGATCAATGTTGTAATAGGTGTAGCGCTCTGACTAAAACTCTTATACAACTTCCCCAATACCTGAGGTCGAGGGCGATCTGTTACTAGTGTTCCAGCACTACCAATAACAGCAGCACCGTTCATGCAAGTAAGAAATAGTCCCTTAGTTTGTTCTTGGGGATAAAACTGTGTAATGAGAGCAACAAGCTGATCGTACATAATTAATTGGTTTAAAGTTAGTTAAAAAACCTATCTAATTACATTTCAATACCTGCCATCAAGTCTTTTTGTTGATCAAAGTTCGTACCAATCGGAAGTAATCTACCAAGGATTACATTACTCTTCAGGTCATCAAGTCTATCAATTGATCCCTGTAGTGAATTATCTACCATCACTCTAACTGTTTCTTGGAAGGAAGCTGAAGACAACCATCCTTCTCACTCTTTCGCGATCTGAGTCAGACCAAGCACTAATCTTGCACCCTTCGCTATTGTCTTATGTTGAGCAGCCATATCATTATTAGTTGCAAGAAATTCTTCATATCTAATCAACGATCCAGGCACAAAACTCGTATCACCAGCATCCTCGATCATCACCTTACAGAACATTTGCTTAACCACAATCTCCATATATTTATCATTTACATCCTGACCTTGTGAAGTATATACTCTCTTCATCTCCTTCACCACATATAACTGTGCGGCAAGATCTCCCATTGTCTTCTGATATTCTTTGATATCGAGAGTTCCACTTGTCAAAATCTGACCCTTCACCACAATATCCCCATCTTTAACCTTAATAGATGTATTTGGGGCTGACTTTTGAGTGAGTGAATTCACAACACCGAGAATAAGAATATCATCTTTAATTCCAATCACTTGGCCATCTTCTTTGACTTTAAGTTTACTTACTCACTTACTCGCATATGAGCTACCTTTCTTTAGTGTTGTACCAGGTTTGACTGTGGCTTTATATCATTCCTTCACTGGATAATATCTCTTATCAGCTTCACCAACTACTTCAATTTCAAATAGCTTACCATTTTCATGGATTCTCACTGTACCTTCAAATGGAGCAATTACAGCTTTACGAGCAGGATTTCTAACTTCAAGAAGCTCGTTGAGTCTTTCCATACCTCATGTAATATCTCATTCTGCCTGCACTCATACTAAGTGACGAGTATTCATTGTCAACTGTGTACCTGGCTCTCAGATCGACTGTGATGCCAAGATTCCGATTGGGACTCCGAGTTTGATTACCTGTCTTGAAGATAGATCCATACCAAAGCATTTCTGACATACCCCGCTTTGTGTATGACAAGTCAGTGGTGATCTTACTGCCACACTATCAATTTCACTAATAACAAATGCTTCAAGTACTTGCTTATCAATAAATGAATCCTTAGTATATAGCACCTTACCATGCTCATCAAGTACATCTTTTGCAAGATATCTACCATACAATAAATCCATAAATGTTTCGCCTCTTGACTCAGCTTCATACTTATCAATAATGATAAATTCGTGAGTACCACAGTCATTTTCCTTAACAATTACTTCCTGTGATGAGTCACACAATCTACGAGTCAGATATCCAGCATCTGCAGTCTTGAGCGCAGTATCCGCACGACCTTTACGAGCACCATGCGCTGAGATAAAGTATTCCAATGGAGAGAATCATTCCATATATGAAGACTTGATTGGCAATTCGATAATCTTACCAGATGGTGATACCACCATACCCTTCATACCTCAGATATGAGCCAAGTTTGATACCTTACCTCTCGCACCAGACTCAGTCAGCATATAGAAATCATTAACAATTTCCTCATCAACTTGTTCTTTATAGATTTTTTTGATTTTCTTTTCTACTTGCTCTACAATCTGCATCCAGTGTTGTACAAGCAATCTTGATTTTTCTTCATCAGACAAGAATCCATAATACCATTGATCCTGAATAATCTTAGCATCATCATCACCTTGCTTAATCATTTCTTGCTTGTCTTGTGGAATGAGGATATCAAAGATATTCGTAGAAACGGCTGACTTCGTTGCATATTTAAATCACATATCCTTGATAGCATCGGCCACCTGGACCATGACTTCTGGACCACATAGATCATATGTCTTATCCAGGATCTTCTTGAGGATCTTATTGGTAATCTTGACATCAGTCATCTCAGTGAACTGAAGTTGTTCGGGTAAGATTGAGTTAAAGATCACTCTACCAGCAGTTGTAGTGATATGAGCATCGCCACGCTTAAGCACGACCAAGTCAGTAATAGAAATATTACCCAATTCTACATGATGAGTAATCTCATCAATCGATGCAAATCTACCAACTGGTTTTGCTCCCTGAGCTGGCTGATAAGTAAGCGAATATACTCACAATACCATATCTTGTGTATGTGCAATCACAGGCTCTCCTGATGCAGGTTTGAGGATATTATGAGCTGATGAGACAATGGTTCTTGATTCATTTTGTGCGTCTTCTCACAATGGGAGGTGAACAGCCATCTGATCTCCATCGAAGTCAGCGTTAAATGCTGGACATACAAGAGGGTGAATACGGATTGTCTTACCAGGCATCAACTTAACCTTAAACGCTTGAATAGAGAGACGATGCAATGTAGGAGCACGATTGAGAAGAACATATTTGTCTTTGATTACTTCATGCAAGATTTCAAGGGCTACAGGATCCTGCTCCTTGATGAGTTTTTCTGCTTGTTTAGGGGTATATGCGATATTACGCTCAATCAACTTAGAGATAATAAATGGTGAGAAAATACGCACTGCAATATATAATGGCAATCCACACTCATCAAGCTTCAGATCAGGACCAACAGTAATTACTGATCTACCTGAGTAATCTACTCTCTTACCAAGCAAGTTCTTACGGAAAATACCTTCTTTACCACTAAGCATATCCGTCAATGATCTAAAGACCTTACCACCATTTGCTCCCTTACTACTACCCTTTTCACCTACCATAAGGTTGTTGATAGACTCTTGGAGAAGTCTAATTTCGTTTTTCTTAACCACATCTGGCATACCTACTTGGATCATCTTCTTGAGTCTCAAATTTCTCTGTACGACTCTACGATAAAACTGGTTGACATCAGATGACGCAAATCTACCTCCATCAAGTTGTACAACTGGTCTAAGATCTGGTGGTACTACTGGCAAATACTTCATAATCATCCATTCTGGTCTTACTTCAGACACATACAAATTGATAAGCAGTCTGAGAAGTTTAAATGTCTTCTTCCTCTCTTCTCCTTTGATCTCTTTGAATCTTGCAATCACCTCTTGGATATACGACTGCACATCAATAATACTCAATAAGTCTAAGATCGCATCACTACCTGATTTGAACTTGAAGACATTATCATGCTTATAGAAGAAGTTACGATAGTCTGACTCCAGGATTGTTGCTCATTGCTTGAGTCATGCGAGAATTGATCTGATTCTATTATATTCTTTTTCAAGAGTGATCTTATTATCATCATATGCTTTTTTGATTTCCTTAAGACTCATACCACTAAGACTAGAGATACCATTATTCTCGTCAGCAGCTTTATTCTCTTCTGCTACGATTTCATCAAGCTCCTTGATTTTACCAGAAAACACTTGCTCAAGATTTGTGATCATCTCCTGCATCTTCTCAGCAGTTACATCAGCAGTTACAATATATTTGACATAATATAAGATCTTCTCGATCTCAGCGGTCGATAGACCCAACAACAAACCAATACGAGATGGTGTCGCTTTATAGTACCAAATATGTACTACGGGACACGCAAGTTCGATATGACCCATACGCTCACGACGTACTCTACTATTGGTCACTTCTACTCCACATCTTTCACAAACGATACCCTTATATCTGACTCCTTTATATTTCCCACAACTACATTCATGCGGTTTTACTGGTCAAAAGATTGCTTCACAGAACAGTCCTTTGAGCTTAGGCTTACCAGTTCTATAGTTGATTGTTTCTGGGGACTCTACTGTACCATATGACCATTTGAGAATCTCTTGTGGAGATGCAAGTGTCACCATCAATCCATCAAAGCTTGGCTTATGCATGAAATATCAAATATAAGTAATAAATGAAAAAATCGTTTGTGAGTAGTACAAAACGGTTATATAAATTCTGAGGAGATGAGGATCACAACCAAACATCAAGCTTCGTCAGATCGTTTACTTATAGCAACGATTGGGCTTATACGATGAATAGCGTGGTACTCGAATTCTCTACTGTCAGCATGTCTAGATATGACCAACACATAGAATTTGATATGTTGAGTATAGTCATTGAGTGGTAGAATGCAAGGTTTTGTCAAAACAAAAAAATGAGCAACGCTTACTATCTGAAAATCTGCCAAAGATAGGACTCAAATACTCGTACGAGCCTCTAGCTCACTAATGATATCTACTCGCACCTGAAGCGAGCATGTCTACCAATTTGCTATCTTTTAGAGGACCAACTTGGCTTATTAGTAAACATAAATGATCTTTACTATAAAAATCAAGTGATGAAGTTATATCTATCTTTTATCAATTGCTTTTCAGAAAAAAATATCATTTGAATATCAATTAGAAAGTATCTTCTGCATTGCTTCATTGTTACTCTCTTTAGAAATAAGATCAATAATTTTATGACTACCATCATCTGCTAATCTAACCAAATAAATATATTCAGCACTTAAGGTTCATTTATCATAAAACAGTCGTCCTGTGTTCATAAAATATTCGCTATCACACGAAACTACTTCATAATTATACCTAAATCGTCATTTTCTTATGGGCCTTGCTGTGTAGATATGTATATAAATATCAGCATTAGTGTGGGAAATATAACATTGTTTATGTCGTCTAGTATTTCTAAAAAATTTCTTTCTAACAGACGTATCACTTCATTTTATTTTATTTATCGATTGAGTTCCTTTCACAGCAGATTTGTCGGCTCTCTTATTATTTTCATCATCGCCATGTCATTTTACCCAATCAAATTCTACTTTTATATGATATAGATCTGAAATTTCTTTTATATGTTTCACTAACTCTCTTCGTTGTTTTTTATGAATGACAGGATCTCAGTAGATAGTATTCCACTTGTTCCGATCCCATACACCATATTTAGCATTATTTACGTTATTACATACAAATCTTGAATCTGTAACTATCATTATCTTTTTAAAATTATCTAAGTTATGATAATTTTTAATAAGCTTGAGTCAATTAATAGGAGCTTGTAGTTCCATATCATTATTAGTTGATCAGAGATAAGCTACCCCATCACTCATATCTTCATAAACTTCTTCGAAATCTTCATTAATATAAACGAAGAAGATTCACATTCAACCAACCTTTTTGGGAATCTTTCATAATCAAGGACGAGAAGCTCAATCAGTAAAGATATATAAAATATTCTCATCTATATTATAAGCCATAATATAAATACTCTTACTAAAAAAATTAAACAACTAATTACATAATAGCTAACTTATCTATAAAATACAAGACTAGAATTCTCTAATGATAGTTTGTATTATATAATCAAATATATATTATTCACTCTATAGCTTTATAAAACCCATAAAATCTAATGCAACTCATCCTCGGCAACTGATCTGTCCTCGATACCTACTTCCCACAAGGCACGATGTCTGTCCACTGGAAGGCTAACTGCCCCACTCTATCTAAGTCTGGTAGACCTTGAGGTCGAGACTCTACGATCTCCAAAACAATTGTCACTACTGATGAGCTCCAAGATCTCGTCGACAATCTCCTCCTCGAGTCTGAACATCGTGCAGATGGATTTCTGGAGATCGATAGAAAGTACAGTAAAGTATTACAAATCTGACCATATCGTATTGTGATCGTCTACCCGCCGTTGTCCGATGCGCTCGAGTTGACCGTAGTCAAGCCTGTTCGCAGACTCAGCATGGAAGATTACTGATTTGATGAAAACATCGTCAACAGACTTCGCTATGAGTCAGCATGAGTCCTCATCTCATGATCTCCTGGAGAAGGTAAAACTACCTTTGCACAAGCACTCGTAGACCTATATGTCGCAGATCAGAAAGTCATCAAAACCATCGAGTCCCCGCGCGATCTCAATGTAGACAAGAGTGTAGTACAATACAGTTTCAACTACGCTCCACATGAAGAAGTCAGAGATATCTTATTATTATCAAGACCCGATATTGCAATCTATGATGAAGTTAGAAATAAAGAAGACTTTCTTTTATTTAAGGACCTTAGACTAACCGGTATCGGGCTGGTAGGGGTTATCCATGCTACCAAGCCCATCGACAGCGTCCAGCGTCTCATATGAACCATCGAGATGGGTATGATCCCAGAGGTCATCGACACTATCGTCTTTATTAAAGGCGGAACTATCACCGAAATCCTCACTCTCAAACATGTCGTCAAGATGCCATCTGGTATGATGTCCGAAGATCTCGCTCGTCCAGTAATCGAAGTATCCAGCTTCCTTGACTGACAGCTCAAATATGAGATCTACTCCTATGGTGAACAAGTAGTTGTCATGCCCCTCGATATGCTTGATAAAACCAAAAAATCTGACTCCATCGTATCCAAATTGGCTACGGCTGAGCTTACTCGCAAGATTATGTCTATCACTGGAGTCGCAGCAAGGATTGAGATCAACTGACTTACCAGCATCAAACTATATGTAGCTGACGAAGATAAATGATCCATCATTGGTCGTGGATGAGAAAATATCCAAAAACTCGAAAAAGAGCTATGACTATCCATATCTGTCGCTACGGCAGATGATCTTATGACTCTCACTCCCCCAGCCAACAAGCTTAATTATGGTGGAAGTAATAAAAGCAAAAGAAGAAGATAAAACTAGTTATTGTTAAATAATATCATTTTTTTAATAAAATTATACCTAGATAATGCACCACCCCTATAAATTTTGCAAGTCATTTACTCTTATTGAGTTACTTATTGTAATCGTAATTATAAGTATACTTGCAGTTGCACTCATACCAAGATTAATAGGAGCACAGTGATCAGCTCGTAATGCAGCTCGCGTAGCTAATATTAATCAATTATCAACTGCTCTTGCACTATATGCATCAGAAAACTGAAGTTACCCTAACTACTCAACTTCGTGTATCGGTATATCATGAACAGCTAAGTGTCGACCTTGATATACTCAAGGTGCATGACCAACAACATGAGTGGTATGATGAAATGATGCCTTTAATAGCTTACTATTAAAATATATAGCATCAATACCTTTTGATCCATCACCAAGTCGTAGCGTAGGAGAAGTATATATTTATCGACAAGGTTGAGCAACAGCTATTCACTGTGATGGTGCTCAATATGTCTATAATAAATCTCGACTCGCTCGACAACCTGAAAAAATATCACCCACTACTGATGAAGCATGTAGTCCCGGTAAACGAGCATGTTGTTCAGGTATAGGTTGCGCACCTTATACTTTTTGCGTGCTCCAACTTGATTAGAAAAAGCTAATCTTCTAATTTTCTTTTTTTCAAGGCTTTCTTGATATCATCGAGCCTATATCATCTTGCGAGTAGCTTCTGGATGATCACTACTGGCTCTAGCTCCTTGGCTGCAAACTTATCCGTCTCCTTGATGATCCTTGCTATTGTTCACTCACCAATTCACTCTTCCAGTTCACTCATCACTTCTTTAAGAACTTGCTTGTCTACTCATTTGAACAACAGCTTCTGCTGCATGAGTCCTAGCGGTTTACCTTTTTTAACCACTTCTGAGTTGAGGTACAATTCAGCAAACTGACGATCGTCGATGTACTTCTTGGCTTTAAGAGTCTGCATTGCGTCATCGATCTCCTCGAGGAAATATTGCTTCTTCATGAGCTGCGTACGCATCTCTTTTTCTGTTTTGGGATAGCGATACAAATAATGCATTGCGTAGTCGAGACATCATTTGGGTGCTGATTGTGCCATAAGTTAAGTAGAAAGTTATAAGGTTTTCACCCTCTCGGGTATACGCTCTTGCTATAAAAGTTATAAGGTTTAATTATCTCAATTCAATACCTGTCCTTACCTCTTGTCCTTATCTTATTTTATTGACTTCACACTTTATTTCAAAAAAGACTTGACTTTATGTACTTATTTATTATTATCAATTTATTCAAAAACAAAAAATAATAAACTTTAAATATTACAGTTATGAGCAAGAAAAAACTCCAAAAAAAAGCTAAAAAAACCAATAAGTCGGAAGCCCCAAAAGCTGAGACAAAGAAAGTGGTAGCTAAAAAAAGCACCACAAAAGGAAAGGGGGTGACCACAAAATAACCTCCAAAAACTTAGTTTTCTAAAGATCGATATAGGTTTCCTATATCGATTTTACTTTATCCAAAATCATATCTCACCATTTTATTCAACTAAAAATCCCGATCAAAATCAGGATTCATAGTGGTCAATTTCACACAGAAATTATTGAGCAGCAACTTCAACAGCAACTTCACCAGATACAGAAGTACCAGATGCAACAATAGCAGCGTTAGCAGCAGCTTCCATAGCAGCCCTTTGAGCCATCATTGTAGCTTCCATAGCAGCTTGTTCAGCCATCTTAGCAGAGTCAGTAGCAGTATCTACAGCAGCTTCCATAGCAGGAACTACAGTATCAGTAGCTACAGTAGCTTCAGTAGTAGTCTTAGTACAACCAGTCAATACTGCCATACCAGCCAAAAGAGCAACGATCAAAAGATTTTTCATGATAATGAGAATTAATGTAATAAAATACCATTCGGTTTTAGTCATCTATCCAAGATTTACAAGTCGATTTTAATGATAAAATTCTTATACTTATCATTATGAGTGATCTAACTTCTCTCAATTCTCAAACAACAGTGAATACCTGAAAGGGTATAATTTTTCCTAATTCTCTAACAATTTATATTGATGAAGCCTGACGCGGTCCGATAGCTGGTCCTGTCACGGTAGGTTTAGTTATTGGATCACAATCTACTAACCGATCATGATACACAGACAGCAAGAGTCTCAGCGCAAGACAAAGAGAGCAGTTAGCAGATAAAATCAAATCAGACTCCTCCATAATCCGAGCTACTGGCTCAGCAAGTGCCAAAGAGATTGATCGCAATGGTATCATCTGGGCCTTGAGATGGGCGACTATCAGAGGACTTCGTGAGTTGGCGAGTAAATGAGAAATCGAGTGATCGAGTTGAGTTTCCCGTAAACCCGCTATCATCCCGAATACACGAAAACTCATCATTGATGGCAATCATACCTTCTGACTCGATACCAAGTTATGAATCACAGTTCAGACCATCATCAAGTGAGATCGTGATATACCGCAAATCAGTGCAGCCAGCATACTTGCCAAGACCACCAGAGATCACGTGATGACCAAACTTTGAGCCAAACACCCATGATATGGATTTGAACAGCATATGTGATATGGAACCGCCAAACATTACCAAGCAATCAAACAGCTAGGGTTATGCGAAATTCATAGGAAGAAATGGATCAAATAACATTGCACATACAAATCACTACCTACCTCCTACGTACCTGATATCATTAGCTGGTACTTTTGTTAGTCATGTAGAATATTGTCAGCGTATTTCAACTAAACTACCGTTAATCTTCCCATACGAAATATACCAATTATCTATTAGATTAGATTCAGTAATATTCACAATACAGTAGCTTCAGTAACATCATTCTCAGTCTTCTTTGAGCTTTGCTTTTACTGGCTGAATAATTATATTTGAAGGTGTTGATAGTGAAGTTTTGCTCACAGTACCTAGCTTTTTAGCGTTATTATGGTACTTTTGAGTACGATTAGTACTTTGTGCAAGTACTGCTTGAGTATTCATAAAAAGTATACATAGTATACCTATTGTAGCTTTTGTTAAGATGTCTTTTGGTAGTATAGATCAAGCATCTATTGCTTCTCATGTCTGTATAGATTTCATTACAAGCCAGTAAATAAAAAACCTGCTATAAGTCTATCTTTGTTCAGTTATAGTTCAAGTAATTATAACTTAGTCTTGCATCCAGACATAATCTGAATACACACATAGTAATAATCGTTTACCTGCAACCTGCAACCCCTATGATCGACATTTATGATATCAAACACTATACCAACTATACTGTAGACTTAACCCTCAGCGCCGAAAAACTCATGGAGCAAGTCTACTCAGCAGCAAGCAAATACTTGACTGAGTCAGATGTTGAGTTGATTCAGGAGGCGTTTGAATTTGCCAAGCACGCCCATGAGTGAGTACTGAGGCTCAGTGGCGAACAGTACATCATCCACCCAATATATGCAACGATCTACCTCATGAATATCCGCCCAGATGTAGCGACAATCCAAGCCTGTCTCATGCATGATGTGATAGAAGACACCAACTACAACCAAGCTGATATTGAGTATAAATTCGGGACGGAAGTAGCTAAGTTGTGTCAATCTATGGTCAAAGTCGGCAAGATCAAATATCGTTGAGAAGAAAGAAATCTCGAAACACGGAAAAAGACCTTTCTTGCAATGGCAGAAGATGTCAGAGTAATCTTTATCAAGCTCGCAGACCGCATCCATAATACCCAAACTCTCAAATTTCACCCCGAACCTGACAAAGTCAGACGTATCGCTACCGAGACTCTCCACATCCATGCCAGTATTGCCAAGAGGCTGTGACTATATGATTTTCAACTTCTACTCGAAAATGGAGCATTTGCTGTCCTCGAGCCAGAGAAGTTTGACCATGTGATGGAGCATATGCTTGCGTTTTATGCCAGCGATGAAAACTATGTCCAAACGTGAATGAACAAGCTGACGGAAGTCATGAATCAAGACAATGTGCCATATCTTGCCATCAAATGAAGAATGAAATCTCCTTACAGAGTTGCACAAAAAGTATTTGATCCAAGTCAGCCATACGATATTTATACAATCCATGATGTACTTGCATTTAGGATTATCGTACCCACCATATCTGACTGTTATCTTGCTTTAGGTAGTGTCCATGGTAGTTTTGCTCCTGAGATCAAGAAGATCAAGGATTATATCGCTAGACCTCAGGACAATGGCTATCAATCACTACACACCAGAGTCTTCTGACTCCTCCCCTTCCAAACTGAAGTTCAGATTAGAACTCCCGAGATGGATGAAATTGCAGAATATGGTGTTGCTGCTCACTTTGCCTACGCTGAAGCATGATCCAAATCCAAAACAGTCACCGCTAGACAATCTCAATGGGTCCAGAAAATGCAAGAAATTGTCAAGCAATATCAAGAAGATTTTGATGGATTCAAGCATGAGATGAATATGGAACTCGTCGACAAAAATGTCTTCGTCTATACACCTAAATGAGATGTGATTGAATTACCCCCAGGAGCAACAATCTTAGATTTTGCATTTAGGGTACATAGTAGAGTCTGACTTGCTTATCGTAATGGTACCGTAAACGGTCGTATCGTCCCAATTGATTATACACTCAGTAATGGTGAAATCATCCAAATCATCACACGAAGCAACAAAGAATCCTGCACACCAAGCTGGACCAACTATGTGAACACATCACAAGCCAAACAAGCGATCAACAAATATCTCAGAGCAAGTCAGAAACCAGCTCTTATCAAGTCAGCCATTGATCAAATTAATCAAAAATTGATTGAATATGAATTACCAATGATTGGTCACGTCGATAGCATTATCAAGAAATCAGCTGATCAAATGGAGTGATCACTACTACAAGTATATGAAAAACAGATCACCGCATATCACTGGATCAAACAATACTATCCTCACATCCAACAACAGCAGCAATGAGTAACTCGTATCAAACCTACCATCAGCGAGCATGAGACTGCTGTCACCATTGATGGTGAAGCAAAACTCGAATACAGTCTATGTGGAGAGTGTAATCCACAAGCACCAGATAAGATCATTGCCAAAGCATGAGCTCACGGCATCAAAATACATCATATCAACTGCGAAAGCCTCAATACCATCTCTCATGACAAACTCTTAGAATGTCATCGAGGTAGCGACACCAGTAACTGTGAAATGTATTATGCTAATTTTGAGCTTGAACTTGCAAATCACAATGGTTCATTGTTCCAGTTATTGACTCTATTTAAACAACTCAATATCAACATCACCAATATCTCATTTGATCATACTGCAAGATCACAATCAAATACGCTTTCTCAAGGTGATTTTGCTACTAACAGATTGACTTTTTGAAATCAAAATAGCTTTCTATCAAATCAATCTATTGGTAGTATCAGCGAGGTCTCTCGTGGCAGTATTACAGGAGAGTTTAGCATTCCTAGCAAGATATACTATATTACTAAACAGCTCGAAGATAATGCTGATTATAAAATCATATCTATCGCAATTTCATAAAGATTTATTACAAAATCGAAATTAAATCAGAAAAGTAAAACAAATTTTATATCTAAGATATTAGTTTTATCATAAAAACTACTTTAGACAAAAACCGATACCTTAGTAGTTGGGCTTGAATTCAAATCATAAATAATTATACTTTGCAGTATCTAAATAAGTTTAGATATTGTGTGCGGATGTAGCTCAATTGGCTAGAGCATCTTCCTTCCAAGTAGAATGTTGCGCGTTCGAGTCGCGTCATCCGCTCCAATTATTAAATCCGGTAGATGAAAATTCACCGTTCAAATTATATGCTCATGAAGTGTGGAACTACACGGACTGGGCTTTTTTTTTAAAGAAAAAGACTAGCATGAGAGTAAGCGAGTGACTGGGCTTTTTTTTAAAGAAAAAGACTAGCATTAACGAAAAAAAATGACTGGGCTTTTTTTGTGGAGTAAAATGATTATATAATATACATGAATATACGAACCACCCTCATCTCCAAATTTCTGGAACGAAATACTAAACTCAACCTCTCTGCAATCCGTGACGAGCAATGAGTATATGAAAAGCATATTATCGATGCACTCGAAGTTATCCAATTTGATATTATTAAACCTGACACGGTGGTAGCTGATGTAGGTACTGGTGGTGGTTGGCCACTACTCGCGCTAGCACAGTCCTATCCCGATACAGAGTTTGTAGGAATCGATGGGAGGCGCAAGAAGATGGAAGCCGTCCAAGCGATCGCCATCGAATCATGAATTAACAATGTCGAGACACAACGAGGAAGAATTGAGGAAGTCAGATGAAGCTATGATATTGTGACTGCCAGAGCCGTAGCCTATGCTGATGTACTACTCGACTGGATACATCCCATCCTCAAACCCAGTGGATCAATGGTGCTATATAAGCTTGATACCGAAGAAGAAAATGCTATCATCATGATGCGATGTAACAAAAATCGCTATGATATCACACAGCGCCACAGCTATCAACTCGATAATGATATAACCAAAAGAATCCTCTGGATCCTCACCAAGCATAGATCACATCAACAAACAAAGAAGCAATTAACAAAATAGAAATTATGAACAGCATCGTCCTCCCAAAAGCACAAGTATTTAGATATCTCGGATTAGTAATCGGGGTAGCTTTTATGATTATGTCGATCAGAGTCTATCTCAATAACTATCTCACCATCGAAAATAGTATCCAACAAACACAACAAACTATCATCAAGACTCAGTCAGAAACTGACTTTATCAAAAATTTCCAACTACCTTATCTCCAGAGCCAGCTTGCTCGTACCAATCTCATGCACCATCAGCAGATCGCCGATAAATGATGACTTATCGTGATGCTCAACTATCAAAATACTACCCTATCAAACGAAAACCCCACCACCCAAACAAACGATGAGATTATACATAAGTGATGGGTTAATTTTATCAGATATCAATGGAAAAGAAGCCTACAATAATACTATTATTGTGCATCAACATTAATTTCTTCTTCAACAATCTCTTGGCTTTCACCCATCTGAGCAGCCACAACACGCTCATTCCAGCTTTGTGCATATAAGAAATTTGATCACATATCATATAGTGATCCATAGATTTTCTGCCAAATACTATGAGCCAACGGTATCAAGAAATATGCCAATAGTGCTGGTATTGATAACATGATTTGAATCTGACTGTCACTGGTTGTTCACCCAATATCGATCGAGTCTAAGATCATCATCTTATAAATCAACACAAAGATAAAGATCACTCATGACATCCCGAGTAATCATCCTACGATTGCGCTCAGAGAGTATTGTGAGTCAATAGAAATCTCATTCATCACTGAAGTAATAAATACTGACAAGATCGTATGGAAACCAAGTACCATAAATAGGCTACTTACTGACTGGTATACAATCGCATACAGTGGCGCAAGAAGAAGAAAGAGAATCACGTTGGTGATCAGAGCATAAGTAGTGAGCTTACCTACTGATGGGTAAATCCCACCATACATAAGTCAATAAATAAACGCAACCAGCATCGTACCTACCATACTACTGAGAAACGCTATCACTAGCATGATCATCCATAGCAGTGGGCTACTATCCTGTGCAACTTGTCACAATCAAGCGATAATCGCTGACATCTGACTACCAAACAAAATTGTAATAGCAAAGATAATCAAAGCAACAACAACTCCAACAATAAGTCAGATCAGTGTTTTTCCGACAAGAGTGCTAGCGGATGGATTATATGGTGCGTTCATAAAAATAAATCAAAGGTTAAAGGTTAAAGGTTAAAAGTGTACTACTGTGAAAAATTGCTCCCACCACACTCTCTACCCATTTTACTCAATTATACACAAGCAATACTGCTTTGTCAAACTACTAGCATACTACAAATTGACTCAACAAAATAAAATTAAAAAAAATCACACACAAGGTGTGATTTTTTTTGCAAGGTCTTGATTATATCAGATTTCTCTTAAATCATCAAAACTAGTTATCAAATGATCTACCATATGGACGATCTTCTCTTGGTTTTCTCTTAGTAGCATAACTAAGGCGGATTTCTCTACCTTCAAGTTCCATACCATTAGCACCGTCGAGAGCTTTAGCACAATCGTCGATTGCAGCTTCAGCGTTAGCCTCGTTGATAAATGTTACGAAAGCCATACCTCTACTTCTACCAGTTTCCTTGTCCTTTACGATAAACACATCGAGTGTTGTACCTTCAGTACAGTACTGTGAGAAAATACTATTGAGGTGATCTGTAGTTGCATACCATGAAAGGTTACCAACATACAATTTGTTGTTTTCCACTTCTTGTGGAGTGTTGTCGTCTGAATACATGTAACAGTTTAACAAAAATAGTAAATATTAGGTCTTCTGACCTAACTCGAGCTTAGTGTTTATTTGAAAGTTTGCAAGAGATTTTTTGAGTTTGACTTTGGATGACCTAATAGGTAATATTAAGTATGAAAGCTCTCAAAATTGAACAATCATCAATACCCTTCATCCCCTCACAAGTCGTTATATCAAAAAACGAGGGGCATTTTAATATACTACATAGTTGATTTACGATAAAATGAAATAACATTAGTATAAATGATTTTTGAAGAATTACCAATAAAGAATGACTACTATTATTTACTCACAAAACAATACAAATACTTATTGCATGAGTATTTACACATGCAATGCCGGTACAAATGTCTCTTAAAAAATTTATTCTTAATTACTTGGATACTCATATACTGTATAATGAACAGTGACAACAATATCAAGTAAATATAAACCCTAAATCAAGATTTTGAATTGTAAATCAAATTCAATACTCTCCTGAAGAATTAGCTAAAACTACTAAACAATTACAAATCAAAAGAATAATTAACCCATTCAAATATCAACAAATAATTGCAACACGAATGGAATATAATAATCCACAACAAATAACTGAAGAATAATTTTTTACTTGCAATCTTATCTCAAACGATTATATCATAGACATGATCCACGTACATCTTGGCACGAGCACTACAACAACCAACACTGACTAAGTCAGGAGTTTTTGTCTGCTACCGATGTATTCATAAAACTCCTGTCGTAATAGATTGGGAGTTTTTATTTATATAGAGTATTACTATGTCATCAATTGAAAAACTAAAAAACCATGTGATTGAAAAAACTCGTAATAAAGATTTTAAGCATCATGAACGGTATTACGAATATCATCTGAAATTTGTGGAGCAACTATGTTTTGAATTATGTAATTATTATCCTGAAGCCAACAAAGAAATTGTAGAAATTATGATACGAATACATGATTACGACAAGATATGTGATATATGACATGAACATAGAGATAGTGAATATTCTAAAGTTCTTAAACATCATTGATATAATAATGAAATAATAACTCAAACATTGGAATATATAGACCTTATGGAAAAGAAAAACGAAATAGACATATCTCAAACACCTATTGAAGTACAAATTATCTCATCAGCAGATGGAGCTTCACATTTTATATGACCATTTATGTATATCCACCGAAAAGAAAAACAACACAAAGAAATTAGTGAATTAATGGAAGACAATATCAAAAAAGCCAAAAAAGATCGAACAAAAAAGATTACGCTACCTGAAGCTAAAAAGTTTGTCGAACCAAGATATCAACTTCTCATGGAACAAATGTGACAAATTCCAGAAAAATCCTTATTAAATATTTAACCTTATACCCTTAACCTTATACTATCATGGAACTCTACAATCTCAGACACTCACTCTCACATGTTCTCGCACAAGCCATCCAAAGATCCATTGACCCAGCAGTACAACTCGGTACATGACCAGCAGTAGACAACGGCTTCTATTATGATGTAAAATTTAGTTCTCCCTTGTGACCGCAGGGAATCCCTTCAGGGGGAAAGGGAGGTGCCGAAGGCGGAGGGATTTCTTTCGGAGAGGAAAATCTCAAAGACCTCACCAAAGTCATGCAAGGTATCTGCAAAGAAGGTCAAGCATTTGGCTCATATACTGCCAAGGACAAAGATGATGCGATCGCACTCGTGCAGCTTATGTGAAAGGACTTCAAGATCGAGCTCATCAACAAGTTCTACGCTGCAGATCCTAGCGCACAGTACACCTTCTACTACAACTACGTAGACGCTCAGATGATCCCAAGACTCGAGAGCAACACCAAACCCGAATATATGTCAGCCTACAAAAATATCACAGAAAAATTATCACAGCTTGGAACTTCAGTAGATGGATCATTCGTAACCTTCCTTGATCTCTGTGAATGATGACATGTCGACACTCTCAAAGATATCGGCGAATGATGCTTCACCCTCGACAAAATCGCAGGCGCATACTGGCAAGGTAAAGAAGAAAACCCTCAGATGACTCGTGTCTATGGACTTGCATTTGGTACCAAAGACGAACTCAAAGCATACCAAACCATGATGGAAGAAGCTCGCAAGAGAGATCACCGTATCATCGGTCAGAAGATGAAATTATTTACTATCTCTGACTTGGTAGGATCTGGACTACCGCTGTTCCAGCCTAAGGGTATGATCATGCGTAAGGAGATCGAGGACTATCTCTGGTCACTCCACAAGCACAAAGGATATAGCAGAGTCTGGACTCCGCATGTAGCCAAGGAAGCACTATATGTCTGTTCTGGTCACGCTGGTCACTATATGGAAGACATGTTTTCCGTCCATGGTGGTACGAGCAAGGAGTCGTTCTTCCTCAAGCCCATGAACTGTCCTCACCACATGCAGATCTTCGCTGACAATCAGTTCTCCTATCGTGATATGCCAGTGAGATACTTCGAACCTGCAACAGTATATCGTGACGAGAAGACTTGACAACTATCAGGTCTGACTCGTGTGAGAGCGATCACACAAGATGATGGGCACCTATTCTGTCGTGTTGGGCAGATCCATCAGGAAGTCGCAACGATTGTATCCATCATCAAGGAGTTCTACACTACCATGGGTATGATCGAAGGATATTGGGTATCACTGTCACTGAGAGGTGAAGACAAGTCCAAGTATCTGGGTACTGACGAGATGTGGGAGCAAGCGGAAGGGTCACTCAGAGAGGTCTGCCAAGCAGAAAACCTCCCATACAAAGAAATCCCAGGTGAAGCAGCATTCTATGGACCGAAGCTCGACTTTATGTTCAAGGATGCAATCGGTCGTGAATGGCAGCTTGCGACAGCGCAGTGTGACTTTAATCTACCAAATAGATTTGAGCTCAGTTTCACCAACGAAGCATGAGAACAAGAGCGTCCAGTAGTGATCCATCGTGCAATCTCTGGAAGTCTAGAGAGATTTATGGGTGTGATGATCGAACACTTTGCTGGTAACTTCCCATTGTGGCTCGCACCAGAACAAGTCAGAATCATCCCTGTCATGGATAAGGTATGAGACTACGTCGAGACAGTACGCCAAGCCCTCCAAGACGCCGACATCAGAGTCAGCGTCGATAGCAGTGACGATAGCTTCGCTAAGAAAGTGAGAAACGCCGAGACTGATAAGGTCTTCTACGCTCTCATCATCGGTGAGCAAGAAGTCACAGACGGCACAGTCAGCGTACGTAATATCAGAACCAAAGAACAATCAGTAGAGAAGATTGCAGATTTTGCCACCAGAGCACAGGGAGAATATGAGAGTAGAAAGTTGTAGTTGATTTTCGGTTATGTATAAATACAGTGATAATATCTACATAGAAATTATCCTATAATAAAAAACTCAATGAGGTTTTGAATTAGAACACCATCCTTAAGTAAGATGATCTGAGCAAGAACATCACGGAGAAGAGTGGCAAGACACAATATGTGACTTAAATTACCTAGATGATATGGACGACTAACAAGTCCATCTAAATTTTTTTATAACAAGATTTACAATAAGACAAGTTTCTCAATCACAACCTTAGTTAAGAAACTATTCTGATAAAAATTATTTACTCAATAAACCAATATTTAATGAAAAAATGTCCTTTTTGTTCAGAAGAAATTCAAAACGACGCTAAAAAATGTAGATTTTGCGGTGAATGGTTAGAAAAATGAGTTACTGAAATAGAAGAAAAAGAAAAAATACAAGCAGATAACACTAAAAGCACTACCAAAAAGATAACATTTTGGTGGATAAATGGACTTATGATATTTTGAATATTATCAACTATTGTATGATTATGATCTGCCTGAAACGGTAACGAAACATGACTAGATACGGCCATATTTGGAATTATTTTATTATTTGGAACTTTAGCAAATAAATCACTCAAGAAAAGAAAAAACAACCTAGTAAAAAACTCCTTAATGAGAAAAATTTTAGAAGTTATTGCTCTTTTGATAGGAATAACAGCAATTTTTAGTCAAAATAACTTAGCTGAAAGACTAGAAAGTAGCCCTATCTGATTGGTAGCTTTGATTTTAAGTATTATAAATTATATCTATGTAAGCTTCAAGAAAGATAAGTAATTTATTTACAACTAAAGTAAGAATGAATAAATTAAATTACGACCAATATCAATTACTAAAAACGATATATAATCATTTAAAAGAAATTACAAAAACTACAAAACAGAAGGAATGAGGAACGAAAACCTTGATCACTCAAAATTTCAACGTAGGTTATTTCAAATATAAGCATGATGATGAAAAAGTAATAATGTCTAACTATATAAAATGAATATCTGAAAAAATAAGTAATGAAAAATTACTTAAAGAACTACAGGATGGTTGATACATAAGATATGAGTATGTTAGAAATGATCATGAAATAACCGATCAAGCAAAAATAACAATGCACAACATGTGATATCAAGCAGTTAGAAATATCTGATCCTTAGAAATAGTAGAATTATTTTTAGAAAAATATAAGATATTTCTTGGCTCAATCATATGATGAATTATAGGATCTAGTTTAATAGAATTTCTTAAAAAGATATTATCATAAATGCCGCTCACCAACCAAAATCTCCCATTTATGCCGTATCTACAAGATCATAAGCTCTATGCTCGTGAGAATCGTGCCGCCCCAACACTAACAGAAAAGATTGTACGAAAAACCATACTTAATGAGAGACCTTTATGACATAAATTCACCAGACAGAAGCCACTATGAGCATACATTGTAGATTTCTATTGTAGCAAGCTCAAGTTTGTGATTGAAATTGATGGTGATAGTCATATCGGTAGTGAAGAATATGATAGAAATAGAGATTATGAGTTGCAATCTATCTTATGAATCACTACGATCAGATACACTAATGATCAAGTCATGAGTAATGGAAACAAAGTATATGAAGATATTATCAAACAAATCAGAATACAGGAAGAGAAGCTTGGCTTGTCCTGTGAAAAATAAACCTCCCTCGTTCCCTCTTTATCCTTTAGGGCTTCTCAGGAGGGAGGTCTCGACTCAGAAGAGAGCTCAACAAAATCAAACAAACCAAAAAAATACCCGTAATCCTCCCTTGTGAAGGGGAGATGGCGAAACGCCGGAGGGGTTTATGTTAAACATTTCTTTATCCCTATCTCTCCTCCAACCATGTTTGAAACAAACACCACCACTATGACCGATATTGCACTCGAAGAAGACACCAGAAGTTATTTTGCCAAGGTATTTCAGTGGATGGGTATTGCTCTTGCGATCAGCGGAGTTATCGCTTGGCAGGTCTCACAGACTCCACAGCTCGTGGAGATCATCTTCGGCAATAAGCTTTACTTCTACGGGATGATGATCATCGAGCTCGGGCTCGTGCGATATCTCAGCGCCAATATCAAGAACCTCTGCCTACAGATGGCAGGGATCATGTTTGTCCTATATAGCGCGATCAACGGTGCCATCTTATCACTTGTTTTCCTCGTCTTTGAGCTCAACTCGATCATATCCATCTTCGGTGCTACGACTGCGATCTTCCTCGTCATGGGTATCTATGGATATACGACCAAATCTGACTTAACCAAGATGTGAAGCTTATTATTTATGGGTCTAATTGGTATCATTATCTGATGAGTGATCAATATATTCCTCAAGAATCAAATGTTTGATTTTATCATCACCAGTATCGGAGTAATCATCTTCGTATGACTCACTGCCTATGATGTCCAGAAACTCAAACAGCTTAATACCAAGTGAGACGCAGGCACAGACAACGAACAGAAAGAATGAATCATCGGAGCTCTCAATCTCTACCTGGATTTTATCAACCTCTTCCTCAATCTTCTTAAATTATTTGGCAAAAGAAAATAATAATATAATGAACTATCGACTCCTCAAATCTGAACCAAACGCTTATCCTCGATCTCAACTCATCTCTGACTGAGTGGGTGTTTGGGATGGAGTCAGAAGTTATCAAGCCAGAAACAACCTTGCAGCCATGAAACTGTGAGATTTATGCTTCTTCTATCATAGCAATATCGGCAAAGAAATCGTCGGCATCTGTAAGGTAACCAAAGAACACTACAGCGACCCAACTGCAGATGATCCTCGCCGAGTGGTAGTAGAAGTTGCCCCAGTGAGAGAACTTGCACATCCTGTGACACTGGCACAGATTAAGTCAGATGAGAAACTCAAAGATATCTCACTCCTGCGCCTCTCACGCCTCAGCGTCGCTCCCCTCACCCAGCAGGAGTTTGATTATATTTGTCAGCTTAGTATATAAATTGTAACAAAAAAAAGAGAGGGAAGAAAACTCCCTCATTTTTTAGTCAAATTTAAATAATCGGTCCTTTTTTTTTACATTAAACCTCTTTTTACGAGAAATAGAGTCGATAAGGTGATAATAGAAGCAAAATGTGTAGATTTTCCGATACTGTGTCAGCTCTGTAAACATATTACTACCAGTAGCAATTACATAGTCATCAATAGTAGTATCGGTCATACTTGCATATGACTTCACTTCAATAGTAGAGTTATATCTGCCATATTTACTATCACGAGCCGCCAATAAATCGTATCGAGAAATAATTCTTAGTACGAATAAACTATCCTCCTCGGGAGAGCTCTGTACAAATTGTACCCATATTTGGACAATCTGCTGTACTCTAATAGTATCAACCAATACCTCGGGTTTATTTTGCCCTATTGTCTGCATTCCACATAACAACAGAACGATAATTAATTTTATTTTCATTTTGTGTCACCCCTGTCGAGGATTTATTTGATTATTATTTAGTTATTTTTATTTAGTAGTTTGTCAAAATTTTTGTTGATATATTCTGTTATTAAAAGCATCAGAACTAGGGCTAGAGTAAGTAACGCTAGACATCTTTAGATATAAATGAGATCCTTTAATTTCAAGGTCTTGAAATCAAGTTTGATTTGCAACTGTATAGTTCATAATACAAACACGTAAAATATCTAAAGGAATAGATTGAAGCTCCTTACTTAATATAGCACTAATTGTAGAAGCACCAGAATAATCTTTAAGAAATACATCAACCATCTTCTGATTTTCATCAGAATAAGCAATAGGAGAATGTGGAACGTTATTCATATTAAATATATATACAAAATAAATATATCGATACTATTGATATAGTACCATTAATTACAAAAAAAAAATTTTAATAAGGAATATTATTTTGATTAGCTATAGATTCACATACTAGTAGGTCGAGATCTTTAATAGCATCTTGCAACTCTTTTCCTGTATCTGGAGATCGTATCTCAAGAAAAACTCTATATCATTCTTCAGCATCAATAAACAGCATATTAATATTTTTATGCATCAACAAACAAAACATATACAAAATAAATATACCACTACTATTGACATTTTACTATTAATTGCAAGAGAAAATTCAAAAAAAGTCTAATTCATATCAAAAGAAATGACTTGGAATCAGGTCAGAAATCACTACTATTCATGTTAAATTAGGTTTTTTAACTGTTTATTGTCATTGATTATGTCTATCGAACAAAAACCTCTCATACCGATCAACAAAGGTATCACCAACAGAACTATCGAAGAAGAAATATCCGAGTCATACATCCAATATGCAATGGCAGTAATCGTGTCTCGTGCACTCCCCGACACTCGTGATGGATTCAAACCCGTACTCAGAAGAATCTTGTATGCTATGTACCAATCCAAGCTCTTCCACAATGCAAAATACAAAAAATCCGCCAACGTCGTGGGAGAAGTAATGGGTAAATATCATCCACATGGAGACAGTAGTATCTATGAAGCCATGGTAAGACTTGCTCAGCCTTGGTCGATGAGATATCCACTCGTGGATGGTCAGGGTAACTTTGGTAGTATGGACGGAGATGGCGCAGCTGCGATGAGGTATACAGAGTCTCGCCTGACCAAACTGGGTGAGGAGATGCTTGAAGATATTGATCTTGAGACAGTAGATTGGAGACCTAACTATGATGGATCTGTCATGGAACCGATCGTTGTCCCTACCAAATTCCCCAACCACCTGTGTAACGGTACGATGGGTATCGCAGTAGGTATGGCTACCAATATGGCGCCACATAACCTCACAGAAGTACTAGATGCATGCATAATGCTTATTGCTAATCCTGAGGCGAGCATCGATGATATTATGGATATCATCAAGTGACCAGATTTCCCTACAGGAGGTCAGATTTTTGGCTCCGGAATGATCCGCGAAATCTATACAAAAGGTAAAGGATCAATCCTATGTCGTGGCAAAGTCCACACCGAAACAACCAAAAATGGAGAACTCATCGTCATCGATGAGCTCCCCTACCAAGTCAATAAAGCAAAACTCGTCGAAAAGATTGCGGAACTCGTGTGAGATAAAAAAATTGAAGGCATCAGCGATATCACTGATGAAAGTAGCAATAAAACTCCAGTAAGAGTTGTGATTGAATGTAAACGTGGTACAAGTACCGATACAATCCTCACACAACTATACAAATATACTGAACTCCAAACCAACTTCTCACTCAATAATGTGTCACTCGTTGAAAGAGGACAACAACCAAGACTTGTCAATATTCATGAACTCCTCAGCGAATATATCGACTTCCGCAGAGAAGTAGTGCTTCGCAGATCTACCTTTTTACTTGGCAAAGCCAAAGATAGACTTCATATACTCGAAGGACTTCACCGTGCAATTGATATTATTGATGAGGTAATTGCAGTCATCCGTGGATCACAAACTACTGATGAAGCCAAAAATAAGTTGATCTCCACATTTGATTTTTCTCCTGATCAAGCACAATACATCCTTGACCTCAGACTTGCCAGATTAGTAGGACTAGAACTACAGAAGATCTTAGATGAAATGGAAGAAAAGAAACAACAAATCGCTCAGCTCACTGAGATTATCACTAATCCTGCAAGACGTGATGAAGTCATCGTAGGCGAAATGGAAGAAATCAAACGCAAATACGGTGACGAACGTCGTACTGAAGTTGTGGACAGCGGCGATGGAGACCTATCTACCAGCTTCAAACAACTAATGAAAGCACAAGATCTGAAGAAGGAGCCAGTGATCTGCCTCATAGACAATGATTATGGAGTCAAGATACTCTATCAGAGTAGAATCCTCAATATTCCAGATGAGACAATCCACTATATGTATACCCACAATCAGGATAAACTCATTGTGATGACTGATATTGGTGAACTTGTCGTATCCAGACTCAAAGATCTATGATCATATAGCATCAAATCAGCACCACTAAATCCCAAAGAACACTGGTGACTAAAAGGTAACATCATATTCTGCAACACGATTGAGGATGATTTTGAAGATATTATGTTCTGCACAAGCCATAATAATATCAAGAAGATCAAAAAAGATCTCGTCCTGAGCTTCAAAAAGTTCCCAACTATCGTGATGAACCTCGAGCCAAAAGAAAAAATCACAAGTATCATCCGTACCAAACCAAATGATCATGTATGAGTTCTGACTCAACGTGGTTGGATGGTGTTGTTTGCCGAGTCAGATCTAAGACCTATGGGTAAGTGAGCTGGTGGAGTTAAAGGTATCGAGCTACAAGAATGAGACAAAGTAGCAGGCATGTTCGTATATCAACAAGAGCCGTTTATCATGGTATACTCTGACTATGCTGGTAAACTTCTCAATATCGAAGATCTCAAATTTCAGAAACGTGCTCGCAAAGGACAAGTTGTAGCCCTTCTCGAGGACAATGAAAAGCTCACTGGAGCCAAAGCAATCGAAGAATGAAATCTGAGAATCAAGCTCAGCAATGGAGAAACTAAGACGATCCACAACGATGTTATGAAGCTTGATGATCCTGAATCCTATCTTGAACCCCTTACACAAGTGAGCATCACAATGGTCTACACTCCACGACAAGAGTCAGAAAAAGCCGATAAAAAGAAAATTGAAGCAGAGCTGGCAGCAGAACAAATTGCTAAAGAGCAGGCAAATAATCCATGATTATTTGAGTAAGAAAAAATTATCCCCACAAGATATTCTTTTATCTCATAGGTCAATTCACATGAATTCTACGTCTTTTCTACATACTATACTAGTGGTTATACCATTCTATATACTGTTCTGTGGAATAGCTGGCTTAGTGACTTTTAGAATGATCAGAGACTACAACAGAGTCTACTATTTTATGGTACATCAAGTCAATCATATTATGTATTATTTTTGTCTTCTCATAGCCAAACATAGGGAAATTATTCCCAAGTTTGAAGAGTTTGTACCGCTTGTATTTGCTCAGAAAAAAACATTTTTCTTCCACACCAAACATACTCTCAAAGATTACAGTGATCTATACTACGGTCTCAAAGATGATATCCTTTATACTGAAAGATATATGGACAAACATCTTCATGATCGTGATCAGTTGATACCTATCGAAGATGCTATTCAATTTCTCAATAAAATAAACAACTCTGTATATTTTATGCGAATATTGTTTGCTATTCTCACATTTGGGATTTGACCTGCTGTAATTTTTAAACCAATGAGATAAGTAATATGAGTTTACAGATTAATGTGAGAAAGTCTTCGTTGTTTAGTTAATTTACTATATTTGCTTATATATTTTCATATGACAAAGCTTCAATGATTTCTTCAAGCAGAGTGAGAGAGACAACAAAATTCCCTCGAGCTTATTGCATCGGAGAACTATACTTCTCCTGCTGTAATTGCTGCATACAGCAATGTGTTTACTAATAAGTACTCTGAAGGATATCCATGAGCAAGATACTATGGTGGTAATGAGATAGTCGATGATCTCGAAAACTACACCCAAGAGTTAGCGTTACAAATATTCTGACTCAGCCCACAGGTTCGATGAGTCAATGTACAGCCACTGTCTGGTTCAGTAGCAAATCTTGCTGTGTATACTGGAGTATTAGATGCATGAGATACGATTCTCGCGATGGATCTGAGTGCATGATGACATCTCACTCATGGTATGAAGCTCAACGCCAGTGGTAAATATTTTAACATCGTCTCATATGGAGTCAAAGCAGACGGCACCATTGATTATGATCAGGTCAGATCACTTGCACTCGAACATAAGCCAGCCATGATAGTAGTCTGATTTAGCAGCTATCCAAGGTCAATTGATCGAGATTTCTTCGCTTCAGTTAAGCAAGAACTACAAACACAACACAATCATCATAGTTTCCTCATGGCTGATATTGCTCATATTGCAGGCTTAATTGCTGGATGAGTGATTGACTGACCATTTGACCACGGATTTGATATTGTGACTACTACGACACACAAGACACTCAGGGGTCCAAGATGAGCACTTATCTACTATAATCATGCATGATGGAAGTCAGAAAAAATCCTCAAAAACGGAACCACTAAAACTACCACTCTCAAAGATCTCATCAATCGCGGAGTCTTCCCAGGAGTGCAAGGTGGACCGTTTGACCACGTATTGGTCGCCAAGGCTACATCATTCCTCGAGATTCTGGATCCAGCCACTGACTGGTCATGATATTGCTCACAAGTCGTCGCAAATGCCAAAACTCTTGCAGCATGACTCGTTGCTCGCGGATGGTCAGTAGCCACATGAGACACTGAAAACCATATCGTCATCCTCGATGTTACAGCTAAAAATATCCCCTCTTGACAAGGAGGAGTTGGGGGAGGTTTAACAGGTAAAATCGCAGAGAAACTCCTCGAAGACATTGGTCTATCAGTCAACAAACAACTCATCCCAAATGATCCTCGCCCACCACTCGACCCCTCATGAGTCAGACTGGGCACACCGGCAATCACTACAAGAGGCTTAATTCAGTCAGATATTGAAGTACTCGTTGATATTATTGATACAATCCTAATCAAGTGACAGTCAGCTATCCAATCTCAGAAAGCAAGAGTACTCGAGTTGTGTCAGAAGTATCAGCTTCCTTACTAAAGGGAGTTTTTTTCTCTCGTTTTCTCACCCAATTTCATTATTCTATAATCATCCTAAGCATCGTGAAGGACTTACTATGATTTCTAATTTGTGATTTATGATTTCCTTGCTTCCCTACAACACATTTGCCGTCCCAGCCCAAGCTCACGATCTTATCACGATCGACGAGACGACTGATCTTACTCAAACATTACAAGCATATCGTCAGACTCCTAAACTCATCATCGGTGGAGGAAGTAACATGCTTCTCGTCCATGATCGACCCTGAGTAGCCATTATCAACCAGATTTGTGGAAAAAGTATCATCGCTGAAGATGAAATCTCAGTCACAGTACAGCTATGAGCAGGAGAAAATCGACACGAAACCGTCATGCGATCCGTCCAGCAGTGATACCGGTGAATTGAGAATCTCGCCCTCATACCGGGTACAGTCGGTGCTGCTCCTATCCAGAATATCGGGGCATATGGAGCAGAAGTAGCCGACACTATCACATCAGTCAGCTACTATGATATGATTGATGAAGAGCATAAAATCCTGACTCATCCCCAGTGTTGCTTCTCCTATCGTGACAGCATCTTCAAGCATGGTCTGCGTGACGTTGCATTCATCACATCAGTCACACTTATACTCTCCAAACTCCCGAAGCCAATCCTCAGCTACTGACCACTCGCCGAACTAGAAGCAGAATCAACAAAAGCTTTAACTTCGCAACTCATCGCCCAAAAAGTCATCGATATTCGTAGTTCCAAACTCCCCGATCGAACTCAAGTAGGTACAGCATGAAGCTTCTTCAAAAACCCCATCATCTGAAAATCTCAACTTGATCAATTTCTCATACAATATCCACTCTGCCCTCACTGGGATCTATGAAACAATCAACATAAGGTGCCAGCCTGACGAATCTTGGATCATGCACTCTGATACAGAGGCAAAAATAGTAAAACTAGCCCCGTCGGTTGTCGACATCAACAAGCACTCGTCCTCATCAATCATGGGTGAGCTACTGGTCAGCAAGTCCGAGATCGAGCGCAACATCTCATTGATGATTGTCAAAGCAAACTATGAATTATATTAGAACCCGAAGTTAACGTTATATAATATTTTCAAGGAGTCGAAAACAAGTGACCGAAGAGAATCCCTGTGGGACTACGCACACGAGTTCATAAACTCAGAATAATAGAAAATAGCGCTGTTTTCGACTAGACTTTTGCTTCTTTGGGGTAATGCGACGCAAAGCTAATCCTTTAGGACAAAGAAGGAAGAGAATAGATCTGAACTACCATACTGTCATAAAAAAATTACTTTTCTTATTATTCTTACTCTTAATTTTATGAAAAACACCCTCATCATCCTACTTCTCGGTATTGCACTGGGTATCAGTAGCACTGCGCTCATCAATTATGTCTCCAACCACTCATGGAATACATGAGAGCATATTATCACCCTCGACAATGGTCAGATTATTGACAATATCAAATCCAAAATCAATCCTGCAAAATATGATAAATTTGAAAAGGTATATCAAATCCTCAGTAAACAATACTATCAAGGTAGTGGAGATAAGCTTGACGAAAGTATGATGATCGAATCAGCTCTGCACGGATTTGTGGACGGACTTGGTGATCCTCATAGTGCATATTTTGATATACAAGAAAGCAGCTGACTCAATCAGCTTCTCGCTGGGGATCAGAAGTTTGAGTGAATCGGAGCAGTTGTATCGCGTAGGTCAGATGGCGTACAGATCATGGAAGTCCTCAAATCATCTCCTGCACAGATAGCAGGACTCAAGCCGCTTGATCTCATCATCCAAGTCAATGACCAAGATATCGAAAGCATGACAGTAGCACAGGCAGTCAAACTCATCCGCGGACCTGCAGGCACAACAGTAGATCTCACCGTCTTCAGATCCAGTGAACAAAAAATCCTTACTATCACTGTCACCAGAGACAAGATCGATGTACCATCGGTAAGCCGAAACATCATTAACAACACCTGAGCCAATACACAAGTGTGATATATTGCATTATCGATCTTTGGCGAAGACACTTATATAAAATTCCGTGATGCTCTCGACGCACTATCCAAAGAACAACTTGCAGGCTACATCATCGATCTGAGAGGTAATGGTGGAGGATTCTTGCCTACGGCTACTGATATTGCAAGTCACTTCATCCCCAAAGGCAACACGATTGCTACTACTCGCTACAAGACGTTTCCTGAAGAATCGTACAAATCTGACTGACGTGAGTGAGCTGATAGATTATTACCGGTAGTGGTACTGGTAGATGAATATTCTGCCAGCGCTAGTGAGGTACTTGCTCTTGCTCTTAAACAAAATATTGATGCACATATCATCGGCGAGCAGACCTTTGGTAAATGATCAATTCAAACGATCTATGATTTTGACGATGGATCAAGTATCAAATACACGATCGGTCGCCGATACGCTCCTGATAATAGTAATGTAGATCATATTGGAATTACCCCAGATACAGAGGTGATCTTCAATAATACAGGCTATCAAGCTTCATGATTTGACAATCAACTCCAGTCAGCAATAGATAGATTGACAAAATAAAAAAACACTTGAAATTACACATTATAATCCTTACAGTAAATCATCTCACTATGGGGTGATTTTTAGTATCATATGTAGAAAAAAATGGAACAAAAAATAGAATGTAAAATCCTACAAGATGTTATCGATTATGCACTTAGCATAAAAAACAATACATGAGAAACAAGAGCTAGAGCAATCATTGATCTATTCAATGAGTGAAATAAGAAAAGTTACTACGCTGCTCAAATAGTTTGAGCTCTCAAAAATGAGAGCTCCAAGGGCACGGAACAGATTAATAAAATCATTAAAAATGATGAGGCATTTTGATCGATCATGAAAGAACTATATCCAAATTCTATCATCAAGAATCTATTTGATCATAAGTACAAGGAGCAAATCATCAGAAAGTGTAATCTTGAGTTACGTGAATGAGAATCATTATTAAGTCTATATATTAGATCCTCACAAAAATCTGAAATTCGCCCCCTCATCGATTTTACCCTTCAAAATCTAGATATCATTAATGATGTCAATATTGATACTATATACTCTATTAACAGTGAAATCATAACTCAGAACGTACTATATGAATGAAATATCCAATACCAACGATTTACACAAGATCTCACAACAAAGATTTACAACTACGTAAAATCAATCGAAAAAGCTCCATTTGAATCACCAAAAGATGCACTTAATGACATGAAAAAGCTAGATTAATAAAACCAATTTTATCTATCGATATTCTGAATACATCATGAAAACCTGTAATACAATCAACGATATAATTACAAAACTAGAAAGTGACAACAATCTAGACAAGATAATTCATGCTCTTACTAAATCATCCAACGAAGCTGAGTATAAGTTTGGTCCCAATAAAACATTTGGGAGACTAAGTCAGCTATTACCCGACATAAAAAATAAGATGGAAGCTCTTTTAGGAGATACTTGAGCTCAAGAAAAACTCAGACACTTATTAGCAAGCCACCCTTTTGCGCAAAGACTATTCTGTGATTCAGAACACACTCAAATAATAAAAAAGATAATCGGCATAGAATCTCCACAAACACTATTATTCATCTATCTTAACTCAGGCGAACAAACCAAACAAAGCATAGATTTACTATTAGATTTTGAGGCTCTTTCAATAAAAGATTGACAAATAATCTGAAAAAAAATGTGAGAATCATTCATCATATGATAAAAAATCTATCTACGTCAGTAGGTTTTTTGTCTCTCGAATTTTACCATCAAATCCTTATACTCGACCTACAAGGCTTACCAACTTTATAAATCACGATGAAAATTTGCCTCGCTCCCATGGATGGGATTACTGATTGCGCATACAGAACACTCGTTTCTGAAATTTTTGCCAAATATGGAGACCCAAAACACGAACTCTATACCTTTGGTGAGTTTATGTCTGCAGAGTGATACACGCATAATCCTCGTAAACTCGTACGCCATGTGGTCAATGTAGCAGGACAACTACCATTTATCGCGCAGATCTATGGTGCTAATGCTGATGCTCTCGTACAGACAGCAGTGGATATCGAGAGTAGATATAGACACTTATTTACTGGGATTGAGCTCAATATCGGTTGCCCAAGCCCCAAAGTTATGAAATGTGGTAGCGGAGCCGGCATGATGTGTGATCGTCCCAATACTCTCAGTATCGTCAAGCGCATCAGTGAATCTATCTCACTCCCCTTTAGTGTCAAAACAAGAGTCTGACTCTCCTCTGATCCAGTGGAACAGCAATCACAACATGATTTTATCCTCCAGTGTGCTCAGTACTGTTCCATGATTACGATCCATGGTCGTAGCTACAAACAATCACACAATGGATCTGTCGATCGAGATTATATCTACAAGATTAAGTCAGAATTAGCAGATACACAAGTAGCTATCATCGGTAATGGGTGATTAAATAATTATCAAGACGGTCTCAACGCTGTAGGAAATTTGGATGGTGTGATGTGGTGACAAGCTGCCATGATGTGGCCATGGGTACTCACACCTCACAAACCCAACTTAGATGAGATTCATGAGACAATCATGAGACATCTCCATCTATGTATTGCTCATCAGATCTGGTTTGACGATGAGACGCACTGGGTTGCTGATGGCAAATACTCTGGTACATTCGCCCAACCAACACAACAGCAAATCGAGGAGATCATCCTCCAGATACCAACACAATACGCTGATACAGACTTCCACAGCATTGTCGAGTTTCGTAAGCATCTGTTCTGGTATGTCTCCTGACTTATCGGTAACAAGGAGTTCAAACAATCCGTCGTCCCTATCAAATCATATACTCTACTAGTAGCTGCGATTGAGGAGCTTTGGAGTAAACAGGAGATTTAATATTTAAAGATTATGGTATTTTCTTAAGCTGAAACAAAAAATACCTGTCGTAAACAACAGGCATTTAATAACGTAGAGCAAACAAATCAACGAGCTTTGGTGTACATACCAGTCTCTATAACAGCAGTCGAACTAGTGCCAGTAGGTCGTAAGACAATTTCATCACTGTCTATGTCGACGCACATATCAGCCTCACTTCGACCATAACCTTGAGATGTTTTAAAATCATGCTCATCTTTGTAGCCATTTTCTTCTGCTGCTTGTTTTGCTCCACTAGAACTTAATAGTTTTGGATTTCCCATTTTTTTATGAGTTTTTGCTTTTTTGCAATATTGCAATTACTCTTATAATTATGTCTATATATATATATCAAGAGATTTTTAAAATTTATACAAGTAAACTTTGCTCTGAAATTTGTAATCAAATCTTAATTCAATACGATCACATATAAATTTAGTTTGCATATTTAAAATGACTAATCTTGAAAAAGCAAATAAAGAAACACTTACCGTATTATATGATACGCAGTGATGTTTCATTGATATTGATACATTATATGATGATAAAGGAAATCCTCTACTTTTATATCATGAAAAAAAACACGAAACAGAATGTTTTGTCTATCCTGTTGCATGAACAAGGAAGTTTTTTATTGAGACAAGAGTTAATAGTGATGGAGAATATACAACTACTCGCCCCTGGATTGCAGTAATGTCATACAACAACGATACATATATTGATGGATTATTTACTAAGTATCCAAACTATTGATCTGTTGAGACAATATTAGATGATTTTTTTACTCATACAATGCCAACATTACTCGACTATCAACGAGATAAAGTACTATATATTGAACATTGTACAGACATTAAACAGCGTAATGTGGGTCGTCTAGAGCTAAATAGTGAACTTTTGCAAAAATTTGCGCAATATTCCATATCCATTACATACGCTGTCAAAATATATTAACACTATTCTCACACTAATTTCTTAGCAACTGGGTTATCTTCTCTTGGATATAGTGTCAATAACTTACTCTGTGTCGACTGACGCTCATGATTGAGTTGCGCAATCAGATCATCAAACCATCACTGCTCTACTACTTTTACCTGCACTGCTCACAGTGTCCCTCCGCTACGCTTCGCTGCGTAGTTATGGTTTTGCGTTGACAAAATCTCATCGAATTTTGATGCAATTTTCCCCTTCTCAGAGATTCGCTGCTGCTCACCCTCTTTTCATCCTACTTTTAACCCACTTTCAATAACAACCACATAATGCCACACTTCTCCCTCCTGTGATGGAAACACGCAGTACTGTCAGAGATCATATCAATTCTCACGAAGCTGACTGATTGTCTGTTGGATATGTTGGATCTGTGTGTGCTCATTGGCAATGTCGATATACTCGCTCGTACGACCTACGATCTTGATCCATGACTGCGCCACATCCACCATCTCGATTACATCACCAAGCTCATAGCGACATAGTCCGTCATAGGTAGATATCAACAGCTTATAGCGAGTATCTAGCACGGCATCAGACAGTGGTATAATCTGCCCATCAGGATCAACAAGCTCATACCATATGCCGCAACTATGCTTGAGCGCAAGCGTCTGATAATCGTCACTATCTCGCAGTTTCTTGGGTTGATAACCAAAGGTTCCCTCTGTCGCATTATAATACGGGATGATCACAATATCTTGTCACAGCTGATCACGCAGCTGCTGTACATAAGGATCGATAGCACATCATCATACAATCACCACCTGTGGGCGCAGCGGTGCATCATACAACTTCTCCCACTCCTGAGCAAACTGTAACACTACTCACGGTACTCATGATACTACTGCGGGACTACGTCCTCCATAGCATAGTGCAATCGCCGACAGCTTCTCCTCGCTCGTCTCAAATAATCCCACCCCATCAAAGATCTCTTGCGGCACTGGACATACCCACTCTCATAGCCATCACTTTTCACTGACGAGTGCATTGGACACATATCTCGTCGGCACATCACCAACCTCAAACAGATTTCCAGGCAAAAATGCTACCTTATATCTCAATAACTGTAGTACAAATATTGGTCATAAATGCAATATCACATCAGAAAACAACTTCTCCGATACCGCACGATCATTATACTTAAACCTATGTTTGGAAGTGGGTAATGTCTTGTATGCCAACGACGATGTCCCACCAGTGCGTAGGATGACTGAGATATCTGACTTATCTTTGAGTTGGTCAACAAATCCTAAATTGATCAATAGTTCATATGTTGTGATCCCACGATGCTCAAACTCTGTATGATTACGAGGCAATCATAGCTGTGGGTGCTGATTTCGATAATCGATGAGTTTATTGAGTGTCATTAAAAGCATAATAGCTATTTTAGATCACAATTCTAATCAATATATAAAGTCAAAAACAAGTGACCAAAGGAAATCCTTTAGGACTACGCACACGAGATCATAAACCCACAATAAGAGTAAATAGTGCTGTTTTTGACTAGACCTTTGGTTCTTTCGGGGTTTATACCCCACAAGGGTGCAATACCAAAGAATAAAGAAAAATCATTTTCCCAAAGAATAAAAAAATCCCGACAAAGTCGGGATAACCTATTTTAAACCCATCTTTAACCTACTTTGATCATATTATTCCACATCCAACTCTACTTCATCTTCATCAGGATTAACCTTGATTGCATCAAGTTGTTCAAGCGGGATGACATTCTTACCCATACGGATATCTTTGATCTTCATCTTGATCTCAGCTTCGAGAATCTGTTGCACATTTGGATTATCAGTCAGATATTGTCATGCTTTTTCTTTTCCTTGGAACTTCTGATCAGCGATCGAATAAAACGCTCATGACCTCGAGATCAGTCATAGCACAAGTGACGCCTCCAATATGTCAGCTGGAGTATCTACTCATGAAGCAAATCTAATAGGCACTTCTGCTACCTTAAACGGAGGGAAGATCTTATTTTTGACGATCTTGATTTTGGCATTGTATCATACTTGTTCTTTGTTGTCTTCGATCTTGTCACCTCTACGGATCTCCAATCTCTGTGAAGCATAGAACTTGAGAGCATTACCACCCGTAGTAGTCTCTGGGTTACCATACACCACACCAATCTTGAGTCTGATCTGGTTGATGAAGATGATCGTCGTATTAGTTTTTGCCAATACACCAGTCAGTTTTCTCAATCCTTGGGACATCATACGAGCTTGGAGTCACATATGACTATCACCCATATCACCTTCGATCTCAGCTCTTGGAGTCAGTGCTGCAACGCTATCCACAATAATTAGATCAAACGCACCAGTTTTCGCTAACTCTTCAGAGATCTGAAGAGCTTGTTCACCATAGTCAGGCTGTGAAAGATACAAATTTGGTACATCCACACCAAGCATCCCAGCATAGTTAGGATCAAAGGCATGTTCTGCATCGATAAATGCTACCACACCACCAAGTTTCTGTACTTGTGCTGCAGCAAGCAGTGTGACTGTTGTTTTACCACTTGACTCGAGACCATAGATCTCGATGATTCTACCCTTTGGGTATCATCCACCCAACACAATATCAAGCAGATAACTACCTGAATGTACTGTCTCTACCTGTGCCGCATTAGCATTATCTCCCATTTTGATGAGAGCTCCTTTACCAAATTGTTTTTCAATTGACTTCATTGCATCAGCGATAACATCATCTTTTTTGGACATTGCATATAATAATAAGGAAATGAAACTATGGGGAGGTTTTAAAGTTGCAAGTTCATAAGGTTTATAAGGTATTTTTTACTTTATAAACTTTAGTAACTCTATCAACCTTATAAACTTTGTATAATAATTTGCAAGTCCTGTCAAAATATAATACTCTTGTGATTGGAGAAATAATGAGTATACAATCGGCTGACTTTAATTTATGTTTTTCTCGCTTATCATGAAACCTATCTTACTTATATTGGCTTGAGGAATGTGATCTCGCTACGGCGGACTCAAACAGATCGACGGCTTCTGACCACATGACCAAGCAATTCTCGAATATAGTATCTATGATGCAATCAGAGCTTGATTCGACAAAGTCGTCATTATCCTCAGAAATGATTTTCAAGAGCAATTCGATGCAAAATTTATCAATACCTTCCAAGGTAATATCCAAGTACAGTATGTCTATCAGAGTCTGGATCTCACGAGATACGGTTTTGGTGATGGATCACATAGGACCAAACCTTGGGGTACTGCTCACGCCATCTTGACTGCTCAGGATCTGATCAACTGACCATTTGCGGTGATCAACGCGGACGATTACTATGGTGTCGACTGATACCAACAGATGGCTGATTTCCTCAGTACTGAAGCTAGCCCATCACTGTCATGTATGATCGGATATAAACTCATGAATACCCTCTCAGCCTTTGGCGGAGTCAATAGATGAGTCACCACCATCGACACACACAACAATTTACAATCTGTCACCGAAAATCACAAAATTGCTCGCCAAGAAGACAGATCGATCATGTCACAAGAGTGAAATATCCTGGCAGATGATACTACAGTGAGTATGGGATTCTGGGGATTTGACTGAAATTTTATGCAAATCATCGAAGCATATTTTAATAATCGGTTAAGTCAGAATTATGACTCTCCTACAGCAGAATCCTACATCCCATCTGTTGTTGATGATACGATCCACAAATATAATCATGCAGTCCGCGTCCTCGTCAGTCATGATGAGTGGTATGGCGTAACAAACCCAGATGATAAGCCAGAAGTAGTCGCTGCATTGGCTAAGCTGACTAGTGCAGGAGTGTATCCTGAGAACTTATGGTAAAAGCATTAATTCATCATTACTCATCCTATGAATAATCAAGAAAAGGTAATACAGCATGTCATGTGAGCATTATTATCTCTTCCCAAATTCATGCGACAATTTCAACTCAATGCAAGCCATATCTCATCATCATTAGAAAAAGTTTTTGCAAAAGACAATACGAGTTACTACAATAATGAGTTAGCAATCCTTTTGTGAATAACTACTGCTAAACTTGATCGTATGATCGAGATAGCACAGGAATATCAAAATTATCAGAATAACCGAATCAGTAATAGTAAAAAATCAATACCAAAAAATATACAGTGTATTTTACAAGAAGAATATCTACAGACTAGTGGAAAAATCCAAAATATCTATCAGAGCCTTACTATCTAAACTAATCTATATTGTCATCAACTTTTTCTTTTTTTAATTCTCTCCTCACCAAGGTCTCCTTGGCACTGATTTTCATCTACCAAAAAACCATCTCACCAGATGAGTGACTACTCTCTCCCATACTCAGATGAACCATCTGTGCTCATGAGCCTCACTGTAGTGAATATGCGAGATTATCGCTTGTAAGATATGGATTTTTGGATAGTATCGAACAGATTATCACTCGTATTATCTCCTGTCGCCCCAGTATGACCAAAACATATGATCCAGTCTCGTATCGCATCGTCTTTGCGAGTTCTGCTCCCATCGGTGTACCATTTATGACCGCACTCGCATCTGATCCCAGATTTGATATCGTAGGAGTCGTGACTCAGCCAGATCAACCATCATGAAGAGGCTTGAAAATGCATGAAAATATTATCAAGACGGAAGCGACAGCTATCTATTCCCCCTGAGACCAAAGGGAATCCTCGTGAGGGCAAGGGGGAGATTGCAAAGCCGAGGGGGGGTTTGAAGATTTTATCATCACCCCCAATACTCTCCGCCTCGAATCCAAAAAATATCCATGAGAATGAGTACTGTTTCAATCATGGTTAGAATCCAAAAAACCTGACTTCTTGGTAGTGATCGCTTACGGAAATATTATCCCTCAGCACATCTTAGACATCCCCACCATCGCCCCGATCAACGTCCACGGGTCACTCCTACCCGCATATCGCGGTGCATCACCCATCCAGTCAGTCTTACTCAATGACGAAGCTAAAACTGGTATCACCATCATGCGTATGGATGCAGGACTCGACACCGGTCCCATGCTACGCAAGCAGTGATTTCCACTGACGATCCACACTACGGCACTCGATATCATCCACAGGTTCCAAGAGTTTGGTCCTCAACTCTTGATTGATACCATGGTCGATTATGCTACTGGGAAGGTCACAGAAACCATACAACCAGAAGATGGAGTCAGCCACTGCTCCAAGCTTGAAAAAACACATGGACTCATCAATCCATGGACTCAAACACTACATGAAATCAATAATATCTATCGTGGATGCTATCTCTGGCCCAAGACATATTTCGTCCTCGATGACTCTCGAGATAAACATGCAGGCAAGCAAATCATTATCGATACACTCGAGTTAGATGAAAATCAATGGGAAACACATAAAAATCAGCCACTACTCGTAGCTGATCAAGGTAAACATTATATCAATAAAGCAGTTATCAACCTCCTCATCAAACCAGAATGATCCAAAGCAATGAAATGGGAGGATTGGTTGAGGGGAATAAATTAACAAGATTAAATATTTTATTCTCCCAGAGAAAGGATGTATGTTCCAAGCACCTTCGATCAATCAATAACTCTATATGCAAGCTCACTAACTCATTCAACTTCTCAACGAAGAAGTTTAATGTGTTTGGGATTTAATTCTAATTTAATTTCATTGGTAGTTTCGTAATATTGTACTCAGGACTCAAATGCAAATACTGGAGATTCAAGATCTAGCATAATATTATTAAAATTAAATCCGTTAAACTGACAAAAATCAAGCACTATAAATCTTTTCTGAGGGGTAGACATAGCCGCTTCTTTACATTTTTCTACAATGGATTGTAATTGATTCATAGGAATCATCTAAAAAATAAAACAATTTATACTTATACTTTAATACGTACATAAATTCAAATTAATTTACTTAAGAAGTAAATTTTAGAAGAAATAAATATCTGAGATCATATAGTGATTTTTTTCAGGATGAAAATCATCAGTTCTATATAAAATGGAATCTTTCACTTTTGTGGAATCAGGATAAGTATAGGATTCAATTTTTATAGGTATTCTATCTACCGTCATTAATTTTTTAATTGTTGTTCAACTACGAGAATCGTAATTATCTTCATAAATAGAATCCAATGGTGTTTCTTTTTCTCTGGTTAAACATCATATTAAAGCAGCAAATATAGAACTATTACCACTAATTGCTTGCTGTCTCTTCCATAGATTATAATATGATATTTTTTCATCTTTAAATTCAGTATTGCCTGTAATCGTATTTTTAGCAACCTCAACCATAATACATAACCTATAATCAACTACTTCTGAATACTTTGCTTTAAGTTGTATATAGTTTAAATTAGCCTCTCTCAAACATTTTTTTAACAGTCTCATAGTAGCTTGACTAGAAAATTCCTTAAAATATCATTCAAAAAATGTTTGCATTTGTCATTTTTTATAAGTCTTACCGATAAATAGACTACCTTCAAATAAATTTTCTACCATTTTTCCACATTCTACTCATTCTAAATCAAACTCTCGACTATAATCTAAACACTTCAAATACGAATTAAGATTTAATGTTCGTTGTTCTGATCAAATTGAAACTAAAACAATAATCTTCTTTGAACTAGGATTGCTTTTGATAAAATAATTCAAAGTTTCTAGGAAGAAAATTCCAGCATCTCACGAACGATCAATATCTTCGATTATGATGTAAATCTCTTCATCTTCAATCTTTTCTAAAAGGAAGACCATAATTTCTTGTAACTCAAATGTTTTTTTGGCGGGAGTAGTCTTGAGAAAATGAGAAAAATTTTTGATGACACCTAAAAGCGGCATGTCTCAAAAGACGTTTAATAATGTTTTTTTATCATCATTTTGAGTTCATTCAATTTTAGAGAGCGATTCGTCAAATGTCTTAATATCAATACTTCTAGCAAATTCTAGTACAAAATTTTCCCGTAAATCTTTTCTATCAGGATACTTCCAAGCATCAAAGTTCATCCAATGAGATCTACCCTCAAGATCTATTTTAACTTGATTAAGAAAAGTAGTCTTACCAGATCCAAAAGGAGCAGTAATTCATATGAGGCTTGATTTTTCTAGGTGACTAAATCTATCTAAAAATTCATTCTTCTTGGAATTAAGATTAAGCAAGTCATCTAAACGAGAGTTTTCATCTAATAAATCAATGTTTTTAATAAATCAACTCATGATGCTATAATTGAGAATATAAAATTTCCTTGATAAAATATGAAGCAATGATATAGTAGAATCATAGATAATCAAGTGATTTTACTACCATCATTTCTATCCCATGTGACTCACCCCTCGCACTCTCGACATCATGGCTGCCTACTCCATCGATGAGCAAAGACATCTGTATCACAAGACCAAACTCCTCAAGCAAGCATACGAGACATGAGATAGTCAGACGCTTGACCTCTTCAAAATCCCAAATAAGCAGACGGGTATTTATGAAGTATTTCTCGAAGACAGCACGAGGACTAAGGAATCATTTCGCAATGCGATCGAGTTTCATGGTGTAGAGGGTAAGATCTTTGATACGAGTTCGAGTTCGTTCAATAAGCATGAGAGTTATGCTGATACATTTAATATGCTGACTGGTTATGATAATCAGATCTTCGTCGTGAGGAGCAAGCTCGAGGGTGTCTGTACTTGGCTTGATCGTAATGCTAAGGCATATGCATCTCGCCACCAGCTCCCCTATATACCGCTCTTTATCAATGCAGGAGATGGCAAGCATGAGCATCCTACACAAGAGTTTCTTGATCAGTTTAGTTTTTTGGAACAGAACAACTGGGATACAAGTTCAATCCATATTGCTCTGATTGGAGATCTTCTCTATGGTAGGACTGTCCACTCCAAAGTTGAATGACTACGCATCTATGATCATGTCCGTGTGGATCTCATCGCTCCTGAGTTGCTTGCACTACCAAACTCATATCTGGAGCAAATGAAAGCTTATGGATATGAAGTCCGTATATTTAGCAGTATTAATGAGTACCTCGAACAGTCAGGCTTGGCTGATATTTGGTATTTTACGAGAATACAGATGGAGCGTATGGGTGATGACGTCCTCAAGCATGAGATACAGCTCAGACAGGCCATCACACGACGCACTGACCATATGGACAAGGTCGATCAAAATAAAATTAGATTTTATCATCCTCTCCCCAGACACAAAGTCACACCAGAGCTCCCTACCTGGGTCGATGATACACCACTCAATGCACGAGAGAGACAGTCTCGCAATGGTATGTTTGTCAGAATTGTGTTACTTGCAGCGACTGCGTGAGTGCCCTTTGTGTCTGATGATTTTACATGAAATTGAGTCAAGATTGCGTCCCTCGATAAAGGGGACACACAGTGAGGATTTGATCGAATCCAAGAAGTACAAGCTGATAGTACCAAACCTAAACACTACAGCGAGGGAGTCCATCCAATCACTGACTGACTAGTAATTGATCATATTGGTCGTGGATGGCTTATCCAACAAATCAAAGAACATATGACCAAAATTGTATCGATCTTATGACTATATACTCCATGAGGAGAGCGGATCTCTACGAGCTCTGATGGTAGCTACAAATGACTCATCTTCCGCCCAAATACCGATATCACCGACAAGCAAATCCGTAAACTCGCCGCACTTGCACCGTGATGTACCGTCAATCGTATCGCAAATCAGCAAATCAGTCAGAAACTCAGATTATCCATGCCACCCAAACTATACAATCTCCCCCAATTATCATGTAAAAATCATAACTGTATCTCACATCACAGTCACCATGAAAATATTATCGCTGAGTTTGTGCGCCAAGAGTGACAACAATTTGAGTGCGTTTACTGTGGACAATATCATCTCTACCATGAAGTACGATCATAGTAATCTCTTAAAGACAAAATTAGTCTTGACAAAATAATATGAAATGATTAGGATTAATTATATCTTTATCTATTACATGTAAACATATGGCTATTCAAGCAACAAGGTTACTCAAAAGAGTAAATCATATCATCGAAGACTTAAATCGAAAGGATATCGCTGTACTCAAAATTGATCTTATCTTCTTTACTCTACTGATTGTGCATTTTCGACCTGAGCTAGGACAAGCTCATTGGTGATGGTATTTGGGTATAGTAGTAGGATGTGAAATTTACTTACTTCAAAAATTACATCTACGAAAATTCTTTAAAGAAAAAAAATCAAATGACTAATCTTGATACGAGCAAGAAAATCATTATATACAACATTATCTCATAAGGGGATAGTGTAATTGGGAACACGGAGGTCTTCGGCACCTCAATTGTCGGTTCAAGTCCGGCTCTTCTTGAATTTAATCGAGTATCATACTTGGTTTTTTTGTGATTGAAAAACTCCAACAATTAACTATCTTTCCTACATGAAAACATTCTCCAGTGAATACCTTTCCAATTATGGAACCTATACTTTTGGTTATACCAACTACGCCCTTCCAACCAATAATAATGAATATACACAAGCATATCACAATTGATATCTCCCATACTCTGCCTCATTGGAAATAGAGCAACCAATTTTCTATTTGTGTAGGAGTTTAAGGATTGATACTTCCAAATTTACCAATAGCTCTGAAAACAGAAGGATTGCGAGAAAAATAGATGAGCTTGCTATCACTACCAAACGATATGAAGCATGAGAATTTGATAGATCTGACTCAGAGTTTGTGGATTTCTGCCTTGCTTATACCAATAGTAGATTCTCACATGGTGATATGTCTCCAGAGAGATTTACTTATGTAATGTCTAGAGACTATGCAAACCGCATCCTTGAGTTTCGCAGTCATGATCGTATGATCTGATATACCTTGTTTGCTCAGACAAATGAGCTATTACATCATTGGTTTTGCTTCTTTGATACGGAGCTCATGGATAGTGCTCCACTCGGTAAGTATATGATGCGGTACACCATCGACTGGGCCAAACAAAACAATATTCCCTATGTATATCTCGGTACCTGTTATAAAGAGTCGTGACTCTATAAAGTCAGAGATTTCTCCTGACTCGAGCGACGAGATGGCAATAATCGACAAACCAATATCGAGCATCTGAAACAACTATGCAAATCTGATATCGAAGAAAAATATAGAGATCAATTTAAAATATGTCCTAACTATTATCTATAAAATTATGATTAGTACAATTCTCTTAATCTTAGTCTATATTAGTGTTTAAGTGATGATAATATTCAATCTATATCAAGTACTAGTACACAATAGAATCTACAATATCCTAGTACATATACCATGACATACAAACTGCACATGGATAGATCTTGGTACTATGAAACGACGAAAAATCACAGTAGTCATCCTACTAACATATATCACAGCAGCATATATCTTCACAACCATACGCTTTTTATTATAAGTTTATCATTTTGTCTTTCTATACCACTTGAACATTTCATATTTCCAGTTACTAAGTGGGAAATCATAATTACCAATATACTCGATCTTCTGCCCACCAAATCCTGACTTAAATTGTGTAACTCCATCTAAATGATGTGACTGCAGTGATCCTGCTGAGCATCCGAGTAGATCGTAATACGAGAATCACTGCTCACGAGCCGACTTGATAAGTGTCCGGTGGAGAAATTGCGCATGACCTAAATTACCAATAGCTCTGCGAGTCCCACCATACAAATACACATAGACATTACCAATCATCACACATATGGCCCCAGCGATGATGGTATCACCATCACGCACGACATATAGGTGTCACTGTCCACTATGGAGCAGATATTCACGCAGTGCATCATAGCACTCACGAGACTGCACCGCAAATCCCTTGATATCACCTGTAGTTAATCGCATCTCATAATAGCTATCTCGATCAGCATCACTCGCCACTTTCACAACCAATCACGACTTCTGGGCCCTACCTACATGAGTACGCGTACTACGAGATAGATCAGACCATAGTTCATCCTCCCTCTTACTTAGATCTATTATAATAGTTGCTTCAGGCATATTCTCCACCAAGCCATCATATCCACCCAAACGCATCATAGCACTACCCTGCTGACGTCTACGAGCATCCCGTTGAATATTATACGATTCTAACTTAGTCTCGCTGGTGTCTATAATTCAGAGTTCATTAATAATTCACAGTTGCACAAAACAATCTCCTTGGCTCGCAAACTGAGTACGGCATATTTTCATTATTCATTCACGAAATTGATCTGGATCAGTGAGATACTCAAGTGGTAATTCCACACCCAAAATCTGATACCAGTTAACTGTTACCCCGAGTACTGATTTACGCTTGACAATATATTGATACTCTTGCCCAGCAATAGTGATTATCCCCACCGGTTTACGATAGATCTCACGATTGATATATTGCCATAGTGATGATTGGTAGAAATTATAGTGAATCATAAAGTAAGTAAACAAACTAATAAACGGATGATCTAATTAATAGTAAGCATATCGAAATAGATCTTTCTTTCAACAAAAAAACCCACATCATCATTCGACAACAGGGGTTTTATAAGAATTATGCAATTTGCACTCCAGGTCACATAGTAGGAGCAAGAGTAACTTTTTTGAATAATTTATTCTTAATTACAGCAGGCTTAAGAGCTTCGATTGCAGTCAATACAGCGTTGATATTTTCTACCAATTTTACATCATCAAACGAGAGTTTACCAGCACCAACATGGATATTACCAGTTTTATCAAGTTTGAACTCAATACGACCTTTTTGGATTTCCTCAATTGTACCTTTAAGATCATTTGTGATTGTTCCAGTCTTAGGTGTAGGCATAATTCCCTTTGGTCATAAGATTTTTGCAACTTTAGCAAGATCTTTAATCATGTCAGGAGTAGTCACCAATACATCAAAATTGATAGTACCAGCTTCGATACTTCTGATAAGTTCTGTATTACCTACGATAGTTGCACCCGCAGCCTTTGCATCATCAATCTTATCATCAGCCACAAAAGCAGCAACAATTACCATCTTACCAGTACCATGAGGAAGTACTACCGTACCTCTGATTGCTTGATCATTGTACTTAGGATCAGCAGCAGTCTTAATATTGATATCAAGTGTACCATCAAACTTTGTATAACTTACTTTCTTTGCGAGAGCTACTGCTTCTTCAACTGTATAAACCTTCATCTCTACCATAGCTTTTGCAGCTGCATACTTTTTACCATGTTTCATAATAATTGTAATAAGGGTAATAAAAGTGGTCCAAACGGCTTACGCCTTCCACGGATAATTAGTAATTATTTTACATCTACTCACATATTCTTAGCTGTACCGATGATAGATTTACAAATTGCATCCATATCTTCAGTATTCATTACGGGTGCTTTGATTGAAGCAATCTCTTTAACATCAGCCATTGAAATAGTACCTTTTTTATCTTTGTTTGGGGTACCACTACCCTTACCACCACCAACCTTCCAGCTAATTAAACTTGATGTTACCGGTGGGAAAACTTCAATATCAAACGACTTATCAATATACTGACGAATCATCGTAGGAACTTTTACTGGGCCATATTTTGCAGCCATATCAGCGGATTTTGCATTGAAGTCTTGGACAAATGCTGAGATATTTACACCATTCTGTCACAACATAGGTCACAACGGTGGCTTAGGACTCGCTGCACCAGCGACAGGGGTAACCATAAATTGTTTCGTAACTTTCTTTGCAGCCATTATAATAATATCTTAAAGGTAAAAAGAATCAGTCTGACTTATTGCCATTCATCCAGAGTTGAAGCTTGCTCTGTGACCCTCATGCTTGTCAGCGCAATCAGGAATTAACACGCAAGTTTATAATGATTTACGATGTAAAAGCAAAAGAAAAAATAGGATTTTCACATACCCTTCTTACGAAGAAATTTCTTAAGTATTTTATTCTAAAATACTTGTCCCATAGTGGATTGTCAGATAGTATTTCTTCCCAGAGAATGCAATTCACAATCCTTGAATACCAAAATTTTTGTGAGTCAAAGCCCTATAGTGGACACCATTGTAACTACGTTCTTTATAGAAAAAATCCCATGTACTACGAGTAGCTTCGATCACTTCATCAGTACAATCAGCTTCATGACAATTCCACATTCATCGTCAGATCGACTCACTAAACGTAGCACGACTCACATTGCGGAACACAATCGGAGAACCAGTCAGCTCTTCTCATTTCCACTTAAACCACTGTACGAGTCAGTTGTAGTTATAGTATGCATCAGATGCTTTGCGTTTATGAGAGATCGATCAGATACTCGCTGAGTACTGTGACCACACACTCGCCGTAGCATTGAGACGCCAGTCAGCAGCATATGCGCCACGATCACCAAGCTGTTCCGTCCTGAGGTAGTTAGTCCACTGAAGCCAAGTATCTCTTACTTGAGCCACGTCCACATATTGCCAATCATTGAGGTAGACAATAGTAGTCTCCACTAGTCATGTATTTACTACTCAAGAAGTTATTGACTCTCAAGCTATCTCTCAAGAAGAAGAGGTATTTATCATAATATCCTCAACCTTAATAGCAATATCCTTATCCCGCGCAGCCAACACACTGGACCCCGCCAAAATAACAATCATTACTACTGCCCAAACAATAATTTTAGCACGAGTCACTGACGAATAACTATTCATAGATATTATTACTACTAAAGCTCCATTTGTTCAAAGAACTGGAGGATCTTGTTCACCTTCTCACTATACGCAAGACGACGAATTGGAATATGATAATATACACAAGGTATGATAAAATGCAAGCGCTGACCAAATCATGCTTGTGTCTGCTGATAAAGTTGTAACGTTTCGTCGATACTATGTTCCCATCGCTTTCGCGTCTGTATACGGTCACCATATTGCTCTCGTATCTCCTCAGGCAAGATATCTCACTGCTCTGCAGAGAAATTGATAATATTATATTCTAGATAGTCCTGCAACCACTCATGAAATTGAACAATAATTTCTGGAGATGTATATTTAGGGATAAAATTGATTAAAATATATTTTTTAGACACACCAAAAAGGCTGTCACTAGATCACATTCACTTTTCTACAGGACCTTGGTACCCCTTAAGAGTGGAAGAATTCAAGTTCAGAATATCAATCGCCCAATCATGATACAGCACTACTCTATCAGTATATCTCATCGCAATATCATAGCTCCCCTGTTCACGACACACAACCTCACGAGCATATGGCAGCATCATACGATAGAGCAATTTAGATCGCCATGTAGTAGGAGTTTCAATCCCTCACAACCATACTACTCTCCTCGTCCATATCCAACGCCAAAACAAAGCCAGATAGTTGCATCCTGCATGCCAAAGATTTCTTCACTTATGAGCCAAGACCTCTCATCATCCAGCAAATATCACATCATAGCCAGCAGTCCACATCGAGAATGTACGAGATGGAACAAACCTGACTCTACTCTTGTATGGATCCCACAGATCATAGTTGAGCTCACACCACTGACTCATCCAACTCACATCACCACACTCAACATCCAGCGAAGTCAGATCACTATAATGCTCAAATACATATAACATTACACCAAAAAATAGCAACTCATCACCTCGGTTACGATATCCATAATAACATTTGAGCAGTCATTTCATATCACCAATAATATATAAGTCGATTAGAGATACAATTTAGAAAACAAAAAAAACTGCCAGCAAAAACTGGCAGAGTTAAATTTTAAAAAATAAGTTACATTTTTGAAGCAAAACTTGACACGTCGCCTCTTTCATTCGAAATAAGAGTGATATGAGCAGCCTTAGGATAACCCTTAAAGTGATTGATTGCTCGCACCATCCCATTGGATCGACTATCTAAATAAGGGTGGTCAATCTGATCGTTATCCCCCATAATTACAACCTTTGAAGAGTCATCAATTCTTGTCAATAACGTTTTCATTGCATGGGCAGAGATATTCTGTGCCTCATCAATGATCAAAAGGGTTTTTGATAACGACCTACCTCTCATCAGATCAAACGGTACTGGGATGATTTGATTCTCAAAACCGAATATTTTTGTATCAGAAGCTTTACCTTTCGCAGTAGAGTTGATAATTTCCATATGTCGTTTGATGGTTTCGAGATTATCCCACACTCCGTCCATATAAGGAGATATCTTGTCCTCAGCTGACCCAGGTAAAGCACCTAAGTCCTTACCATCTACCGATTCCATTGCACGAGTTATAATGATCTTCTCATACATTGGCTCATTAGAAACTAAATCTTGTACACCAGCAACCAATGCTAATAGTGTTTTACCACAACCAGCTTTACCTTGTAACGAAACAAATTGAATATCTGGATTTACTAAAGCCCACAAGGCAGCTACCTGTTCCCTATTACGAGGCATAATTCCATGAAAATTAAATTTGTCTTTGCCATTTTTTTCAAGCATCTGCAATTTGCCATGAGCAAAAACTTGAATTTTCTTAGAATTACTAATAAAGAATCTATTAGCAATTCTTTGCTCATCAGTAAGTTGATCAGTACCAACTAGATCAGCGTCAACATACTCGATTCCTTGATAAATACTTTCTACTGCATCATACTCATAGTCTTCTGTATGGATATCATGTGATGCAACCATAAGTCTTAAAGCCTTGTCTTTAGATATGACAATTGGACTATACTCCTTAGTAAGTTTAGGAAGTTGACATACTCCAACAATTTGACTCATGGAATCGGCTTTACCAACAGCACTCTGAGGCAAGCCATACACTATCAGTTTATGTTTCAAATTGATAGGTAGTCCCCCATTAAACTTGGGGTGATCTCCTCTCAGTCTTTCAATCTCACTGAGTGCTTCACCAGCAGTGAAACTAGCATCAAATATTCGAGACTTCTCTAATCGACCAAGGTCGGAGATAACGCTTCGAGGTAATACAATATCAGCATGTTCTCCAAGAACACTAATAGCCTTAGGATCGTGTAGTAGGAGACTAGTATCCACTACATAACATTTTTTCTTTTTTAATGAATTATTTTGACTTCTCATAATTTTATAATTTATTTTGTTTACCTTCTTAAATATTAAGAATTAAAATTTATATAAGAATCACAAACTAAATGTCAACTATAAAATATATATATAAAATCACTTGGTTTTTAATTATATAAAAATATATATATAATTATTTATACATTAACGCAAAAGTCATGGAAAATACCAATCACTCATCAAATCAACTCCCGCCACTCAGCAATATGCTCAAATGAGATACCAACAGATATCAAAAGTTTATTAATCATCCTGAAATCAAAAACACATATAAGCAAGAGTTTTTAGACGCATTTTTTGAATATCTACAATACGTATCACAATATAGCTCTCAAGAAGAACAGAACAATATACTTGAAAATCCACTTGAGGCAGATTTTGTACCAGAATTTGGTATCTATATGACAATATTTTCGGTTTTTCTTGAAGTTTATGGATCTAATATTGTATCTTCTCAAACTCAAAATCGATTTAATCAATATCACAATATCATATTACAGTCACAGACACAATACATCAAAAAAACTCAACAGGAAATGGCTCAAGTATTAGATCCTAAATATCTCTATAATATATATGAGTCTTATCTACAAAAATATGGTACCACTTTTACTGAGCAATGTGAATTTATCGGTCAACACATATGATATAATAAGAGAGAATTATGAGCAGAATGATGATTAAGTATTTTAGATATCACTAGCACATTTAAAGAATTAGATAAAACTGAGCAAGAACAATATTGCTCAAATATTCAACAAAGATACTTTAAACCATATCTCATAGCAAATTCATCAATATGTCAAAAATATATTTCAAGTAAAGATACTGAAAAGTCACAACAAGAAATCAATAATGATGCTACAAATATTTACAAAACAATGATAGATCATCTCTCAAAACAGGAGTACCCTATTAAGCTCAGAATTGACGAAACATTCGTCTTTACTCGCCCAATTCTCAATAATGTTGATTTTGATAGACTATATCATGAGCTACTATCATTTATTGGGAATGAATGGAACGATCCAGAATATATTTATCTCGATACATATAAAACAAAAAATTCTCCGATCAATGCAATTAAGTTTTCATACACAGATGAGGGGGGTAATTTATTATCACCTATGGACTATATAACAGAGAGAATAGTCGCTTGATATGAAGAAATAGATGATAATGAAGATGAAAATGATAATGAAGATGATGAAGATGACTCTATAGAGCAACTAATTCAATCTACTAAAAACATCGATGAAAGTAATCTAACAAATGAAGAGCTCAATGAAATCAGTGATGTGGTTTGATGATATATCGAAGAACGATCAGGGGAAAGTGAAGAAGACGAAGAAGACAGCAAGAAATATCAGATTAAAATTCTTAATCAAGTGAGAAGAGAACTACCAAAATATTATCAACTAGACCTATATGTGTGATTTGATCAGGAAGAGTTGTTACCCACATTTACCATCAAACTCAATCAATATACAAATAAATTTGATGAAAAAAATGAACGATCATCTGTTGCATTAAGTCCAAAACCAATAATTACTAAAGCCACATTCTGCATTGGATACGAATATACCGACCCCAACAGATACATAAGCCATTTTGTAAATTTTATGGATAATCTATCTCCAGATTACGATTGTCTCAAGATGCTATGAGTTAATCCAGATAATACAACAGACTAAAAAAATAACTTTCCTAAAACCATTTGTTTTCTACTCATGATTAACTATTCTCATGAGTGTTTTTGTACCATTAAATATAATATTCATGTTACCTACCAACTACTCTAAAGCCTTCAAAGCATATGATATCCGCGGACTACGAGAGTCTGAGATCAATGAGACGTTTGCATATATTTTATGACTCGCACTTTGATCACAATACCCCAACAAAAATATCCTCATCTGATGTGATACGAGACCACAAAACCCACAAATCATCGAACATCTTCTCACTGGACTCAATCAACATAATATCCAAGTAACTATTGTTAATCTCCAACCCGATAATCCGTCACCAACCAATCAGTCACTCCCCTACGGCACAGCTAGCGCCTCTACTGTCTATCAACTCGTATCACAATATGATCTTGGTATCATCATCTCCGCATCACACAATCCAGCATGATATGTAGGATTCAAAGTCGTTCAGTCAGATCTAGTATTTATCCAAACATCACTGCTCAAGGAATATTTTGAGACAACTCTAGCTCAGCTAGGGGAAACAACTAATATCACACTCAAGCTCAACCACCAGACAGTCACCTCTACACAACTCACACAAGCGCAGTCTACTACTCAATCATATTTTGAGAATATCAAAAGCTGACTTACCATCGCAATCGATTATAGCAATGGGGCTGCGATTACCTATGAACAACAGTTCTTACATTCATGGGCTGCACAGTATAGACACACACTCATCGAGATGAACACTTGAGCAGATGGACTATTTATCAACCACAGCTCTGATACCAGTGAAAATATCAACTATCAACAGCTCATCACTGGAGTTCTGTGAGATCAAGCAGATATTGGGATATTATTTGATTGAGATGCTGACCGTATCGGTGTTGTGACGAGTTCATGACAGATTATCCCTGGAGATATTGTTTTATCTATCATTGCGCAACAGCTATGAGTCAGTGGAGAGTCCATGGTCTTCGATGCCATGTGTGGCAATAGTATCCGCCGTGCCATTACTCAGTCAGGCAACACGCCAGTGGTATGCAAGATGGGTCGCTTCTTTATCAACGAGAAGATGAAACAAATCGGAGCGATCCTGGGTGGTGAAATCTCATGACATATCATGTTCCACGACTGTGGTGATACCGAAAATGTCCTCGTAGCAATCTCCTACCTCCTCAAAGCGATTCAAGAACACGGGTCACTGGACTCACAAGTCGCCAAGCTCACGACTAATATCTACCGTGAGCCCATGCTCAACCTCCACGTCGAACGCAAAGACGAGATCTTGTCAGCTCTCATGGAAAACTTTGCAGAGCTCAATCCACTACAGATCGACGGAGTCAATATCTACTCTGACACCATGTGTATGACTGCTCGTAAATCCAATACCGAACCCATCATTCGTGTCCAGCTTGAGACCAAGGATAAGGCAAGCTATCAGCAAGTGATAGGAAAGGTTAAGGAGATTGTGGAGAGAATTGAAGGATAAATTTGTAAAGTTTAAACTACTCTACTAAAAATAGATTTTATAAATTTTGAGAACTATATGAAAAATACACTAGAAATATTTAATCTAGAATTTCCTCAGTACATAAAAGAACTCAAAATCGGTGACTATTCTTTTAAAAGAGTTGAAACATATGAACAAGCATTCAACAATATGATGCATTTAATAAGCTCATCTTGAGGCGAGTTTGCTATTACTCCAAAAATAGGATCTCACCAAATCACAGCAACTGTAACGATACCAAATAATGAGAAAAAAAGTATACTACCTTGGGAAAGAGAAAGTACACAACTTGATGACATACTACTGCTGCTAACGCTCTTTACAGACAGAAACGTATTTAAAAAAGACCGAGAAGACGAAGACAATGATGTTATTATTTGAGACCACAGAATTCGTCATTATGGTTGACAATTATGTTGCTCAATAAAATATGAATCTATGCGGAAAAATAGAATAGATGATACGCTAAAAACAGAAGATGAGATTGAGAGTATTGAGTTGATATATGATAGTTACGATCAAGTTGATATATGATTTGAAAAATCAATCAATCGTATCTTAGAAACAATATCAAGCAAAGAATGGCAAACGAAATATGAATGATGATATTTTCTATTTTTGTTTGTGGCTTGAATACAAAGACAGATAATTGAAACTTCATTCATTACATGTCGAACAATATGGGAACATATCTTTGCAATAAAAAATCGTCAACGATTAGATAATGCAAGCATAGAAAAAATGAGCGGAGATCAAAAAATAAGTTTTATTTTAAATGAGTTCTTTTTAAAAGATATAAATGATAAATCGAGAGATAATATCAAAAAACTAGTAAAAACTAGAAACAGAATTATTCACTTTTGAAAGAAAAGTTCGGAAATTGATTTTAAAGAAATGGGTATGTTTATTAGATTAACAGAACAATTAATTGCTATTATTCTATGATTATCACCATCAAATATCTTTAATTCATTTGAACAACTAAATGACTTTCTTAACACAAAAAAGTCTTTAAATAAATTAAATTAAACTTTTTATATCATCATACCAAATCAACACATGAACATCAAAGCCTACTGAGCAACAAGCCCAACTAGTCCTATCGCACCACTCGACATCACCAGAAGAGAAGTCTGATCTCATGATGTCCTCGTAGATATTATGTACTGCGGCGTGTGTCATAGCGACATCCACCAAGCCAGAAGCGAACGAGGTCAGTCAGTCTACCCTATTGTCCCATGACATGAGATCGTGGGTCGTGTATCAGCCATCGGAGATCAAGTCACCAAATTTAACATCGGAGACCTCGCTGGTATCGGTGTATTTGTGGATTCATGTAGATCATGTCACGCATGTAGCTCAGGACTCGAGCAGTACTGTGACCAAGGCATGACTGGAACCTATGGGTGATATCACAGAGATGGGGTTACGCCTACCTTTGGTGGATATTCCACACAATACGTCATCGACGAAGCGTACACCCTCCACCTCCCATTTGCTGAGGCAGATCTCCCAGCAGTAGCACCATTGTTATGTGCCGGTATTACCACATATTCTCCGTTGCGTTATGCATGAGTCTGACCTGGTCATAGAGTAGCCGTGCTTGGTCTGGGTGGTTTATGACATATGGCAGTCAAGTTTGCAGCATCATTTGGTGCTGAAGTCACCATGCTCAGTAGATCTCCAGATAAAGAAGCAGATGCCAAGAAACTCTGAGCACATCACTTTGTACTCACCAGTGACGCTGACCAGATGGCGTGACTCGTCAATCATTTTGATTTTATCCTCGATACTGTGTCTGCTCCCCATGACATGAACCAATACGCCAATCTCCTCAGACTCGATGGTAAGATGCTATTGGTAGGATTACCAACTGAAGATCATCATATCCACGCCAGAAACCTGATTGGCAAGAGAAGAAGCCTCATCGGATCCATGATTGGCGGTATCGCCGAAACTCAAGAGATGCTCGACTACTGTGCAGAACACCATATCCTGTCAGATATCGAACTTATCACAGCCTCTGAGATCAATGCTGCATATGATCGTATCCTTGCGTCCGATGTGAAATATAGATTTGTGATTGATATTGCTACACTATAATCAATGTTGCCACTTCTCTTGATGCTGCTGTATCAGTCACTGTGCGCGCTGTGCAATATACTGACGATCTCGTTGTTTGCTATCAAAACGCTCAAATGCCTCTATCAATGAGGCATCAGACTTATTCTGGACCAAAATACCAGACTGCTCATCCACAAGCTCAACACTCCCTCAGTCAGCTAATCAAAATACTGGTACTCATTGACATAAAGCCTCAATAGTCACCATCCCAAAACTCTCACGAGCAATGTTGACAAAACCACGAGCTCTTCATACCAATTTCATCTTACGATCGAGATCTGTGATGCGACCTACAAACTCAATATTATCATGAGCAATCGAGCGTAAGTACTCATAATCAGGACCATCTCACACCATCACAAGGCGCTTACCATTATGATTAAATAATCTCACAATACGATCAAGTTCCTTAAGGAAAATCACCATACGACCTACAAAAATATAGTAATCCTGCGCTTGTTCAATAATATAGTCTTCATATATATTACTAATACGAGGATATCGCACAGTAGATGATAATTTATATAAATCTGACACCGTTCATGCTGTATAGTGACTATTGGAGTAAACTATATCGTAGTGTCTTGGTAGGCAATCTCGACGACGAAGCAATGGCGTGACAAGACGATAAAATCGTGAAATTGGAGCCTTGAGCTTAGATATATTGTCGTGATAGTTTGCCCGAATATACTGCATCGGTGAGTGAAAGTAGATAGTAGTATGAGCTCTCCATCAAGCTACGGGCACTACATTTCTCGCAGCTGCAAACGAGTCAATCACTACCTCATCAGGATCATATGAGACAATTTTTTGACGCAGTATTCATGTCAATATTGGGTAAAAAAACATCAAATTACGATAGTCAAACAGCTTAGACAAAATAGGTGTACGATGTTTCTCAAAATAATGGAATACCACAAATATCCAATGAGGTAACGCTGTAACTATTTCTAATTTTTGTCCAGCAACTTCTAGCTCTTTTTTATCACTAAAGAGAGTGAAGATTCTTCAATTCTCTTTCGATTTTTTTTTGATCAAGTCAAAAAACACCGCCTCTGCTCCTCACATATGATAGAGTCGATCATGGACAAATGCAATACGAGGTAATCAGAATAAGTCAGATTTATCCATATAAAAAAATGAACTACTAATAGCTCATTCTATGATTTATGGTTATGTTTTCAAGATCTACAAACTTGTGTCAGGAGCATAAGTAGGAATAGTAGTATCAGACTGGAAGATCTGTGATGTTGATGAATCACTCATACTAAAGTTATCTACATTGAGCACTGATTGGAGAATCTCTCCCGCTCTGGTAAAGATATTCTTCGCACTATAGTACTCATATCATCTGATCTCAAGTTTCTGAAACACAAGTGGCATTACAAATAAGAATACAATTGTCAGCACAACACCAGTAATCAGATGTCTAACTGAGTTTGCTGCTTCCTTGATTTTATCATCCTTACCACCAGACGTAATATACTTCCATATTGTAATAAAAAACACAACAATTGAAGCACCAAACACAACCAATACTGCAAGAGCAAGTATAGTTAATACTGCAAATGGAATATTATATTGTGTAGAATCAGCTACGAGATTTTCCATCGGAACAACAAAAGTAAAAAAACACCAATTATGACTAAGAACGAATCCCTAATAAGGGAAAACTATAAGCTATCCACTAATCTTTTGCAGTTCTTGTACGATCTCTTACTACGATAAACTTCTTGAAAGTTTCGTCATTTGATTGTTTGAAGGCGATCTTAGCTGCTCTCTCTGACATCTGAGCTCCGTTACCTATAAGTTCCAACACTCTACCAACATTGAGCTGAGATTCATGTTTTGTAGGATTATGCCATCCAAGTACTTCCTTATATCCTTTCTTTGCTGATAGTCTGTGATCTGTAAGTACAATTCTGAAGAATGGAAGATTTTTTCTACCAATTCTTGATAATCTAATAGTAAGCATATGCTAATAAAAATAATAGTAAAAAATTACTTCAATTTAATCTTCATCTTATGTACTGTATGCTTTCTGAGCTTCGGGCAATATTTGCTCAGCTCGAGCTTAGGAGTATTCATTTTGTTGTACTCTGTTACGTAATTAGTAGTACCCGATTCAGTACATACAAGTGCAACGAGCATTCTTGCTCCCTTCTTTTTCTTAGCCATTGAGTTAGTGTATAATGTATAAAAGTTTACCAGGTGCCCCCTGTGGGTATAAAGTTACAAAGTGCCAACAATATAACAATAATTTTGATGTCAAATAAGATTAGATAGTCTTACAAGATCACTATGACTGATTGAGCTTTGAGGAAAAGTAATTTGGTACTAGGTGGACTTGAACCACCGACCTTAGCGTTATGAGTGCTACGCTCTAACCAGCTGAGCTACAGTACCATTGTCGTAAACAATGGCTCGATCTAATAATCGAGTACCATGGAAATAGTATGGCGGAGGAGGCGGGATTCGAACCCGCGGTCCGATTACTCGGACGACTCGTTAGCAGTGAGCTGACTTCGACCACTCATCCACCCCTCCATATACCAAACATCACATTTGGTCAAAAAGTGATACGCATATGTATAATAATTTGCCGTTGTATTGCAACACAAAAGCTGTAAAAATCTCCTCATGCCCTCCTACCTCTGACAGAACTTTCTCACCGACGAATGAGCTAAACAGCACATCATCAAGACCGTTGCACACATGCAGTCAGACTATCAACTTGATAATGTGATAGAAATCTGACCCGGTCAAGGAGCCCTCACTGAGTGACTGGTGACTATATTTGATCGCTTGACATTGATCGAGATGGATACCAAGATGAAGCCACACCTAGAAAAGTTACAAGCCAAGAAAGCTAAAAATGGGGAGAAAATAACCTCTTGATCTTTTTCAGCCTCTTCGACCTTTTGACCACTTCAAATTATACGATGAGACATTCTCCAACAATGATCTACTCTCACCTCTCGATCAGATAAACCTCACACTCTGGTCTATGGATCACTACCCTACTATATCACCTCACCTATTTTTAGGCTTGTGATGATTGAGTGTGGGCATTGTCATGGACTGTTTATCATCCAGAAAGAAGTATGAGATAAGATCAACAGCAATGCGAGCAAAAAGTCATACCTGCGACGACTCCTCAATAACTATTTTGAGGTCACAACTACACAAATCATACCACCCAACTCGTTTACTCCTCCACCCAAAGTTTACTCCTGTGTTATCAAACTTACAAGACGTAGTCAGCCGATGTTATCTCCAACAGAACATGATCAGATGCTTATCTTACTTGATCAGATCAACGGATTTAAACGCAAAACACTAGGAAAAATCTACAAGATGATCTGACGCAATAATCTCCCTAGTGACCTTGCACCCAAGAGACTAGAGGAATTATGATGGGAAGAAATGAAGATACTAATTAATTAGCTCGAAATCCGCATCACAATCATTATACTATAATCAAATTTGAACTTTTAGTAAATTCAGTCTCCTATTGTTATGAAATTTTTTGACCACGCAAATATCACCATCGAGTCAGGCAAATGATGAGATGGATGTAGCTCCGCAAGACGTGAATCTGGTGTACCATACGGCTGACCCAATGGAGGTAATGGCTGACGTGGATGACATGTATATATCAATGTTGATCCTCAGCTCAATACATTGATGCCGTTTAAATATCACAAAATCCACAAAGCAGTAGGATGATCTCGTGGCGAATCCAGAGAAAAATACGGCAAAAATGCCGAAGACTTGATCCTATATGTACCACTCGGAACAGTCGTCAAAGATCGCTCCAATGGTCATGTCCTCTTTGTTGCTGAGTCAGTACTTGATATACCATATCTGTTGCTCAAGTGATGAGACGGTGGAGCTGGTAACATGCACTTTAAAAACTCCATCCTTCAATACCCCGATTTCTGTCTCAACGGCGAACCATGACAATACCTCGAGCTCGAACTAGAACTCCAACTCCTATCAGATATCTGACTCATCGGTACTCCTAGTGTCGGTAAATCCAGTATCATCAATATGGTATCCAATGCTAAAGCACAAGTCGCAGAATACCACTTCACCACAATCACACCAAATCTTGGATCCGTGACCTGTGATGGTGTTGACTGGAATGTGATCGATATCCCAGGTCTGATCGAATGAGCCAGCGATGGTAAAGGTCTTGGTATCGAGTTTCTCAGGCACATCCTCAAATGCTCAATCTTCAACTTTGTTATTGATTTCGGTAGATGGGATGCGGGTATTGCGGAGTTTGGCGTATTATGGAACGAAATTCTAACCTATTGTCGTGTAAGATTTGCTGAGGAGTATGATGTCACAACTGATGAGATCTACTTTGTATTAAGCAATGAAGGAGATGTTTTGATTCTCACAATTGGCTATGGTAGTAGCTTAGATACGATGTCAGTGATTACTCGCAAAGTCCTCTTACGAACCATCAATAAGTCAGACGAATCCGATGACCAAGAACTGCGTGATGAGTACCAAATAAGCCTTACAACCCATATTGTAGAAGCAATGAAATCTGCAGCTATATGTGATCTTGATGAATTACTCGCTCGCTCGCTCGTAACTCGTAACTCATGACGAACAAGCACCTATCTCCACGAAGGCATGACTGAACTCATCTACCGCTGGAAACAACTCATCGAGCAATACAACCATACTGGAGATATCGCATGGCATACTTACGCTCCAATAGATATGACCAAACCTCATAATGTGACACTCCTTGAGACCAAAGACGTCACTGAGATTAATGGATATCTGGAAGCAAAACCTTACCTGATCGATGAAGATGATTCACTCGAACCAATACAACCATCAAATTGGGAAGAAGATGGTGACGATTTTAGTGACGAAGAAGATGACTGGGACGAGGAAGAACTAGAAAATAATGACGATGAGACTCTCGTGTTCGGCGATGGCCAGTGAGATGATGAGGTATTTTATGACCACTGGGATCCTAGTATTAGCGAAGACCAAATTATTCACAGAGATGTGATTGATATTATTGTATATGATATATCTACCGACACCTACATTGTCATTGAGCAAAACGGAACTTACTGGCGTAAATTTATGTGAGGATGAATTGATACATGAGAAACCGCCGAACAAGCTGCGATACGTGAACTACAAGAAGAATTAGGTTTCAGTGAAATTGAGCAAATCATCAAACTCGATACAGTGCATACTAAATACTTCCATCCAAGCAAAAAAGTATATATACAAGGAACCTCTACATGCTTCTATGTTGCAGTAGATAGTACCAAACAATGACTAATTAGTACTACAGAACAAGCAACTCAAACTCTCCACTATCTTGAGGAAGAAGAAGTAGCTGACTGGGTCAATATTTCACATCACCAACATTTCTGGGAAGTTTATCAAGATTTACTCGATGAGTGAGAACTTGAAGATTGAGAGTTGGAAGAATTAGAGAATTTGGAAGAATTAAAAACCAAAGCTTCCACCAACTCCCCTATCTTAACTAAATCCTCTAAAATCAGAATCCGATCAGTCTACGAGCCAGATATCGCCAGAATCGTCTATATGATACAATGGTGAAACGACCAAGCAGAACAATGGTTCTGGAAATATATGCAAAAATCCTGATGAATCACTTGGCTCAAGAATCATAAAGTCAAACATGGAGATATCTTAGTATTTGAGCATCCATATTACGGAGTGGAAGAAAGACAAATCATCTTTGAAGCATAAGTAACAATTATAGGGACGGTAGCATAGACCGTCTTTTTACATCACAAAAAAACAAAAAGCCAACCCCAACATCCTCTCACACAAACCAATCCTTGCCCATCAGCCTAATGATGAATATAATAGGAAACTATTATTATCTCTAATTATGCAAAATACTCATCAAATATGACTCACATCCACACAAGTCAGCCAACTCCATACTCAATATGGATATAATAAGCTCCCTGAGCAGAAACCACCAACACAACTACAAATCCTCCTCTTACAACTCAAAAGCCCTCTGATCTACGTACTACTCATTGCAGCAATCATAACTGCTATCTTATGAGAATTTGAAGATACTATCATCATCATCGTATCAGTAGTACTAAATACACTCCTGTGACGATATCAAGAATCCAAAGCTAACCAGTCACTACAAGCACTCAAGCAGCTCCTACAACCTACAGTCACCGTTGTTAGAGATAGCTCAAGCCAAGAAATACCTACCAGTGATCTCGTACCATGAGATATCGTCTACTGTAAAGCTGGTATCAAGATCCCCGCAGATGGTATTGTCGTCGAGCAGATGAAGCTAAGTATCTCTGAAGCCATGCTCACCGGCGAATCTCTCCCTATCAACAAAAATATCAACGATAATATCAGTATGGGCACAGTAGTCATCTCTGGTTCAGGATATATGCAAGTCACCAGCATCGGAGCAGATACACAGCTAGGCAAGATCGCCACCGAAGTCCAAACTCCCAACGAACTCACTCCGCTACAGAAACAGCTTGAGTATTTTAGCAAACAGCTGACATGGATCGTATTGGGTATCGTAATCATCGTAGTAGTTGTGGGTCTCATACGCGAAACACCATGGGTAGAGATCTTCACCACCGCAGTAGCACTAGCAGTAGGAGCTATCCCTGAGTGACTGTTGATCGCACTTACTGTCGTACTCGCAGTAGGGATGCACAGAATCCTCCATCGTCGTTGACTAGTCAAGAGCTTGGTTTCCGCAGAGACACTAGGATGAGTCACCGTCATCTGTAGTGACAAAACTGGTACACTCACACAGGGTATCATGTCAGTAGTATCAGTAGTAGGAGATGAAGTCAAGCTGCGTGACCATATCACTCGTACCCTCAACGATGACAACGCAGTCTCACAAGCACTCACATTATGGATAGGCAGTAAAATCACTATTGAAACAGCAGATGATATCCTCCCCTTTAGCTCAGAGCACAAATACACTGCATCACTGTATGATAATACCATCTATATTACTGGAGCACCAGAGTATCTCATGTCTTGGTCTACACTCACCGATGATCAAAAAGCAGATATCCATACTCAGATCGAAGACCTTACCAGTAAATGATACAGACTTGTCGCATGTGCTCAATCATCTGTGAATCATCGCTTGATAAAGCACTCTGAAGAACATAAAGAAGGTACTAAAGGCGGAGGGATTTGACCAAAGAATACACTTCAAAGATCAAACATCGAAAAGCCAAACTCCCTGTCACGACAATGACTCATCTGCCTCGCAGACCCCATTAGACCAGATGTAGCTGATGCGCTCGAGCTCACTCATCAAGCTGGTATCAAGCTCATCGTAATCACAGGAGACTATGTAGGTACTGCTCGTGCAATCATCCAACAACTAGGTATCACACTCCAAGAATCAGACATCATGACCTGAGATCAGCTCACAGCCATGTCAGAATCTGACCTTGATCAATGGTTGGAAAATAACAGTCACGTCAAGCTGTTTGCCAGGACCAAACCAGAACAAAAGATGCGTATCGTCCAAGCACTCCAGGACGATGGGGAAATCGTAGCCATGACCTGAGATGGCATCAATGACGCACCAGCGCTCAAACATGCAGATATTGGTATTGTAGTATGATCCGCCACAGACGTCGCCAAAGAGTCAGCTGATCTCATCCTCCTCGATTCCAGCTTCTCCACCGTCGTAGCAGCAGTCCAAGAAGGTCGTGGCATGTTTGATAATATCCGCAAAGTAGTCCTATATCTCATGTGTGACGCGTTTGAGGAGATTATCGTGATAATCTTGTGTCTACTCATCGGAATGCCACTTCCCGTGACCGCAGCTCAAATCTTATGGATCAACTTGATCTCTGACTGACTACCAGGTTTGGCTCTCACCATCGACCCACACAGAACAGGACTCATGTCAGATCGTCCTCGTCATCCATCAGAACATATCATCAATCCATGGGTCAAGCGTCTCATCATCATTGTCTCTGTGACATGAGCAGTACTATGCTTTGCGATCTTCTCTTGGGTGCTCCACCTAAGCAATCATAATATGGAGCTCGCTCGTAGTGTTGCATTTGTCACATTGGGAGTCAATTCGCTCGTGTATGTATTTAGCGTCAAGACCCTCTATCATCCAGTCTGGAAGGAAAATATATTCAATAATCACTGGTTACTGCTTGCGGTAGCTGGTGGATTAATAGTACAATTTATACCATTTATGATACCATGATTGGGTAATTTCTTGGATGTAGTACGAATATGACAGTACCGGTGGATGCCATGGGCAGCCAGTGCCATCATGTTTGCTGTGATTGAGATCTATAAGTTTAGCACAAAAAAAGATTAAAATAAAAAAAAGACCTCTAGGGTCTTTTTACTTACATAATTTCTCCCGGTTCTTGACTGATAAACGAGCTTGTCTGACTGCCCTCCAATTACGATCTGCACGAGCTTGAGCCAATTGTGCTTGTGCGATCTCTAGATTGAAGCACTCATAACCATGGTCTACCACCTCGTTATCTGCTTGCACTCAGCCAAAAAATGCTATCATCGATAGCGCTGCAACACAAACAATACAAACAGCAATATATTTCATTAATCAGCTAATAACGATGTGAGGGATAATTTCAATGGTTTTTTTACACCAAACAGCTATCCAACTGTTTCTCTACTAACTCTCTATCCAAATCTACTCCGATAATCACCAACTCTGTCCTACGATCTCCATCTGGATAGCTTGCATATTGCTGGCACTGTTCCATGATCTCATCATCTCCATATTCTTCCAGCTCTGCACGAGACATCGCATACAGCCATCTACCACCAGGCTCAGCTACCACCATACTACCAGCCTGTGATCGTGATAATCACTCATGAGGACGGTCAGACATCCAGATAATCCCCTTACTTCTGACAACGTTTGGTAATCACCTCTCGATCAATGCCCAGAACTTGTCAGGATCAAATGCACGATGTCTCACATACACCAAACTACTAATCCCATACTCTACTGTCTCAGAAGTGTGGTGCTCTGGTCAACGTTGAAACTCTTGGATCCAGCCAGCCATCTGACTCGCCTCATCAAAATCAAACAACCCCGTCTTGATCACACGATCAAGCTCTACTACTCCATGGTCAGTAGTAATAATCTGAGCAAGTGGATTCATCACTTTGATCGTACCCATGATCTGGCGCTGTGTATCAGCATCTACCATGCTCCACTTATTGATCACAATCACATTGGCAAACTCGATCTGATCAGTGAGTAAATGTGCAATTGTACGAGTATCATCCTCCCCCAGCGACATGTTACGAGCTCGTAGATCATCTCATAGATACAGATCCTTGAGTACATTGAGACCATCCACAACTGTCACCATCGTATCGATGACCGCGTATTTGGTCAGATCAATACCTGATTCTTCATCTTGATAACTAAAGGTCTGTGCTACTGGGATCGGCTCACCGATACCGCTCGACTCAATGATAATTGCATCATAGTTTCACTCGGTACATAGTTTTTGTATTTCGATCAATAGATCTTCACGCAGCGTACAACAGATACAACCATTACTCATCTCGACGAGCTTTTCTTCAGATTGACTAAAGCTGACTGCATCATTGATGATACTTGCATCGACATTGATCTCTGCCATATCATTGACGATCACTGCTACTTTGAGGTTTTGACGATTAAGTAGAATATGTTTAAGTAGTGTCGTCTTACCAGCTCAGAGAAATCATGAGAGGACGGTGACAGGAGTTTTGCTAGGCATATGATCGGTATATAAATGAATAAAATTATGCTGCTTTCTTGATCAAACTATCACGAGGAGCAAATGGTATTATATTACCTTTATTATTCTGCTTAGTCTCTGCTACGATATTTGGTTCAAATTTGACTACTTTACCTTTTTTTGGTTTTGATACTGTATTGTTGCCTAGCTTACTTAGCTCTGATTTTTTGATAATAGTCGTATCACTTGCAGGACTCATATTAAACAGATCTTCGACGAAGCTTTGAGTTCTTTGTTTGGTGACTTTGTACATTGTAGGTCCATACTCTTCCACAATCGCTCATCACAAGATCGGCAAGATACCATGCCCTCAGTGATCATGATCATGCCCAACATGATCTGCGTGATCCTCATGAATTTCATGACTATGTCAGGTATGATCTCCATGACTACGACCAGCATGAGCATCTCATCAATGATGATGTCCCGTATGGTCAATTATTCACTGAGTATCTGCGATCTGATACATCTGAGTAAAATCCTGTCACATAGTAGGATCATATCATTCCATATCACTTACATCAATGACTTGCATCGCTTGCATTTTTGCTTTCATGATTGCACTCATCGGTTTATGAGTCTGAGATACCGTATTGCTGATATCAGCAGTATCAGAAACATTATGAGAAACATCAGTATCGTATGAAATATCAGCCATCATACTACTCGATACATCAGTGGAGGAGCTCATGCTACTATGATTTATATCGTAATCTATAGATCAACCAATATCTGCATATCATCCTCAACTAAGACTTTCAACTATCTCATGTCACGTACCATGGATCAGTCTATCCACACTCAGACATGTCGCCAGGTGTACTCATACATTGAGCAACTTATTATCGGTGCAGAAGTTCTTATTTACTACCCAATCTATTCAACTATGAACGATATTTTCCATCAATCACAAAGGATGACCAGTAAGTAGCAACGCTAACAAGTTTTTAGTCACCATACCACGAATTGTCTTTCGGGTGGTTTGTTGAGGAGTAGGTCTGACTAATTTGGGTCGTTGCATTAATAAGTGTATCGATACTGAGGGTAGTAATACTTAACTTATCCTCAAAATCAATACATATTTCTCATATTCGATACATCATTTTTCAAACACAAAAAAAACCAACAATCTAATGTTGGCAAATAGCACAAGCTTTCTTATGATCTCTGGCTCGCAAGACAATCGTAGACAGTGACACATCATACTGAGCAGCGACCGACCTCGCTGGTAGTCAGCTATGTAAATATGCCTCTACTATTGTCTTTTTAAGTTCTGGTGTATATGTATTTCTCTTACCACCCAGACTAAAATGCCCATCACAATCCGCGCAATGATATCTCTGACCTCCCGATGGCAGTACGCCGTTTTTGACGACATGGTCACTATGACAATCAATACATTCTACTTGTTGCATTATGCTTTCATACTAATAAATTGATTTCAACTAAGATGATTTTCATTTAAGAAATCAATTTATTAGCTGTAAAATTAATATCACTATTCTTACTTGTTTTCAATTTTACAGTATGTTCTAAAATTCATACCACTCCTATCATCGCCGCATTATCAGTACTGTAGAGCTTTTTGACTGGTCTGAGACAATGAAGATGAGGTAGTCTGACTTGGAGCTTATCGTATAGTCTATCATTGGCGCTTACTCACCCTACTAGTCCTACCGTCTTGCACTCATATTTCTGCGTCGCCCACGTGATCTTCTCTACCAGGATATCACTCACACACTCACTAAACTCCAAACATATATCAGCAATATCTTGTTCACTTAGTGTATCAAGTGGATATTTTTGGAGATAGTTATATACCTGTGATTTCATCCCCGAAAATGAGAAATTGAGATGGTTGGTATCAATCGTCTCTTGAGCCTGTCAAGTTCATTTACCATCCAACAAGATTCTCTTAAATACAATATCAGATCTCGAACTTCAACATTTTGCTATCTGTTCGACCCATGGACCACCAGGATAACTACCGCCCAGCATCCTTGCCACCTTATCAAAACTCTCCCCAGCAGCATCATCCAGACTATGTCAGATTCTTTGAATAATTAAGTCTTGTTCTCGACTCTCATACCCTCTCGGGTATTTGCTGTTACTATCCTCTACCAAGTATATCTCATTATGTCCTCCGCTCACCGTCAGCACCAATCGAGGCAATGGACAGTCACTATCGTGCCTATCAAGCAATAGTGATACTACATGTCCATAAATATGATTAACTCTATAAATCGGCTTATTGTACAACGAGGCAAGGAAGCTCGCTACCGTATTTCACACGACCAATGATCAAGGTAGTCAAGGTTCACGGGTCACTGTAATACAGTCACATGACATAATCTCATCATATCAGATTTCTTCTACCAACTGGATGATCTTCTCCTCATGAAGCCTATATGCCAACTCTGGCACTACTCCACCATAAGCCTGGTGCTCTGCGATCTGTGAATATATTTTGAGGATGGGACAGGACCAAATCCCATCTTTATAGGTTACGATTCCCACTGATGTATCATCACAACTTGTTTCAATGGCGAGAGTCTTGATCATAGCTCTATATACTGATTATGATAAGACGATCAAGTCTTGTTAATAATTAACTAGTGTTCACCCTCAAATATTTGTCATTATACTAACTATATCAGCATAAACTTAGAAGCACAGTAACTCAATAAGTCTAAATATTCAAGAAAAAATCTATTGATTATCTGTCTCTTTTAAGTAATTTAGAATTTTAAATAAAATGTCAAACATAAACAAATAAAAAAAATGGAAATAAAATTTAAATCAAAAGGATCTTTATTAATAGCTCAATCAATTGATGAGTTTAATAAGAGTGGAGTCAAAGAAGGATATGTTCCTTCATCGAATATAGTACTCAAAAAAGAGGGACTATATATCAATAAAAATGCTCCTGTGTATAATACTAACAAACTAGCTGGCGGTATTGAGTGTGCAACACTACTGAATCATGGTAGCGGCGAGATAGAAATAGATGTATCTGGAATATCACACTCAATAATACGATCATCCAATAGAGTGGATGAGAACTATTATGGTCCTATCGACATAGAGACTGAGTTATGGACAAAAGAATCATGCATAAGTAGATATTCTTTTGCCCTACTAAGTACCCATATCATGGACCTTATTGAACAATTATCCACGTTAAAAAACGGTGAGAGAGAGAAAGTCCAGGCAGAAATTAATAACTTAAAGCACGCTTGGATTAGTTGCTATCAAAGAGATTTATTAGTAATGAGTATGTCTGATATACTCTTCGATTACTTTGATATGCAAATAAGAAGCAAGGAAGAAGATAAAGGTTCAATTGATCTATGCTTTGAACTGCAAACTGAAACAAAAATAATCACTGGTTTAACAAAAGAGCACATTATAAAAAATCTCAAAAGTGAGTTTTCTAATTCGACTACCGAAGATAAAAATGGGATTAGAAAAATAATAGAAGAAAACGAGGCTTACGAATTCTATCCACTTATTGATCTTAAGTAAATCCCTTTAGGAATCCCTACGGGGATTCTTTTTTTTTACTGAAATATAAAATCCCGACAAAGTCAGGACTATATCATATCATCTGGTCTCGTCTGATTTGTCTAGATTACTCTTCTTTCCACTCACCTATCTTACCTAGTCTATCAGTAATCGCCTTTTCAATACCCAATCCTCCTAATTTCCACATTAGTAGATACGCATGTCTCACTCATAATCCATCTAACTCATGTAACTTATGATAGAGATTATGTGCAATAATCGCTGGGCTATACACAGATCACAAATCAATACGATGCGTTATCTCTGTCGTCTGGATACGCTCCAGTAGTTCTGTAGGACCAATAATTGCAATATCACCACGGTCATGGATCGGATCTCGTTGAGCTATCTTAAAAATCATTGTCTGAGGACTATAATGACGATACTTAGTTCATGGAATACTAATTTGTCAGCCTGATCAATCTGAGTAAGTCTCATCTACTATTACATGATGATACCCTCCATCTTCAAGCACTTCCTTGATGTCAGGTATTCCTATTTGTCATGACCTAAGAATTGTCACACGATCTTCATCCGTACAATCGATAATCGTAGATTCCAAACCAATCCATGAACTTCATCCATCCAACACTGGTACACTATCACCAAAGTACTCTTCTACCATCGACGCACTAGTAGCGCTTGGCTGTCAAGATGGGTTGGTACTTGGTCAGACTACTGGCTGATCCAGATCTTCAAGTAACTGCAGGGTTAGCGGATGGTTAGGAATACGACAAATAACCTTAGCCAATCATCTCGTCGCATGATGCAATGACTCATCCTTACATAATAACAGATATGACACCGGTCCAGGACTAAAATGAGACACCAATAAATCCCAATATGCAGGTATATTAGTAGTATATTGTTTGATCTGACTCGGTCATGCAAAGTGACAAATCAATGGGTTATCATGAGGTCTATGTTTGGTTTCATATACCGCCTCTACTGCTCTTTGATCGATCGCCAAAGCTCCTAATCCATAGACCGTCTCCGTAGGAAAAGCCACAAGCTTCCCATCAAGTAATAATTGTTTTGCCTGATTAATCTCTACTCTCATCTATTAGTTCAAAGTTAAAAGTTAAAGGTTTGTTTGTTCTTCAATCTGAGTTTCTTTTTTCTTCGCCCAATATGAATCGAATAGACCCACATCTACCCTATAGATAAGATTATTGATTGCCTCTCATTTTGTCAAGATAGAATATGTTGCATATTTGATTGCCTGCTCACGCCATACATCCAGGCACTTGGTTGATACAATTGTAAGTTTGGAAGCATAACACGCAGCCTGTGCATTGGTCTCATCAATCGCAGTGACCGTCATACCCTGATCAAGTTTGATAGGATCTTTACTCGTCATCAAGGTCTTGGATAGGATCTTTGTAATCGGATTATATGTAGTATAATAATCACTGTATCGTAAATTCATTGAGCCAAATGCTTCATAGATATCAATCTTACGCTGACCGTAGATACTATATTCTCGCTCCTGAATTTGGTTCCACTGATCTCTGTAGGTCGTATCTCTCAAACGCTCAAAACGTGATAAGCCATACTCACTAAAGTCACTATAATTGACTCATGCCAGCTTGATCTTGAGCATCGTCTCAAACGTGTAGGTATGATTAGATGGCACAAACGCAGTAGGGCTATATGGCAGAGTCGCTATCACATCGCCATATGTTTTACCATTCGACCAGATATCAGTCAGATTTTTATTATATACCATCTTGAGGTATAACTTGCTATAGTCCTGCCACAACAGAGGATAATCTCCATTGAAGCTTGGATTAGGCTTGAGCACTCACCACGATACCAAATTTGTCAGGAATTTCTGCAATCCAGCATCTTGATCAGCAATATCATTAAATTTGACTTCATTCGCGTTGGACTTGAGCTCTGGAGCGATGGTCACACCCAAAGCACTATCTCCCAATGGCTTCATTACCTTATCCACAAGAGCGAAGAACTCCTTCTTACGAGACTCAAGCTTTACCTTTTCTACTGATAGAGCAAATGATACAATATGCTCCTGCTTTGATCAAACCACAATACGCATGATACAATTTGCCATTTTATGGCTACGACCCTGAGCATCCATTGCTTCATATCGCTGATCGTTGATACAGACCATATATCATTCATTGCCATAGTAATTGACCAGTCACTTGGATGTGAGCGAGCTACCGTACATATCAGCCGTTGCAGCATCCAGTAATTGTTGAGCAGATTTACCTTTACCTCCATATAGAGTATTAGCTTCTACTGTGACTCATATTGTCTCATATAGATTACCAAGGAACTGGATATAGCTAGATCTCCATCCATAATATTCACTAAATCACCAATCCATCTGTCCAAACATATCCACCAATACTTGACCTGAGTTAGGAAGCTTAATCGCTGGAGTATAGAGTTCAAACTCTTGTCTTGGCAAAGTAGCAATCGAACCAAAAGTGATACTGGTAAGGAAAGTATCAATATTTGTCTTAACCTGATCTTGAGTGTTCTCATTACCAAGTGGAGCATACAGTGTAATGATCACCATCGTGCCATCAATGACTGTAAAATATCTCTTATACCCATATCACTCACCACCACTTGGATCACCACTATATACTGGTTCATAAAAATCCAATCCACCAATCTTCTTGATCTTGAGTTTCTCGCTACTCCATCGTGAACCATATAATTGCATCTGATTTTTGAGGAAGAATTCTTGTTCTTTTTTATCCTTAAATTTCGGAAGATTAACACGCTGAATGTTGAACTGCTGAACATGATAGATGTCAGGATTAGAGATTTCTCATCTCAATTGTAGATTTGGGATATAGTGAGTCACCTTATATGATGTATCAAACTTCATCGTCACAAAATCATCACTGATCTTGCGATCAATATTGATTTGCTCGAGTCTACGTAGGTACTCAGCAAAACCTAGTTTAGGAGAAACTGGAGTGCCTGACTTAGTCAAGTTAGTCGAAATAAAATCTTGAATCTCAGCTACAGATAGTGCATATCCCAATGATGGATCAAACATACCTCCCATCCCAAACGTATTGACTCCGATTACTTTACCATTCAATACAAGTGGTCATCCACTATTGCCACCAGCGATCAATGCATCAGTCTTGATATATGATACATCGTTGTATGGCTGTGTACCAGCAACTACTCACTGCGTCTTGGTGATTGTGTTGGCTCCAACCCATGGATATCAGATTGCAACTACTGTATCTTGAGCCTTGGGCACATAGCTATAATCCAACTCAATCGTAGTCAGATCATTATAGTTTACACTCTTGCCAAAGATATCCACTGGATCAATACGCAACAATGCAACATCTCTACGAATATCGCGCGCGATCAAACTAGCAGTATAGTGACACTTAGGACGCTGCGTATCATCGACCGTAATACAAATCGAAAATCATGGCAATGTACCACCACGACCATTATCTACCACGTGATTGTTGGTTAGGATTAGTCCATCTTTGGAGATAATCGATGCACTACCCCATCATAACATATTGGGAAAACGTCATCATACCGCATCATATCACACGATCTGTACAACAGGATTATTGGCAGCAGATGCTATACTCGTCATCGCTCCATAGCTACACACAATCATAGCAACTAGTCCAAATAATAATTTCTTCATCAACTATAAAAAAAGAGCTAAATATCAATGTATCCCCGACGAGGGGAAAAGATAGCTCCATATCTATGATTATGAAAGTATTTTGCAACTATAATTTGATAGTCGAAACATGAATGTCAAAAACAAACTACACTACAGGAGGAGGAGTTGGAACTAGGGCAGCTAATGGCACTTGTCACATCTGACCATAGTCGGGTTTAGTTGCTTCCATAGCTTGCTGTGATGCTGCTTGTTGTCTGGCTTGAGCAGAGCTGACTGCATAAGCATTTTGCTTATCTTTGTCAAGCCACTTGTGTTTTACGATTCTATAGATCTCCTCGAGGGTCGTTTGACCTTCGATTGATTTGAAAATACCATCACGCTCAAGGTTCATCATACCGTTTTTGAGAGCATAGGCTTCGATATCCAGTGCCGTCTTACCATTGAGCAAGAGGTTCTTGATCTCGTCATCGTACTCCATCATCTCGTAGACTCAGACTCTTCACTTATATCAGTTACCATTACATTTAGCACATACTGACCCATCTGCAAGCTTTCCAGTTCCGACGATGATCTCTCATTGTTCGAAGAATCTCTTCCATGTTTCAGGTGTGATATTACGCAACTCGAGCTCTCTTGTGAGCGCTTCTGGGATCATAGAGGTAAGACTATCCCTCGCAAATGCGAGATAATCCTTCCATTTTGGGTCGTCCATGGTCTGGTAGACTTCACATTTTTCACAGACTCTACGACACAATCTCTGTGCGATCACGAGGTTAAATGTACCAGTAATCTGATAGTTGAGCGCTCCCATATTCATCACTCTGGTAATCGTCTCTGCAGAAGAGTTGGTATGGATAGTAGAAAATACCAAGTGTCATGTCATGGCGGCTTCCATCGCAGTCTCAAGTGTCTCCCAATCACGGATTTCTCCCACCATCACAATATCTGGATCTTGTCTCAATGACGCACGCAGACCATCAGCAAACTTATATCCAATATCAGCACGGATCTGACTTTGATTGAGTCAGTCAATACGGGATTCTACTGGATCTTCATAGGTGGTGATATTGATACCTACTCTGTTGACTTTGTGCAAGGCGGCATACAGCGTGGTTGTCTTACCACTACCAGTCGGTCATGAGTTGATGATGATACCATTTGGATAGGTCAGATTTCTGGCCATGATCAAACCGTTGGATCATTCGATACCCAGCGTCTCGAGGGGCGGTGTCTTTTTGGATTTATCCACGATACGCATTACCAGCTTCTCTCACCATACGGTAGGGAGTGTATTGGCACGCAAGTCGATCTCTTTGCTGGTGAGGGTAATGGTGGATACTCTGGCATCCTGAGGGATACGCTTCTCATCCGGTCTCATCTGTCCTGACTCAATCTTAAACTTGGCAATGACATTTTCATGCATGGTACGAGGATACTGCATAATATCATCAAGCACTCAGTCAATACGTAGTCTGATACGGCAGTAGTTTTCATACGGCTCAATATGGATATCTGATGCGCCGTTCTCCACTCCGATCGTAAGCAGATTATCAAAAACCCTCACAATATCTGACTTATTGATTGCGAGTTGGAGATTTTGAGTATAGATACTAATTGGGACGGACATGGTTTTGGGAGATGGTAATAATCCTAATCAATGACTCCGCAGCAAGCTGACGAAGTATATGATCTAAAAGATTATTAGCCTTGAAATAAAGTTTGAGGCAATCTTTTAGATTCTCTTCTATTATACCTATGTGAGTCGATTCTGTCAAATTTGAAAATCAAAAAACTCCCATCAGGGAGTTTTTCATATATCCTCAAAGCAATAGGATTACTCTGCAGCTTCTTCAGTTGTTTCAGGAGCATCTACTGTATCAGTATCTACTTCCACTTCTTCTCCTCCTTCTACTTCTACTTCTGTTGCTTCTGGAGCAACGATTACTTCTTCTTCAGTATTCATGTGGTGATTGGGTTATCAAGTAAAGAGACTCAGTGTACCTTTAGTCTTATCAATTACAAGCTCAAAATCATCATATGAGATAGTATTTGACTTTGCAATCTACTAGGGTATTCTCATAGCAACGCACCATGTAATTGATATGGATTTGCGCTGCTCTATCATATTACCCCTTATGATGATGAACCTATGATCCGCTCTCGCAGTCATCACCAGTCTGCTGGTCCTCACTGCATGTAGTCACACAGCCACCACAACACCCAGCAGCAACTCTGGTGAGGTCACACACACTACTACTGGTAGTACTACTAACTCCTACGAAGTACAGCTTATCGCGACCTGACTCACCGTCCCACGAGCCATCACCTGGATCTCTGAGCATATCTGATATGTCACCGAGAGATGAGGAGATATCTACCAGATCGACGACCAAGGTCACAAAGCATGGTACGCCCAGATCCCAAACGTACGGAACATCGAAGAAGCAGGTCTCATGGATATCGCAGCCCACCCCGACTACAGTCAGAATCACTATATCTACCTCTCCTATGCGACAGACGGGCATCTCCAGATCACTCGTTATACCGATACAGGAACAGGTCTCGTCAGTCCTACGATTATCTTGGATATGCTCCCTGCTGCCAAGTATCATGCATGATGATGAATTACATTCTGACCCGACGGGATGTTATATCTGAGCGTGGGAGACGCCACCGAGAAGCAGAAAGCTCAAGACACTACCAGCTATCATGGTAAGATCCTACGCATCCGCCCAGATGGTAGTATCCCAAGCGATAATCCCTACTCATGATCAGCCATCTGGTCTCTATGACACAGGAACGTCCAGTGATTTGACCGAAGCTCAGAGGGCGAGATGTATGCCAGTGAACACGGACCATCAGGATTTGATGGACCATGAGGTGGAGATGAAATCAATCACATCGTCAAATGATGAAACTACGGACGACCCATCGTCTCTCATGACAAACTCAAGGACGGTATGACTCCTGCGATCGCTACATTTACCCCTGCAGTAGCTCCTGCATCACTGATCTGGTATGATGGAGACCAGTTTCCTCAGCGACAAGACAAACTCATCATCGGTACTCTCAAGGGCGAGAGCATCCTCATCCTCGATCCAGTTACAGGCCAGCAAGTCGAATAACTCTTCCTCAAACAGTATGGTAGGATCAGATGAGTCTCGCTATCACCATCAGGAGATATTGTCTTCACTACATCCAACCAAGATGGTAGATGAACCAAGCAGAAAGATGGTGACAAGATTTATAGGATTGTGAAAAGATAAAATAGTGCAGGATTATGCTTGCATTGAGAGGTAAAAATAGTTATACATTGAAAAATTTATCATACAAGTAATTGATGTCTCAACTGTTCTCCAAATCTATCATCAAGTCTGCTATCTCGTGACTTCAGTGACTGTCACTGGAGAAGGAAATCAGTATCATATCAGAGTTGTATAATGATTTCCGCAAAGGAAACATGAAAGACGAAACAAGATACGAACAAAGATTTAATAATCTCTTCTTCGGAGAACTCCTAGGTTATGAAGAAAATATCCACAGACACCCAAAAGCCAATACACCCGTATGAGCTAAGACTGCGGATGTTGGACTATGATTTTTCTTAAACTGATGATATGAATATGAATGAGTCAAGGTAGTGGTTGAGCTCAAGTGATCTGATTGTTTGCTTGACAAAAAACAAACTGGAGCTTATGCTGGACAAACCCCAGTTGATCAAGGATTTGGATATAAAACATCATTCAAAGACTGCCCTTGGTTGATTGTAAGTAACTTCTGATCCATTAGACTATATAGAGATAACAAACAAGACTACGAAATACGAACAATCGAGCAGCTCGCAGATCCAGCCAACGACTACTACAATCTCAAGTCACTACTCGTCATCTTGGGCAAGAAATACCTCATCAGTGAATCAGGTAAGTCAGCTACTGAGACGAGACTGAGCGAAGTGCGTATCATCCAAGAGCAAATCACCAAGAAATTCTATCAACAATACAAAGCTCTCAGGTTTGAGCTGATCAATGATATTAGACATCACAATCCAGATATCAGTGTAGAAATTATCGTCGAAAAATCTCAAAAAATCATTGATCGTATCATCTTCATCCACTTCTGTGAAGATAAGGGATTACTACCTCATGGTAAGCTCAAGCAGGTTATCAACTATGGAGAACAAGCTCTGAGTAGTACATTTCAAACACTCAGCAACTTTTTTGAAGCTGTTAATAGTGGAAGCAATAAACTTGATATCCCCAACGGATATAATGGTGGATTGTTTCACTCTGATCCAGAACTCAACAATCTCAAAGTTAGTGACTCAATCTGTAGTAAGTTTGTCAATTTAGGGGATTTTAACTTTGATGATGAGCTATCGGTCAATATCTTGTGACATATCTTTGAGCAGAGTATCTCAGATATTGAACAACTCAAGATCGATCTACTCTGACAAGAAACCGAAACTGATCATTTAGTGGAGAAAAAAGAGTCCAAAAGGAAGAAAGATGGGATTTTCTATACACCAGAATACATCGTAGACTATATCGTCCAAAACTCCCTCATGACCTACCTCGAGGAGAAAGAAAACGAATGTCTCAAAAAATATCCCAAAGACGAACTCAAAGCATACCAAGCATATCAGCAAATCCTCCAAAACGTCAAAGTTCTCGATCCAGCCTGTGGCTCTGGAGCATTCCTCGTCAAGGTATTTGACTATCTCTATGGGGAAAATAAGCGCATCTGACAAATTATTGGTGGTCTATTCGATGATAGCCAGATCTACAAGGATATCCTGCGTAACAATATCTACGGAGTCGATCTCAATCCTGAGTCAGTAGAAATCACCAAGCTCTCGCTCTGGCTCAAATCAGCCCAAAAAGGCAAGAAACTCAACAACCTCGATGACAATATCAAGTGTGGTAACTCACTGATAGATGATCCTGCGGTAGCTGGCGAAAGAGCGTTTGACTGGTATCAGGAATTTCCTAGTATTTTATCAGGACTAACTCCAACCTCCAAATATAATACTCATACCAATACAAAAACATGAAAAGAGTCTTATACGTGATATGATCATGAAATGTTTGGTTTTGATGTAATTGTAGGCAATCCGCCATATGTATCAAGCTACTGAAGACAAGCTCAAAAATTTGATAAAAAAGAAATCAAGTATTACATTCAAAACTATGATACTTTTGAGTCTGTCAAAAATCGTGGGAATATATCTTTCAATACAATCATGTGATTTATGGAGAAAACCATCAAATTAATGAAAAATGGATGATATAATTGATTTATAATGGATCAAGCAATATTAGGTGTTGATGTATATGAGTATTGTCGTAAATATGTTTTAGATAATTCTCAACTGATTGAAATAGATTCAGACATATTATTTCCATGAGTAGTTGCTGAAACATGTATTATCTTCTTAAAGAAAGAAAAAAGTCAAAACTATAGCGTATGAATAAAATCCAAAGATTTAGATAATCCTTTACAGGCAGAATCAATAAAGTCTATAATTAAAGACTGATACAAGATCACATTAAGCAAAAATAGCTCTTTAATTAGCAAAATAGAAAAAGAAACCCAAAACTTGAATAATATTGTTGAGACTTTCACATGAATGCAGATTATTCCAGAGTATTTTCTTAGTGATGATGATAACATAATTAAAAAAGACAAATGGCATAAGGCGGTATTTTCAAAAAACATATCTAGATACTGAATTGAGCGGCCATTAGAGTGACAACCATGAAAGTATATCACCTATGATAATGCTTTACAAGATGAGGTTAGATCTATTCTTACTGAAAAATTAAAAAAATGAGAAAAATGCAGAGACCCTCAAAGTTTATCGATAGGAAGTCCTGAAAAAGAATATCGTTTTTGAATACCCAAAATAATCATATCTCAGACTGTTAGTAATGCGTGATGAAAGGTTAGACTACAGGCATGCTTAGATAATATTGAATGATATTATTGAAATGTTTCTATTCATCTATTAAAGCATAATGACGAGTCATTTTTGAAAATATTAATGTGCATAATTAACTCTAGCCTCATTACATATTACGCTAAAGAGAATAAGCTTATTATGTGAGCCGAGGAATGAAGTAAGAAAACTCCTCAAATAAGGAAATGAGATATTGATAAGCTCCCAATCAAAGACATCCCACTCTCAGCTCAACAACCATTCATCGAAAAAGCAGATCTGATGCTCTCGCTCAACCAGCAGTTGCATGATCGCAGTGATACGGTCCTACGCTTCCTCACTCAGAAATACGCTATCACCAAACCATCTACCAAGCTCCAGAAGCGACGAGAGCTCGATTTCTCCTGACTCCTCAAGGAGCTCAAATCTGTTAAGATATCCTTAGCGGATCAAGCTGATCTCATGGACTACTTTGAATCCAAGAAGAAAGAAATTCTCAACCTAAAATCTCAGATCAACACAACCGATAAGCAAATCAATGACATGGTGTTTGATCTGTATGGACTGACTGAGGAGGAGAGGAGGGTTGTTTTAGATTCGTAATTTTATACATAATGAAGATTAGAAAAATTCAACTACAAAACTATAGATGTTTAAAAGGATTTCATGAATTTGATATATCATGAAATATTATTTACCTTGTATGAGAAAATAATACATGAAAGACAACACTACTCAGTGCTATTGATTTTCTGAAATCATGAAAAGTTGACAATTGTAAAACTAAATGAATTAATGAGGATGAAGAAACATACGTTTGTATAGATTTTGAATGCAATATAGATGATATTTCAGAGTCTAAATATCATAGCTATATTTTTGAGCAGGATAGTATTAATACACTAAGAGTTAAAAGATCAACTAACGATGTAAAAAAAGTTGAAATATTTGATACAGTTAATCAGGAATATAAAAATATCACATGAGTTGATAAAATGATCGGTAGTTTATTCGAAACTCAATTTGTATGGTCTGACATGAATCCTAATGATATTTCTGATTTTTGATCTACAAAAATATGCTGAAAACTAATCAGTACCATTACATCTGACCTAGAAACTACAACTCATCGACAAAATCTAGTCAAACAGCATAAGTCTGTTTTTCATTGAAATGATTCTATATTTCAACAAAAAAAATCACAACTAGAATCTAAAATACAACAAATATTCGAATCTCAATATTGATCTTCTACTATTAGATTTGATTTTAATTTGCCAGAACCAAGTACATTTCTGAAGTCATGAGATATAGTGATAAATGACTGAATAGAGACAAAATTATCAGAAAAGTGAAGTTGAATGCAAAGAGCAATGGCATTAACTCTTATTCAAGTTTATGCTAATCATTTGATATTGTGAGAAACAAATAATAAACCTATTTTCTTTTTTATAGATGAGCCAGAAATTTCATTGCACCCTAAGGCTCAAGTACAATTATTACAAGCACTAAAAAGCATCTCTGAAAATCAACAAGTGTTTATTAGTACTCATTCTTGATTTATGCTACAGCAATTCGAACAAGATAGAGAAAATCTATTTCTTTTTAAAAAAGAGGATAATAATGTCATAATTAATTCTCATAATGAGCTTAATCTATTTAATCGGAGTCCGTCTTGGTGAGAAGTTATGTATAGAGCATTTAGTATTGCAACAGTTGAATTTCATAATGAGCTTTATTGATCTTTACAAGATAAATTTAATCTATGATCAGCAAAAAGTGTTGATCAATATTTGACTGAAAAATGAGTACCAAGAACTAAAAAATGGCGAGAAATAGATCCGAAGACAGGACAAAATAAATGAGATGAATATGACTGTACTTTATCACAATTTATTAGACACCAGATCCATCATCCAGAAAATAGGAAATATGATAAATTCAATAACATAGAATTAGAAGAATCAATAAATACTTTGATCCAAAAATATATAGACTAAACTATGCAACAATTTATTAAAACTCTTTATTTATAATGGAAATCACAATCATTCAATAATTTATGACTGACTTTGAGTCATACAAGCATGTTACCGAAGATGGGCTCAAAGTTATTAATTTGAAACACAAAAAACCCCTCGTAACAATATTGCTATCGCGTAAGGGGTATTAACACATATAGTATAATTTTTTAGTGAATAAACATAATATAAAAAACTAATTGTTAATTCTTTTTAGTCTTATCAGTTACTCATTTGAATTTTCATCAAGTAGTTTTATTATCCATAAACTTTCCTGTCGTCATATCTTTCTTAACAAATAGTCACGTTTTAGGATTTTGATATTGAGCTCTGTCTTTCACAGCTCATACTCTTCATGCTCATTTTGGTGGATTTGTCGCCATTAGATTATGGGTAAGATAGGTAAATTATCAAGATTATTGTTCCGCTGTGCATCGACATAGCTTCTTAGGTATTTATTTCAATTATTATCTACAACTCATATCCTATGTTTTATTAATCAGACAATAGTATAGAGTTCATAATTATTTTCAATCATCCACACTCAAATTCATACAGGCATAATATAATTAGTGTGTTTATTTCAATTATTATATGTTGTAAAGTATCATATATGGGTAATGTCTCATTGAGAGTTCTTGTTTATTCAGTTAACTTCAAAGTAGTTTTTCATTTATAAATCAGTATAATTGTGTGCTTAATACATCTCAAAAGTAGTCATTATTGCACTAAAGTCGCTATAATCAAGGTAAGATGGTTTTTTTACTCAGAACCTCTTGAAACTAATCGTATAAAACTTATAGTCTCGACACGCCAATGTCTTATTTCTATAAGAACTTAATCCTCTGCAATGTACTTGTTAGAGGGTTTTTGTTAATTGATATTCTTCATAAATACAACATATAGTATATAAAATAAGATATAGCACCACATATTGTGCTCAAGATACCATATAGTCAAAAATAAAAAGATTTCAAGAGAAACGTTGACTAAAAAAACTACCATCATATCGCCTTAAAATAGACTATATCTCATCCATCACAAATCATACTTTATATTATTTTATCATCTATTAATACAAAACATAACTGTCAATTGTTAGAATACCAGAAATCATTTGTAAATAAAAAGTAAATAGATATAATTGAGCAATCATCTTTTATTTATTACACTATAAATTGTGATGACTATTTCATTATGATCAAGGATTAAAGAATTCAGAGAGCTCAATTGATTTTCTCAAGAACAGCTGGCTGAGATGCTAGGCGTAGGTAGAGCTACCCTGACGCAGATCGAGGGAGACAAGAGGACTCTCAGACCAGACGAGCTCAAGACACTCTCGCAGATCTTTGATACGAGTGTGGACTTTCTCTTATCAGGCAAATCTGATACCGAGCAAAATATTCACCCTACTCCAGAGCAAAGAGATCAGTTCAAAAAACTCATCCTCTACGTCTTATCCAAAGTATGAGCCAAATATAATGTAGGCAAAGTGGTACTTTACAAGCTTTTATACTTTGCAGAATTTGACTACTACGAGATGTATCATGAGCATATTGCAGGATATCCATTTATCAAGCTACCGATGTGACCAGCTCCTCGGTCTTTTGACTCATTGATCAACGAGATGAAACAGGACAACCAAATCATTTCAGTAGTGGCCCCATGTCATAATTATTATCAACAAAGATACATCCCCAATACTGTTGTGGATGATACACGGTTTTCTCATCAAATCAAACAAAGTATCGACGAGGTACTACAATTATATTCTGATTTTAACGCCAGTGAGATTAGCGATAAATCACATGAAGATAAGCCTCGACAAATTGCTCAAGATATGAATATGATCAACTATGATCTTGTGAAATTTCGTGAATATCCATATTCTCCCACAATAAGACACCAAAAGAGACAGGACTCAATGTTAATAATACAACACAATCCTTCTTTTAATTTTTTACATAACGAACCTGACTTATATGATGACTGCTAATTATTGATATGGAGATATTGTGATTGGAGAGATGATGTATACGGATCATTCTGCCATCAAAAAAAGACCTCTTCTGATACTTTCTCAGGAAGGGGAAGATTATTTGGTAGTATTTATTACTTCACAGGATAGTAGCTTCAAAAATACAAGCTACCAAATACCAATGGACAATATCAATAATCTACGTGAAAATTCTTACATCTTACTAAGCAAAGTAATGACGGTACATGAAACGCTACTCTGAAAACAATTATGACAATTATCTGCCTCTCAAAAACAAGATATCAAAACATGGTATGTACAATATTTCAAAAGTTTATAATATAACTCATAAGTCAACCCCATCTCGGCACACACCACCCTTTCAGTCGTATTACATAATATACATTGGTTGAGCAAGAAGATAAGCTTTATCTCTTTTCTACTACCACATGACTGGATACCAGTGTTTTGACACTGAACCTCCGCAGAAAAGATAGCATTCTTACGACTCGATCCGAGTTATGAGCTATCTTTTTTTGTTTGATTGAGTTTTTATCACTAATGTATACCCATGCAGTTCACTAACTCCACCATTGCCATGAGCTTGATCGCCCTGGTCATCGTAGGCGCTCTATCAGCCCAAGTCCAAACATCATATCACGATACTGACACTGTCAATAAGTCAGAAACCGGCATCATCAATACCGAAGGTACCAACTCCCCTGAGATCATCATCGATGAGGAGAAGATAGATGATATCCCGCAGCCTCAAGACGACCCTCAGAAGCTGGAGGAGATCCAAGACGAGATCGATGCACAACCCACCACGCAGAACAACAACATCCCTGCATCCAAGAGTCTGGATATCACTTTCTACGCTCAAGCTCCCGATGGCAACCGAGAACTCCCATGGAAGGAAGCCTGTGAAGAAGCCAGTATCATCCTCGCAGCATATTATATCCAAGACAAAAAGCTGACCAAATCTCAGTTTACCTCAGATGTCATTGCTCTCACCAAGATGGAAGAGGAGATGTTTGGTAGCTATATTGATACCACCATTGCACAGACTGCCGAGCTCTACAACAAATTCTACGGTGTAGGTAAAACCAAGGTCATCGATGACCCTAGCATCGCACAGATCAAAGCAGAACTCGCACAGGGTCATGCGATCGTCGCTCCATTTGCAGGACGCAAACTGGGCAATAGCTACTTCACCTCTGGTTGACCAAGATACCATATGCTCGTGATCAGATGATACGATGAGACATACTTCTACACCAACGACGTCGGTACCAAACACGGTGAAAACTTCCCCTACACCCACGCGGTCATCATGGATGCCATGCACGATCTTGTCCCTGAATCTCAGTGAGACATCACGACTGGCAAGAAGCGTATCCTCGTCATTATGGATAGCTAGATAGTCTGACTTTATTTCAGTTTTACCCCTCTCTCAACCTTTTGTTGCTTTTTTAAGCCTCTTGCTACCTTTTTTAGCCTTTTTTAGCCTTTACCTCTCATGCTCCAAGTGGACGAACTACTCCCCGATGAGTCCATCCTCACCAAGATCAAAACCAAAGGATTCTGGCTCTACTTCTTTAGCTTTATTGTGGCTCCTGTCAGTTATGGGATCAAGATCATGGTCTCACACTCCATGACAGTCGAGGAAGTGGGACTCATCTATTCTCTGTTAGGTTTTGTGGGGATTATTGCTGCATACAACGATCTGTGACTCACCGACGCCCTCCAGTATTATCTCCCCAAATATCTCCTGCGCAAAGACTTTGCCAGAGCCAAGGGGATGATGATCGTCACCTTCGCCATCCAAGCAATTAGTGGATTACTGATTGGCTGAGGACTATATATCCTATCAGATCGACTCGCAGTATCATATTTTAACGCTCCAGAAGCAGGAGCTCTCCTCAAGTTCTTTGGGCTGTATTTCTTGGTTGTTAACTTCTTCCAGGTGATTCAGTCGTTCTTCTTCGCAGTCCAGAACGTCAAACTCGAAAAAGCTATTGAATTCCTCAGGATGCTGTTTGTATTATTAGCGACAGCATGGTTCTGGTACACCGATAGCCTCTCTCTTGGCACATTATCACTATCACGATTTATCGGCTTATGCGTCGCATCCGCACTGGCAGGATATATGTTTTATCGTAGTTACTATCAGACCTTCTTCCTCAGTCCTCATCTCATCCTACGCTCTGACATCATGCAACAGCTCGGCTATGGATTTCGGTCTCTGATCGGTAACAACGCATGGACCATCATCGCACAGATCGATCTGCAGATCGTAATCTATTATCTCGGCAAGGAGATGGCAGGTTACTGGACCAACTATATGTCCCTCAACTCGCTCTCGACCTTCATCTTTGTGCCGCTCTTGTCCTTTATGTTTCCGGTATTTACCGAGCTCGTGGAGAAGAAGCAATTTGCCAAGCTGCGATCGCTGAGGAACAAACTCTTACGAGCAATCCTCGCATATGGAGTCGTATTGGGTGTCATCGTTCACTTCATCGGAGTACGAGCAGCGCAGAAGATCTTCTCTAGCGATTATATCCTAAGTGGACAACTCCTCCAGCATACAGCATTTGTCTTGTTTACACCACTACTGGGTATTGTTAACTTCCAGTATATTAGGAGCTTCGGTACCATCAGACGAGTCACGATTGCACAGGTCATCGTGGTAGTCCTCCATATCGCTGCATCATTATATATCATCCACTCCTCTGCTGATCCCTATGATCTCGCCTTAGTCTTGATGATTAGTCATCTCCTCTTCTTCCTTGTGACGGAGTGGTATATCAGGAGACATCGTAGGATTACAGATGTTTTGCCTTATTAGCGTTATGCTCTTCGACCGTTGCGGCAGGATAGATCTGACCCTTGTTATCATGGAGATAATAGAAATAGTCAGACTTCTTGTAATCCAATAGTGCCTTGATTGTTGCTACTGATGGATTGGAGATTGGCGTAGGAGGTAGTCATGCGACCTGTCTAGTATTGTAGGGGTTAGTATCTTCATACAGGTTCTGCACGATAAACGCTGGTGTACACATCTCATAGGTTACCGCCTTACCATAACATAATGTCACATCTGCATCTAGCCTCATCCCCTGTTGGATACGATTGAGGAAGACACCTGCGATGGTTGGCTTATTGGCGTTGGCTTTTTCTTCATTTTCGATCACAGAGGCAAGCTTGGCTATCGCATATGGACTGAGGTCAAAGCTATATCCATCTCATTTGAGCTTAGTGGATAATCATAAGATCTGACTACCATACGGTGTCCATACCTTATCTTGGTATGCTTTGAGTTGTGTGCTGATCACCTGTGAGATGACTGGCTTGCTCGTATCGATGAAGTAGGTATCAGGATACAAATATCACTCCAGTGACGGTAGCGTAGTACTATACTGCTGTCACAGCCAATTATATTTCTGGACATATTCACTGATCGTCGAGGCATCCGTGATAGCACTACGATACTCCCCCGCTTGGATCAACCCGAGCTCAGTCAGCTTGGCATCAATATCATAGCTTGACCATCCTTCGAGTAGTGTGAGGCGTATGGTCTGTGGCTTGCCAGTGGATTCATCAATGAGCTTGACCCACTCCTCTGGCGTATATGATCCAGAGAACGTGACGATACCGGGTTTGAGTGGTGGAAGCTCATCACTGTGCTTACGCAGCCACTGCTTGACTCTCATACGCTTGATTCGTCCGAGATCACTGATCAGGCCATAGTAGGTGTCTCACTTTTTGATGATGCGTTGTCACTCCATATGGATCGTCGTTCATCATCACAACACCTGAGATAAGATGACCATCAGGATAAGTAATCAGATAATATAACGACCGAGTTTAAACTTTTTGGATTTGGCTTGAGTAGTAGAATACATCAGATACAAGTACTAATAAAATAGACACCATTTTCCCCTTATAATAACAAATTTAAATATGAATACAAATTTTCAATCAAAAATAGAGTCTACATATCATTATATCTACAAGTCAATCAAAATCTTGACAAGCACAATTGACTCGTCACAATACATACATATAGTCACGATATCTTTATTTTGTGACATATATCATGAATTGATTGCGTAGCGGTAGTGCAGTGATACTGGGTCTTATCGTATGAGTCGTGGGGTTTATGATGTATCACAGGCAGACCACTCTACCACTAGCAGACGTCATGAACGCTAGTGTAGATGAAGTAGCATGAGATATCAGCTATCAGTTTACCAACTCACAACTTATCATCTCCAACACAGCCAGTACATTGATTGGTACACTCAAGATCGATATCGCCTACGATCCTCGTACTGTCAAATTACTTACTAAACAGATCATAAGTTCATATGAGTATAGTTTTGATAGTAGTCGTGAGGGTATGATTACAATCTTTGTTGATGGCACACTCACACCAGGTCAGCTTATCTCCATACCACTACAGTGAGATACTAGTTTGAGTATCTCTTCTCCCGTACTCATCACCAACGATAGCTCTAGTTCATTATCAATTACCAGAGTAGAATAATGAATACAAGTCAAGTCTGACTGAGTCAAAATCAGTCATACAATTGCATTATCGCATCATCCATACTATACTAAGATAATTTATAACTTATATGAGCACACAGATATGAAACAAATTGTAGCAAGCATCGTATGATTCGCTCTACTCATGATGACATCCAGCGTATTTGCAGCTACTGCAGATCGTTTTGTCGTGAGGATTGCAAGTAACCCTGTTGCTGTCAACGAGGCAGTCGATATTACGATCCAAGCAGTAGATGTCAGATGAGATGTGATCAAATGATATGAAGGAGATATCTTTATGGAGGTGGATAATACCAGAGAAAGAGATATCACACTACCAGCTGATGGAGTCTATACATTCCAAGCAGTCGATCAGTGATCCAAGATCTTCAATAAGTGACTCGTATTCAAAAAAGAATGAACATACACATTTCGTGTCTATGAGGTACTCGACCCATCACATGAGGGAACAGTAGAAGTAGTCGTCAAAGGAGGTAACTGACCAAGTGGTGAGGATGATATTGTGATCGCTAGTCCTGGATCTGGTAGTATCGAGCAAAACTCTACCATCAGTGTCATCGGTACAAGTGAGTTTCCAAACTCTCCTATCGAATTCTATGTTGATAGCAAAAAAGTACACGACACCATCACTGAGTCAGACTGAAGCTTCTCTACATATCTGAGCAAGATCACTGTAGGATCACACTCACTCATGATCAAGATCGTCGATATCGACGGTAATACACTAGCTGAATCATCATCCGTACCCTTTGCATATCAAACAGCAAATCTTAACTTATATAAAAGTATCGTACTCACTCCTTCTGCACCTGAAGTAGATCAGACCATTACTGCGACAGTGAGCGCACTCGATACCGTATCATCCATTGAGTTTGTCGTGGATGGTCAGGCATATGTCATGGATAAGCTTGATGCTGGTGTATTTACCAAATCATTTAAGCTTAGTACTGTGGGAGAATATCCAATTGATCTCAATATCACAGCAGGTGACAACACAAGAACCTACCAAAAGGTTAAATCTATCACAACCAAAGCAAGCACGGCAGGCATCACATCAATCAAATACGTCAGAGACCCTAAAGATCTCGATCAAGTAGCACTCAGCTGGACAACCAAGTGAGAGTTTGCTTCATATCGTGTGATGTATGGCACCAAAAATGCAAATCTCGATCAAATCGTAAATGCTACAACCAACAATACACAACTCACACTGGATGCAACTACAACATACTATGCACAAGTACAATGATTGGATGCTGCTGGTCAGTTTGTTGGCAAGGCATCTCAAATCATCACGATCGATCCAGCTGATCTATCGCACGGTAGCGCCTGAACCTGTATGGTCAAAGGTATCAAAATCTCTGCAGTCATGAGTGGTGACAAGTATTACCTCACATGGCCTAACATCTCAGGTGTCGATAAATATACGATCTACAAGTCTGATCAACCCAATACCCCACTAGCTCAGTCAGCCAAAATTGCAGAGACAGTTGAAAATATATTCCTCTACCCATTTGACCCTAAATCTAAGACCAAAGATTACAGCTACTACACCGTACAAGCAACCTGTAACGATGGTACGGTAGTCACAGTCGATGAGACGAAGAAGATCCAAGTCTGACCTGTTCAGAATATTGCTTTGATCCTCTTAGCTGGTATGTTGATCTATGGTAGCTATAGATTTACCAGATTAGATTAGATAAGAAAATCACATTACACAATCCCGACATGGTCGGGATTTTTTGTTTCAAATATATGCCTGTAGTCCGTCAAACACATTGCTACGCACACGAGATCATAAACTCAGAATAATGATAAATAGCGCTGTGTTTGACTAGACTTTTAGTTCTTTCGGGGTTTATGCCCCACAAGGGTGCAATGCGACGCAAAGCTAATCCTTTTTTAGGACAAAGAACGAAGAGA
>JAYVGP010000013.1:0-2690 GCA_043772005.1 bacterium
AGACATTTTATTTGACGTTTTAATTATTTCTGAAATATCCTTATACCATATCATAAAAGTGGGGAAAGTGGGCACCAAAGTTGTCTATTAACTCACAAATTCCTATAGACACGCAGAGAAAGAACAATTACACTACAACCATGAATACTCAAACAGTCGTCATCGAAAAATCAAAGACAGTAACGGTTGGAGATCTATCAATAACAAATATAGGAGGTGGCCATAAAATACTCATGTCTCAAGATGGTAAAGGAGGTGGAGACGCTTCATTTACTGACATCGCACTTGAAACACCAAAAAAAGCAAAAGAGAACACCAGGGTTTTAAATTTGGACAAAGAAGTTGAATCTCCCTTCGTGTTTGATACCTACTTAATCACACCAAAGGAAGTTGGATGGGATGGCGATTCTGTAACTCTGTCTATTGCTCAGCTTCCTGAGGGCACGAAGACTGAAATCACGCAAGATGAAACAAAGACTATTGAAGGTCTTACGATAAAAATTATTGGTGTCTATCAAAAAATAATACTAAGCAATGGTGTAGCTCAAAAAAGCTTTGAGTTTATACTCACAGATAGTGCAGGGAAGAGTTTACATGAATTGACCGAACCGAGACAAAACATCGTCTTCGGTGCCTATGTGATGAAAGTAGTTGACATTGTGGTTACGGATGACAAAAAAAGCGTAAAAGTTACCATAATGAAAATACCTACTATCTAAACTCAAATGAGAAAAAGCTATGTAACTCTCGCGCAACGAGGACTATCAAACAGCTACTCAATTTGGAAAAAATGACACATCCCATTGCATCATCTTTCACACAAAGAGGGTGTTGAGCCCAGAAAGCATTAATTTAATTTCAAATTTTACTGTATACTTTATTAATATGGACCAAACAAAACAAGAAATAAATGCGTTAGCAACAAGTGTTCCTGTTGCATTATTCTCAGGAATTTTCTCCTGGCTTGGCTCAATGAATTTTACAGTACTTTCCGTAGTGCTGGGAGCAATACTTGCAAACTTTCCTTGGATGTTTCTTTCAATATCACGTCGCCTTATCTCCGCTCTTTATTTTAAGATCACTACGCTATTTTACCCTCCCACTTCCGTTCCTTCTTTATCGCCATTTCCAGACGAACCACAATTTGAAACAGTGAGCACTATCCCTGTGTGGGTAGATAAACTGCACTATTTTTTTGTTAGTAATATTGCCATACATCTCACAATAAGTTTTTTCGTTATCACCCTTGGACTTTTCACTTTAAAGAAAGTTCTACCCTTTACTCATACAGAGATTACTCACAAATGGTATCTCGCATTTGTCATCAGTTTCATTCTCATCAACATCATTTCAACTGTTTGTTTTATTGTCTACAGGCTTGGGCAAATAAGGATGTGATACATCCTTAGCAGAGTAAGTCCATACAATAAAGCTTGCTGAGCGTGATACACTGTCAGCTATAAGTATCAATGAAAAAAATGCTACAAGCAATTATCCTATTGTCATTTGCGACCGCTCTTTTTCTTTTTTTTATAGGAAAGAAAATGTATGACTCTGATATTTTATACAGAAAATGGTCTACAACTTCCGGTATAGTAGAAAGTGCTGAAGTAAAGACTATTTTTAAGAATGCAGTGAGTAGTACTGCAAATGGCCAAAAGCATAAATATTGGTCATTTGTTGTCGCTTATACGTACACCATAAACGGCGTTTCCTATACTGGTTCACGTTTTACAAATAGTAGCACTAACAGTACTTTGCAGTCAGCTGAAACAAGTTTAACCACAAATAAAGAACTACTTGCAATGCCGAGTCTCTACCCTAAAGGTAAGCAAGTCGCTGTTCACTACGACACAGCAAATCCAAAAGAAAGTTTCCTTGTACTCGACACCAATAGTTCAAAACCATTCCTTATCATCGCTGGAATACTTTTTGCAATAGGTCTCATCACCACTGTACGCTGGTTTCAAATATAATTTATAGACGATAACAATAATACTCAACCATTTTTTAAGAGGATATAGAGCGAGAGACCTCCAAAGAGAGCAATGATAAAGTTTAGAAGACGCTCGAAAACATCTCAAAGAAAACTAAAACAATACAAAATATTTTCCTTACCAGAAAATACTTACACTTCACGCAACTAGTATATCACTACTGCAATTACACCTCCCAGACAGGACCACCACCTGGTACATTTGGACCGACCAAAGTACTGTTACCGGTTTTGATAACTATGGTCTTACTAGGAGAATCAGTAAAACCGTTTGGATTTTCTTTTCCTTTTTCATCTTTAACTTGTTGTAGTGTCACCTGATCTGCTTTGATAGAGAGAGCTTCGAATGAGCACCAAGCATAAGGGGGCTTGTGCTGATTATTTTTAAGAGTAACAAACTCTAGATCATTTAAAGGGAAAAATATGTTTGCCTCCCTGTTCTTATCCTCTGGATCACTTGTTCTCCATGTTAAAGCCTTCGGTGTTCTATTTTCTACAGGACTTATCATAAAAGTATAACTACCCCAACTACTGCTATGGTCCATGCTTATACCATCTCTAACTAACCTCTTTCCACTGCTCCTTAATCCACTCATATCCTAAAAGTTTCTTCATTCCTTCTTTATCATCTGACAACTCGTTAACTTTCTGTGCAATAATAAACTCTTGTTCTTCTATTGTTTCAAATATCTGA
>JAYVGP010000014.1:0-8490 GCA_043772005.1 bacterium
CGAAGCACCTCATACATATTAGCCTTCGTGACGATGATTGGATTTATAGTACCACCATTGGTAGCGACTTCCATATCTCCATCCTGAACCACGAGACCAGCTGATGCGTATGTTCCGAAGATATCAAGATCGAATGCTCGACCGAATGCCTCCTTTGTATCCTGCATAACCTGAGAATCTGGATTGATATCCATTTCTGCGTACTCTTGATCTGAGATCTCAACGGCAAAACCGAGATATTTAGTCAGATTGAAAGTTTCATTTGTCTGGACAATCTTAGTTACTGGAATTTCAGATGAACCAGATGCCATAGTTGAGAGAGTCACTTTAGCTTGACGACGGAAATTAATAGTTCCGTTTCCTGTAAAGTCTCCTTCAAATTTAACATTGGCAATATACATTCCGATAAAAGAGTCCATTCGTACCTGAGTCTGGAGTACTGAAGCCCATTTCTGTGACTTCTGTAGTGTATTGTCGAGTGACATAGTTTTTTAGTGTTAGAGTAGTAAACTTTTTATAGTAGTTTCCACTCTTAAGTGAATTACTACTTGAACTTTACACTTCCGTGTTTTGCTTTCATCTTGTCGATATACTCATTCTGTTTGCTGATCGAGAGAGCATCGTATTTATCTATAGAGATAATACCTGAGTCACTGTCTCATCCACTTCACTTTCCTGCGACTGTAGTTTTAGCGTACACTTCACGATTTTCGTCTACTTCCCTATCATCTTTTGATGCGAGAAAAAGAGCGTCTTCTCGGGATAATTTATTACTCTTAACAAGAGTTTCTATTTTATCCTTGTATTGTTCTGCATCTGGATTTTTATCATAAAATCGACTCTCTGCAAGAATATTTCTAACACGAGTATCATCAAGTGATTCATTTCCAATAACATTTTTTTTCTGCCCCTTTTCTAGCATAGCAATTTTCTTGTTAGCTTTTTTAAGAGACTCTGAATCTCGTCTTAGCTTGTGAATTTCTTCCCAAGTAATTTGGTCATCATCAGAGGTTGTTTCATCCTCTTCGATATTATCAACATCAGTTGCAACATCAGTTTCAATATCTTCGACATCGTCCAGTTCGTTTTGTGACATACGAATAAAATGTTAAAAAGTAATTTTTAAGGGATTGCTTTAAACCCTAAAATCAGTTTTTTGTAAGTCTGATAAACTCTATAAAGTAGTATATGAGAATGAGTTTCATTATCAAGTCTTTTTATACTACTCTAAGAATCTATATTTTTGTTTTCTTTTTCCCCATCTCTATAGCCGATATCCTATTTCGAGGGATACTAAGTATTTCCTCATAGAATTTCGCCCTATTGGCATTCTCAGTATCGAGTATATCAGTAGTGATAGAGGCAATGGCTTTCTTCTCAGCCTTTCGTATCTCACCCTGAATATATTGTTCAAAGGCGAGATAGTTATCATCATTGAGGAGTGCTTTGAATTGTGATAGTTCCATATTATCCGAGGTTAGTTGGTACTTGTGATCCACCCTGGAGCATATTTGAAGTCATCATTGCAGCATTAGCACTGGCTCACGCTTGCTCTGCTCCATTCTGTCATGCTACACCATGCATCTCTCATTCCTTTATTTTGATTGCCTCGTATCGTCACTTGAGAGCCTTATCCTTGAGTTCTGACGGATCCGCTGTCTGAATATAGGCGATATAGACATTGTGATCATCATCCATAGAATCAATTATCGCTCCTTGTTCCATTCCCTCATTGATCATAGCAAGTTTTATTTCCGCTCCGATCTCATCACCAGTCTTTCCGAGGAGTTCTTCGATCTGATTATCTGAGAAGTCAGCAATCTCTGCCCACATTCTATAGTATTTTCGCTTAAGTCATTCGCTTGTTGCTCCTGCAATCATCTGTTGGAGTATCACCGCTTTTTCTGCCTTGTTGCTCTTGTCTTTGGACATATCAGATATTCCCTTGATTTCGAGTGAAAGTATCTCTTTTCCAACGAAATCATCCTTTTTGAACACATAGAACTCTTTAGTGACTCACTCTGATATACTAATATCTTTTTTCTCTGAGCTTTTCATATTCGCCAGATGCTGACGAAACCAGAGATACTTCATTTTGAACTCTTCTCCCCAGAGCATAATGTTTTCTTCGAGTTGGAATTGGATATTGGCATTCTTTTGTGCCATCTCCTGTTCTCCGAGAGTCTTATTTGAGTCAGAGAGGACACCTTGCTGTGTAGACTCTGCACCCAGAGCTTCTGTACCATTTCGCTTGAGCATAGCGATCATTTCACTCGGGATACCATTCGTCTGTTCACGAGGGATTTCCATAATAATATCATTGAGACTCTTTGCAGTATCTTTGATTGGTATATCTTTTCCCTCTATTGTTGGAGTATTGAGTGAGTCAGGATCTTCGAGTTCTCCAGCTCTCACAAGTCTGTCACCACCAAATGTATTTCTATACGCCATAGCGAGATAGAGATTATACATCCGAGAGAGATTGCTTTGTGTATCTGCGAGTAGGTCTACCAGTGATATTCCAAGTGGGTATCCTGAGAGATAGATAGCATACTGGATCATTACAGGAAAAGGCACAAGGCTTTCATCATTCTTCTCTTCGAGAGTTACAGGACGGAGATACTTGAGACTATGGATAATAGTCATATCACGATTCGTAACAACTACATACTTTTTCCCATCACGGATAAAGAAGTGGACATAGGTCTCATACTCACGATTTGGTGAATCTTCGGTGATAGTTGTCTTATTTGTTGCACTATCCTCTGCACTTGTATTGAGAGTAATATCACGAGGAGAAGCATCATCAATATTCTCATATCCGAGCTTTTCCATTTGCCACTTCTGCAAATATACCTCAGTGAATCCGCACCATCGGTGATCTTCGATTGTTGGTCATCCTGATGGATCAGGAATCCAAGAGAGAGGACTGACATTTTTTATAGTTGGACAGATCGTGAAGAGATTATAATCCCCATTCATCTGGATACCAACACCGATTTTATCTATGTTCTCATAAGTGAGATAGTCTGTCTTCTCTAACCCCATCTCTTTGCGATCGTAGATCCAAGCTCTATTTGCGTTCTTTGCTCGCTCGGTATCGCCCTTTCGTCTTCGTGTCCATTCTGCTTTTGGTCGTCCAGAATATCGGATTGCCATCTTCATTCGGAAAGCTTGAAAAACAGTACGTACTTGTACCTTACTATCATCTCGCTCTGGAGAGAAAAATGTTTTGAGATCATCTCGTTTTTGTTGTCGTACTTTCTCTACTGAGTCATACCCTATTTCGTATTCCTGTCTCACCTGTTGGATGATGGAGTCCTTATCAAGTCAAAAGAGCTTCATAGCATTGTATTAGTTATTATAACTATATGAGAATTAGTCTCAATATCAAGTTAAATTATATAAGTCTTCCCATAGATCGAGTAACTGTTCGCATTGGTACAGTATTCAAATCACCCTTATTAGCAAGATAATCTACTCACTGCGAAAGACAATCAATCACATCATCGTGCTTTCAGTTGGGAAACTCATAGAGTTGGTCTTCTATCTTTCTAGTGAAAGACTTATCTGCCATATCTTTTCTGAGGTGTATAGAGTGAAGTGATACCTTTGGCTCTAGGATAAATTTTACTCTATCCTCTTTCTTCATTTTTGGTTTGTAAGTATTTATTATGATATTCCGATTATTTTCCTTTAGGAAGGTACGCAAATCCTCGATAAATTTAGACTGTTCACGATTGATTGATACATCTTCTACCACAATACAATTTATTTTGTAGCCATCAGCTTGCATTCGATCGTGCATAGAAAGGATAGCGTGAAATGTCTTAGAAGGTGCAGAAGTTTCAGCATATCAGTCTATCTGATAGAAATTTCTCGATATGTTGTGCATTCCAAGTCATATGATAACTGCATCATCTGACTTGCTAGACGAAGAGAAAGCAGGATCTACAGAGAGAATACAAGATAAATCTTGTTTCTTTAGTATTCAATCAGCTCGCTCGAAGTCTGACTGATTGTAATACATAATATCAGATAGAGAGAATATATTACTAGATGAAGCAATAGGGTCTTGCTGATAGAGTGCGGAGAAGTCCTTTTTGCTCACATTAGCCTTGATCTCTTCAAAATATTGTGCATCCCATTTTCACTCCCATAGAATGGGATTACCTTTTTCATCTATAGCAGGGATAGTGAGAATATCCCACTTATCTCATCCATTCTCTTGTTCCTTGAGAAGGTATCAGGCAAGGTCGTTCACATTCCATCTAGTCATCATCACGATAATAGCCGAGTCTTGAGATTGTCGTCGTGTGTAGAATGTAGAGGTATACCAATCAATAACTCTTTGTTGTGTTGTTGGACTCTCAGCCTCCATTCTATCCTTTGTTGGATCATCTATAATTCCTATATCAAATCCTTTTCCTGTCAAAGCTCATCATACACCAACTGTGTAGACTCATCCACCTTTGCTTGTCTCCCAGTTGCCTCATTCCTTTTTGTCTTTCGATAGTGCAAATTGTGGAAATATATTATTATAGTCGTTTTCCTGGACAACCTGTTTGGCTTTACGACCAAAGTCACTTGCAAGTTCTGCTCCATAAGAAGATATCACAAGTTTTCGTTTAGGATCTCGTCACAAACACCACATTGGAAAACGAATAGAAACAAGCTCACTCTTTCCAGTTCGAGGAGGACAGAATATCATAAGACGCTTAATATCTCATCGTTCTACTGCTTCGAGCTTATCAATGATCTGTTTATGAATTCATACTCAATTCTGTTGGGCAATCATTTCATATTCCTCTTTTGTATACTTCGTGAAGTAATCGAGCTTTCGATATGAAAGTTCTCTCAATGCGAGTTCTTTTTGTGCTTGTTCTTTTGTTGGTGTTGTCAAGTTTGCTTTAGATGCGTATATAAGTATGGTATTTCTCGTGCCTTAATTTATTCAAGATATGTTATAATATATCTGTCATAGCTAAAAGTTCAGAAGTTGTGAGCTCTTTCATTACTCAGATATCTATTCTATCTGTTGGCTTTCCTGATATCAATTGATTCTGTTTGAAAGTAGATTCTCTCAAACTCGTCAGCTGTGCGATTGTAATTGAGTCATCCTTGCTAGCTATCATCTCAGCGATCAACGCATCAGCAGAGGACTGTAGATTGTTGTTTCTGATCACTAAATCACTTATCTTTTCATTGTGTGTGCAAACTTGTGCAAAGTCTTCTCGTAATACCTTAGCAATTGTCTCGTGAGGTATTCAAGTTGTTTCTTCTATATCTCGTGAGCTTCAATCAGTATTTATCTTAGCTTCTATTATCTTTGCCTTTGTTTCTATATCGGTCTTTTTCCCTCTCATATATTATTAGTTAGTCTTAGTAAGTTTAATTCAGCATATTGATTCAGCTATTTCATAAGCAATACCATCTTGCCTTGCTTTCTATCGATGAGGATATCATAGATCATATCAGGAGTATAATCAAATGGGAGATGAAGTAAAGCCTTCTTCTTTATGACAGCATCTGTAGCTTTCTGATCTATGTCTGCGGTAAGATATCCCCAGTGAGTAATATCCTTTATGAGCTTTTCTATTTCTTTATGGAGATAATCATTCTTCTCTGTTTGTAATTTACTTCCTTTTTGGAGTGTAAGAATAGTATTTTCCATAATACTACACTGCTTCTCTGATAGAGAGAGCATATTATCTTTATGCTGGAGGAGTCTAGATCGTATGATACTGTATCAGAACATATTGTACTAGTTATTAAGTCTATCTATTCTATATTCTCCCTTGTTAGTTTTTAAGTTTATCAATTATTGAATTTTTATCAAATTCTATTCATAGATCAACCTGTAGTTCTATATTTCTTTCTATATACTTTTGTATACGTTCTATCTTTAGTCCTACTATATCCAGACTATCAATTATAGTATTTATAGTTTCTATAGCTATTGGTAGATCCTGTATCATACCCTCTAATCTCATTTGGTTCGCTATAAGAGCTTCATGGTTGAGAGGGAATAGATTATGCATCTCTCCGTAGACCTTGATTTGTTCTGGTGTGAATTTTGTGTTTGTTTCTGACATAATGTATAAAATCGTGGGCTTCATTCTAAAGTTACCCACGATTCGGTTAGAATGAATTTAAAACTTTAGATAGATCTATTATAGGAAAATAGTGGAGAAAAGCAAATAAAAAATCCCTATATAGAGTCTACTACTTTATTGACTCTCACACTGTGAGGATCTCCATAGCACTTTCATATAGGGAAGTTATTACCTGACCGTAATTCCCCATATGGGGCAACGAGAACAGGATTTTGATTTATTATCGACCATAGATCCTGTATGGTAACACTATGATCGCCCATCAGTACCTAGGATTTCACTAGGAGTCACTATAGCTTCCGATGAGAAGTTGCAATAGTCAGGATCGTCGGTATTACCGACGATGGTATAGCCTTGATTTCCCAATACAGTGAGTTATCTAGCAAATTATATTTATATTCGGAGTTATACCGACTATCACTATACACCTACGGAGTGACTACGATTCTGTCGTACGCATAGAGATACTATATCTATTTCTCAAAATATACAACTATTTTATTCTTTTCTTCTCTACTCTCCACCTAGCATACTATACTTTTATGAAATAATCAAGGACAAATCAAAGAATAATTTGCAATTCTATGAGATTGTGATACTATGCTCTCATATTCTCTGTGTGTCTATATCTTTTTGCTTAGTGATGTTCGTTGAAAGATATAGATACTAACACTATCAGAGAACCTACACTAGACCCCCTGAACATCACTTCAAAGGGGGTCTTTTTAATGTGTCATCACACTGACTGAGATGTGAGGTAGACTGATAAACTCAGCTAGCAGTAATAGAACTGCCCTATCCCTCCTGAAAGGATAGAACAGCCATAGAACAGGAGTACCGCCGTATAATGATGTGATATGAGAAATACGGTTAGATGATCTACAAACAAGGATAAACTATTGCTATATAGAATGTAATGCAACCTTGATGATTATCGGTAGATAGTGAAAGTCACTATCGGGGTCTCACTAGATATCCTAGCGAAAGTTAGGCTCAGTTTCAGAGGCTATAACAGTAGCTTCTGATGATTGATCTTAGTATAACGGGGGTAGGGGGAATTTATCTTAAACTCGTTTCTATTACTGGAAACTGAGCCTAACCAAAACGTTCTATGAGTAAGCCTGCAAAGATATATTTACTAAATAGAGATAGAGCACTTGAGATTATGTGGTACATGGATTCCGTGTACGATCAGCACAAGCATATAAATTTCTGAATGGTAAAAGACAAAGTAGAATATTCAGAATGGCTTATAACTCAAATGTACTTCTTGAATGGATATACAGCAGATGCAGTGATAGAAAAACTAAATACAAACTATCCATTATGAGACCTCAAATAGAATTTTACCATAACTTCATAGCCAATTAAAATGATAAATACACTAATAAATGGAGACTGTCTTGAGATAATGAGACAAATACCTGATAAAAGTATAGATTTAGTTCTTACAGATCCTCCCTACTGAATGTCATTCGTTTCTGAAAGAAGAAACGAATGGTCAAAACACAAGGCTATAGAAAATGATGATTCTCTGGAATGGATTGATGAATTCTTAATAGAAATAAAAAGAGTTTCAAAAGACAATGCTCACCAGTACATATACTGCAGTATGCACCACATAGATACATTTGTGAGTAAAATAAAACAGCACCTGAATTACAAAAATATTCTTGTATGGGAAAAAAACAATACTTGAATGTGAGACTTGGAATGAGACTATGCACCGAAATATGAATTCTATATATTTTGTAATGGAAATTGATATAGAAAATTAAATTGATGAAGAGATCCAAATATTATGAAGTTTTCTAAAACCTGAAATAATTTACATCCAACTCAAAAACCTGTTGATATGTTTTCCTACTTAATAGATAAATCTACTCAACAAGAAGAAGTTGTACTTGATTGTTTTGCTTGATCTGGAACGACTGGTGTAGCTTGTATAGAAATGAAACGAAATTATGTTTTAATTGAAAAAGATCAAGATTATTGCAAGATAATTGAAAGACGACTCAAAAATACTAATCCTCCGTTATTTTAATATGCTAATACCTCGCATCACTAAAGCTGACAACTCTATAGTCAAACAAATGTATTCAGAGTGATATGTCTTGCGTGCTGTGACTCCTGAGTTCTTCTACTGGGATCGCAATGAACAATTTGTAGTTGACGAGGAGTATGTAGCCAAGACGGCTATGTATGAAAAGATGGCAATACTCAAACAAGATCCAGTGAAATGGAAACAACTCGAAGAAGAAGCATTCCTCCTCCTGACTCCTACACAACAACGATCAGAGTCTATGAGAGTCCATAGAGATACGAAAATTAGAGAATTACTTGCAAATATCAAATAAATAACAGTCAAATTCTA
>JAYVGP010000015.1:0-2797 GCA_043772005.1 bacterium
ACTCTCACTGATCTTCGCCCATATCGTCGCATCGAGATTCGGCGTGCGAGTCGAGCCATCGAGAGTCGCTGAGTCAGAGTAGAGATAGAGAGGAAATTGAGATGTAATTTCACTAGTTCTATTGGATACATATGCACTCTCTATCATATTTTTGGATATAAAACAATGATAATATTCATTACCTGTTTTGAATTGTTTACACAATGTAAGTGAAATATTATCTTTATTTACCATATGTTTCATGACTATTTTTCTCATGTTAAATAATACATCAGTCTGATAATAAGTATGTCTTATATCAAATGGTCTATACGCTATATTAACAAGTAGTTCATCTGAAAAATTATGTTTGCTAAAATTTTCCCGTGCATTTTTCATAGACCACATCGAATTATCTCTGATATCATATCTTGTCCGTATAGTTTCATCTGAAATCTGAATGTCAGCAAATTCGACTAAGCGTTTATTTAGGCTAGCAGAGGAACCCGATATAATAAATGAATCTCTACCAGAAATAACTCCAGCACCATTTACAGGAAAAAGCTGTATCAATGGAAACCCTAATTCATATTCTTCAAGAAGTTCAAAATTTCTAGGTACAAAGAAATGAAACGGTTCTATGTTTTGGAGTAATGTCCACGGAATATCACTAAATTGAGTTGTATCAAGAAAATTATACTTTACATTCCTCTTGCCTCGCAGGTCATAATGATAAACTTTTGCTAACTCTGTCCCTACTTTTTTTCATGTTTTAATTCATATAAAAACTGAGACACCTTGTTGAATGTCAAAAATATTCTGATCTACTGAACCATCATGTGATACTTCCTTTTTCTTCGTATTTCCATGCAAATCCATAACATAAATCTCATCAAAACTTTGCAATAAATGATATCGCATATATCGAAATGTTGGATTATCGAGATATCCATGGTTCGTAATAAATGCCATTACTCATTCGTCATTCTTTTCAACCATTGATTCTGCCAGACGAAAAAACTTCACATAATCATCTTGAAGCCAATTCTTTTTTCCTTTTTCTTCAATACGCATGCCATCTCGATACAAATAAGCATCATTAACTAAATTTCTTATCCAATCTCACTTATTTCCAGATTCTCCACTATACGGAGGATTGCCGATGACGACCATGATCGGCTTATTTCTTTTTACTTCATCAGCCCTGATTGCTTCCTCTGTGATACTATGAACAAGTCCAATATTGAATATATTTTGTTGTACTTCTTCATTTGTTTTTGCTTCTTCTAGAGAATTCGTGAGATAGATTTGGAATGGCTTTTTGAGATCTGTAATACCAGTTTCTGCGAGAGTGAGTCAGAGTTTCATATGAGCTATTGTGTATGATGCCATCATCAACTCGAATCCATAGAGTCGTGGGAGGAGATCGGACTGGACATAGTTGCTCCACATTCCCTCTTGTCCAGTCATACTCGAGTGAATATAGTGGATGATCTCGTTGAGAAATGTGCCCGTCCCAGTAGCAGGATCAAGGATTTGTACTCTATGTAGATCTGTGGTATCCCAGATTTCTTTTCACTTATTATCGATCTTTAGGAGTCGTTTATACGGTATTTTACTAGTATCAGCAAGTCATTTTGAGAGATGAAAATGTTTTTTGAGTACATCATCAACTGATCTGACGATGAATCTCACTACAGGAGCTGGCGTATAGAATACTCCTCGTTCCATCCGTAGTGCAGGATCGTATTCCTTCAAGAAATCCTCATAGAAGTGAATCACAGGATCGTGTGTTGCGATATCAGTCTTCTGATAGAGTCAATGCATCATGTGCGATATATTGGTATTGCCAAATATCTCACACATCTCATCCACAATATGGGCAAGTGAGGACTCAAATCATGTTCCAGTAACATGATCAAAGAAATCTCTCAGAAGCGGGTTTGTTAGAGAAAGAAGATCTCGAGCTTCTTGTCGAGAAAAATCCTCAGGAGTACTATCGTGATACCTCGCTACAAAGAGACCATATATGAGTGTTTGAGCATAGATATCAGCAAATTTTTTGTTATCAAGATCATTGATCAATAGGCTTGTGAAAATATTTTTGATGCGTTGTAAATTCTCGAACTTGCTAGCATCATTATCTGCATGAGTCAACATGATAGCAACAGTATCGCGTATTCGTTGTCATCTTCATCACATGATCTGAGCAAGATGTGAAGCAGAGCGTATATTTTCTCCTCGGTCAGTTCTGATAAAATCAGTAAAAGTCCGAACAAAGAGATCAAAATTCTCTGATTGCGGTTGTATATAGCCTCATTCAACCACTCAGAGTATTATTGGGTCACCATATCGATATCCATTTTTATAAAAACGAAACTCGAGTCCATTTGTTAGAAAAAGTTTGGTATAACCAAAGTATCGACTCAATTGTTCTCATTTCTCAATTTTATCAAGAGACACTTTTAGATCTTTGTGCTCTCACCAAGCAACGGGGATGAATCCATCTTTGAATATAAAATCAGGGGCTCCGTGTTCACTGCGTCTAGGCTCATTGATTATGGTGTAATCAAAAATTGATTCAAAGAGATCCTTGAGTACTGGTCGGTAACTATGTTCGGTAGCCTCGTTCGATCTGAGTACTGATTGTATCCCCGCTAGATATGTTTGTATAGATTGCATAGATGCGATTGTATGGATTTCTATCACTTTGCCAACACAAAAAATCCCCCACTTTGGGGGAGGATTTTTGAATCAGGGCACTTTTTTATTACTGGATTGCTTCGTTCCTCGCAATGACAGAGACATACTACTACAT
>JAYVGP010000016.1:0-3380 GCA_043772005.1 bacterium
TATGCCAATAGTAGGACCTAACGGATCACCACTATATATTGCATCAGGAGGAAACAATGTATATGTACTATCTGTTGATCTTGAAAAAGCTAATGGTAATTCAGTTGGTTATGCTACTGCTACAGGTGGATTCATCCCTGGATCTCTTAGTTCTACAGCTACTGGATACGCTATCAGAGCTCAATAATTACATACTTATCTTACAGGTGTAATTAAGACTCATCTCTTCGGAGGTGAGTTTTTCGTCACATAAAAAAATCTCAATCATTTGAGACCAAAGTAGTAATTATATAAATAACACTACAAAATAATACGATAAACTTGTATATCAAATGGGGCGAACGACGGGAATCGAACCCGCGACAGATGGTACCACAAACCATTGCTCTACCAACTGAGCTACGATCGCCACACAATAATTACCTGATAGTAAAGGACCAGCTAAGCCTTGTCTGCCGACAAGTAGGTATGATCGCTATAGGGCACCTATATACTGATTTTTGTTGTAAATGCAACAAAAAAATACCCTCCGTTATTTTCTTATTGATCATCAAAAACATACGAAAATCAATTAAAGAAATTATGCGAATTAATCAAACAAATTCTTAAAACTCTCTTGATTATGGTGATGCTCTGACTGTTTCTGAGTTGCAAGATTAATAATAGTAGCTTGGTGAGCTCTTTTACCATGTTTATATGACCGTGAAGCATGTAGCATAAGACCTATCGCAAGCCATATACCAATAATATAGTATCATGATGCAAGTCAAATTGTCTGAGTAAGATGAAGGTGTACTGCCATCGTTGCATCACCAACACCAATATATGCAGCTACGATCACAAGATAACATGCAAAGTTAACAAAAACATCACTCACACCAAAAGCAGCCACGATCATCTGCCTTACTCTCTCATGAAAAGTTGTAAGAAATATAGATGCAATCATCCCTACAATAATAAAGTCAGACTTCCAGAACGTAATACTAAAAAATTTAATCGTCCCACTACCTACAGTTGATGACTCAATAACATCAAGGTTGATAATAGGTAGCATAAACAGCATAATTACCAATACAATTGTATGTCAGATAAATACCTTCTGATGAACATCCATATGATTAAATAATCAACGAATGAGATGTTTTGGCTTTTGCATGGGAAGTATGCCATAAATACTAAAGTGGATGAATATGCAACTGCAAATCCTGTAATACCTGTTGAGCGTGCCCACGAGCAGTCACATTAGTATATTGTGTAATGATTTTGCACGATGTATCAAGTACAAATGTACTCCTTACAGTTCCCATATATTTGCGTCCATACATACTCTTCTCACCCCATGCACCAAAGTACTGGTGAAGACTCGTATCACTATCACTAATCAAGTCCACCTTAAGCTCAGAGAGTGAGATAAACTGATGATGAGAGGTCAGACTATCCTTGGATACTCATATCACTTGAGTTCATAACTTCTTAAATTCATCCACCAATTGACTAAACTCTATCGCCTCTACTGTACAGCCACTTGTACAGTCCTTAGGGTAGAAATATAATATCGTATATGCTTGATGATGGATAATATCTGACATAGTAGTAATTTTATCACTTCCATCAACGCAGGCCACGGTGATTGATTGAGAATAGTTCATAGTATAAAAAAGGAGATAAACATCTCCCTTGTACATAAGTGATCACTAATTTGCAAGTCACATTGCGTAAATTCCATGTAATACCCAATAATCAATCCAAGCCCAAAATGACCGATATATCTCGACCCATGATCACTGAGTTTGATTTACAACAAATATCATAATCTTAGGACCTACCACTAGAATAAAATAATACAAACATACACATAAAATCAATCACAATACCAATCTCTTAATTTGAAATCATGCATCATATGCCACTACCGTACCAGCTCGTATATCTTGTAGTCCTCTATGATGCTTATTGAATCCCATTGAAAACACATATCCATGAATCCGGCATATCATAACACATAGATAAAGCATCTTATAACTCAGATCAACATTATTACCATAAGGGTATCATGAAAACCATAAAGGCGTAATAGTTACGCCCACAGTCACCCAACTACCTAAAAATAATAGTTTAGAGCAAAAGCGTAACAGTAATTGTGAGATTGATGCAATAATAGGTTTACCATGGTGACGAAAATGATATATCCTGATTCCTATAACTTGTTGTCATAGCGTCTGTCACCGCTTGAAATAGTGATATATATTGTAGATAATTGGCAATAAAAGAAGAGTAAGAGCAAAGTCAATAAGATAGGCGATCAACTTAACAATGATTCAAGCTTCGTCATGTTCATGAATTTTTCTTTCATTTTCTATCAGACTAGAAACTCTTGTCTCATGAGGGACAAAAGCTGCAAATCTTTCTTCAAAAGTAAGGTGATGAGACATAGGTATAATATAAAGATTATTGATTTACAATATCAATCGCCTTATTGTAAAACAGATCAATTTTAGCAACCGCATCAGTCACATCTTTATTGGATTCATATCATCCATTTTCAAGCTTTTGTACAATCTCTTTATATTTAGTAACAGCAAAACCTCCATATTTAATGGCATCATTTTTGCCAGCAGTAGTTGCATCTTGTATTGTTATCTGAGCAATCTTGATCTTTTCATTAATTGAAGTAATATGTCATAGTGTATCAACAAGCGCACTACTTGGCTCCCCTACTTGTCCAATCAAATCAGCTCAAGAACCAGTTGAATCTACACCAAAACTTGGTTGAGTATTGGTGCTCACTTCTGTCGTAATTTCTTCTGCTACTGTATCAATAGCTTCTTGTGAGTCAGTATCACTAGCATCTAGTGTAGTAGACTCCTTTATTAATCCACTATCAACTACCAGATCCTGTGTTTGCTGTACATCCGCCTGGATTGTGTCACCTGATACATCAATACCAGCAGAAAACATAGTGCTGTATACATATAATCAAGCTCCTGCAAGAACAAATAATCCTCCTCCAATTGCAGCCATCTTTTTAAATGCACTACTAGTAGGTACTTGTGTTGTTACTGTTGTATTAGCAACTCCTATCCCAACCCCCGTTGGATTGGTATGAGCAATGATCGCATCAATATCGATACCAGCAAACTCTGGTGCCTGCTTGAGAGTTTCAATTCACTTTGATACAGATCATGTAGTAGGAGCCTGAGAAGCTTGAATCTTCTGTTCCTCCTGATTAACTGTCATAATAGTAAGAGGAATCGATCCAGATCACTGTAAAGAAATAGCATCAATAGCAGAGACCTGGAAAGGTGCTTGTTCAATAACAGGTGCTTGTTCAATAACAGGTGCTTGTTCAATAACAGGTGCTTGTTCAATAACAGGTGCTT
>JAYVGP010000017.1:0-2514 GCA_043772005.1 bacterium
TTTACGAGTAGTGCTCATAGTTAATGTGAGGTAAGAGAGTAAATTTCTCTTAGCTTAATCCTCATTGATTTTTTTGTCTAGAATTATTGGACCATTATAATTAAATCGGGCTTTTGATTTGCTAATGATTTTAAAATTGAAACTAAAGTACTTTTTCCTTTCGTGTTTTTACCATAAATAAATGTATTTTTCTTAAGTGATAAATCATCTATTCTTCATGAAAATAATTTAAACCTTCATACATTTGTTATATTTAGAATTTTTCTAAGCATATTATTTTGTTTGCTTTTAAAATTAAACCCCTACCCTATACTCTCCGTCTTCAGTAAAGTTCATATTTATATTAAATAGTAGCTAGCCGAGATAAAAGAATTCAATTCATGTTGTATAATCTCTGATTTTCTATACTTTTATTTCAAATAAGTTCGAAAATTGGTGAGACTAATCTATCAAACTTATCCATTATAACTTGTTCTATTTTATTTAACTTATAAATCTTTATGTAATCTTCATGGACCCTTTGTCTTCAGGATGATCAAACCATACTACTTATTGCATAAGTTCGAAAATCTTCATCTTTTGCTAAGCAATATACCCAATAACTACTAATATTTTTTCTTGCCCTCATAACAATAAATTCAGTTGATCAAAATGCAACCTCATTTTTATTTAATATTGATACATAGGCAGTCTTTCAATTCTCAAGACAAGGAGTAATTCTAGCAAGAAGTGTATCTCAATTCTGGAATCTGGATCCTCAGTCATATCTTTTTATTGTGGAGTTTCCGATACTCATCTTATTTGTGGAAACATCACTCATTTCAATATATGTAGCCTGAGTTCATCTTTTTAAAGTAAGTATTGGATTTAATTCAATATACGCATTTAAAATATCTTTATCAGATAAATCATCTGAAATATCCACAAACCATTGTTTATAGAGTGTCTGTGCTGTGTCTTCGAGTTTTTCTATGAGAGTATTGTTGAGATTGATTCGATTGATCAGTACATTATACTCTGTTACGATTTCCTTTTGTATCTCAATACTTGGAATTGGGAGTTCCACCTTGCACATTTCTTCCCAATCGAATGTTTCTCTTGCACTACCATGTGATTTGAATCGTGCGTATCTATCAAATTCAGGTCGTCTGAACCACATCATCAGATATTCTGGAAGTAATAATGTAGTATTAACAACTTCAAAAACTGTATATGATTGTGATACTATAGCCTCATCAAAAGTATCGAGTAGAGCTATAGAGATTTTATCTCAGTTTCTTGAAGTCACTGGACCATAAGCAAATTGATTTCTCTTAATAATCTTATATGTAGACATATCAGTACCGACGATATTGGCAATTGAAGGTATGAATTTCTTTTGGATACTCACACCCAAAAGCATATCCACTGCAATATGAATATCTCTTTTATTTACTTCTCGTATGAATTCTCCTAAAGGCTTATAGTTTGATCTCATAACCAAGTTCTTTAAATACGGTAAGTAAATCTTTTTTTGATGTCTCTTCACTCTTTAATAGCTCACAGAACTCTGACTGAAGGAGTTGCATCTTCTCATCGAAATCAATATTCTCATCTCGATTGATGAATTCGATATATTTACTCGGCACGAGTGAATAGTCTTTTGCCTTAACTTCATCTTTTGTTGCACTATAACAGAACTCTGCAATATCTTCATAGCTATTCTCTCATCCTTCCTGTTGCCATCTATGATATGTCTGAGTAATTCTTTCTATATCCTGTTCTGAAAACTGTGTAAACTTTTTTTCGAATGGTTCACCGACTTGTCGAAGGTCCATAAAGAGAGTCTCATTCTCTCTATTTCTATATTTCTTCATCTTTCCGTTGATTTCTATATTTCGGGATTTTTTATTCTTATTGAGAATCCAGAGTGTCACACTGATGTCAGTCGTATAGAATAAATCTCTCGGCATCAATACTATCGCTTCCACGAGATTATTCTCGATGAGCTTCTTACGGATACTATACTCTGTTCCACCACCAGAGAGTGCACCATTCGCTAGGAGGAATCCAGCCACACCGTTTTCAGAGAGCTTTGAAGCAATATTGAGTATCCACGCATAGTTCGCATTACCTGTCGGAGGTACATCATAGCCATTCCACCTTGGATCATCAGTGAGCTCACTTGGCTCTCTCCACTCTTTCTGATTGAATGGAGGATTCGCCATGATATAGTCAGCTTTGAGATCTTTGTGTTGGTCTTTTCTGAAGGTATCATCAGCCATATCACCGAGATTTCCAGATATTCCTCGGATTGCCAGGTTCATCTTAGCAAGCTTGTAAGTTGTTCCTACATACTCTTGTCCATAGATGGCGATTTCTTTTTTGTTCCCATGATGGCTCTCGATGAACTTCATCGACTGGACGAACATACCACCAGAACCACAGGCAGGATCATAGATCTTCCCTTTGTATGGCTCTATCATCTCAGCAATGAGTTTGACGATACTTTTTGGTGTATAGAATTCTCATTTC
>JAYVGP010000018.1:0-12269 GCA_043772005.1 bacterium
GGAACGAATACAGGGGATCAGATAACCATAGTCGGAATCACTGGAACTACTGCACAATTCAATACTGCACTTACGGATAACGATTTTGCAACTCTAGCAGGAACTGAAACACTTACGAACAAAACCCTTACTACGCCAGTAATCAATGGTATTCCTACAGGAACAGGGGTATCATCATCGAACGCTTGAAATACCCTCGTACTCAGACAAGCGTCAGGATACTCAATGAGTAATAATAATATTACGGTATCAGGGGCAACTGCTACCGCAGGATGAACTACTGCACTCAGCGGAAGTTCTTTTGGAAAACAACTGTTTACAGGAACGCTCAATCAAACGGTGACCCTCCCTGGATGAGGGGGTATATACCAATGAACCGAATATGAGATAGTCAATCAATCTACAGGTATTATCACAGTTCAGACGGCAACTGCGGTATTTCTGATTGCTATCCCATCAGGTGCCTCAGCACTCTTTACATCAGTCGTAAACTCAGATCTTGCTACCTCTTGGAGTATAAAAAAAGAACTTGTTCTCACGACTACTGGAAGTGGTGCCGCGACACTCATAGGATCAACTCTCAATATTCCCACACCAGCAGGTGGTGGAGTCACAGACGGAGATAAGTGAGATATCACCGTCACAGGAACTGGTGCAACTTGGACTATCGACCCAAATGTCGTCACCAATGCAAAGTCGGCTCAGATGGCAACAAATACGATCAAAGGAAATAATACAGGAGCTACCGCCAATGCTCTCGACCTCACTACGACTCAGACCACAGCGATGCTCGATGCGATGGTCGGAGCCTCAGGTATAGCCAATGGAACGAAAGGACTCGTGCCAACTCCTAATATTGTAAACCAACTCCAATTTCTCAGAGGAGATGGAACTTGGGCTATGCCAGCAGGGGGATCAGCTGGAATCACTCGCTCCGTATCCTCTATCGCTATTGCTACAACAGGTGGAGCTACTGCGAGTACGGATTATGTGTATCTCTGTACCGTAACTCTCACATTCACTCTTCCCACTGCCGTCGGAAATACCAATAGATATACTATAAAAAATGTATGAGGAACGACTACGATAGCGACAACACTCTCACAAACTATAGACGGGAGTACTTCAGCGACTCTCAGTGTCCAATACACGTCTCTGGAACTGATCTCGGACGGTGCTAACTGGAATATTATTTAATCTCACTATCTATGACATATTTTCCAAACAATCCCAATGGTCAAGCTGTAATGGCAAGCTCTGTTCCTGTAGTTATTGCCTCCAATCAATCAGCAGTACCAGTTACTCTAGCATCTACAACTATAACAGGTTCTGTAGCAGTTACTGGATGATTGACCGATACTCAACTGAGGGCTACGCCAGTACCTATATCTGGAACAGTCGCAACAGGGGGTATCACGGATACTCAAATAAGGGCTACAGCCCTCCCTGTATCGATCGCAAGTGATGCAGATAATACCTCTACAGGAACACTCGCAGCAGCCGCCCAAACAGTCGTCCTGACTATGTGAGGAAAATCCGCAGGCTCTGCCTCTATAACAGGAACTTGGGTAGGAACTATCACCTTTGAAGGATCAGTCGATGGTACGACTTGGAACTCAATCAATGCGGTTGCTGCATCTACTTCATCTCCACAGCCAACAACAACAGTCAACGGACTCTATCGCCTCAGTCCAGCAGGACTCTTTCAGATCCGAGTGAATATGACCGCTTTTACATCAGGCTCTGCCAGTGTCTCGATGCGAGGGAGTGCCGGAACAGGTGGTGTATTCGTAAATCAAATACTGCCCTCTAAGATAACTGATGGCACAAATACTGCTACTATAAAAGGGGCTAGTACAGGAGCAGTAGCAGGCGACTCACCACTGGTAGTTGCACTCCATCCTACATCACCAACACCGAACTTTCTTGCAGCACAAGCAGTAACTGGCACATTTTTTCAGGCGACACAACCTGTATCAGCTACAGCCCTTCCACTTCCTACAGGAGCAAGTACAGAAACCACTCTCTCAGCACTCAATACAAAAGTGACAGCAGTCAATACAGGAGCGGTGACTATATCAACCGCATTACCAGCAGGTAGTGCCATAGTAGGAAAAGTCGGTATCGACCAGACTACTCCATGAACCACCAACCTTGTAGCCCTCACCGCTGAAACAACAAAGGTAATCGGAACAGTTAATCTACCAGTCATTACAAAGGGTACTCAAGGTACCACTGGAGTAACAACTCAAGACATCAAGGATGGAGGCAGAAATCAAATCCATTTCTATACGGTAATTCCAGTTCTCTCCACCGCTACAGATTCTCTCCAGTCTCTCACAGGAACGAAGTCAGGAGCAACGGTAACGGCAACTACAACGCCCGCGGTTGTCACTACATGAAAAACCCTCCGCATCACCCGACTCGCCGCTACCTATGTAGCAACTGCAACATCAGGATATGGCGTAGTCCGCCTGAGGTATAATACCGCAGGAGTCGTAGCTATAACAAGTCCTATAGCGGCAACTATTGCTGTCGGCTCAGGAGGTCCAACAACAGTAAATAGTATAGGAGTAGAAGAGGCAACGCTCAATGAGGCTTGGGAGTTCGCTGCTGCTACGGGCATAGGAATATCTGTACAAGGATTTGCCGCTGCAACTGCTACCGCAGTCGGATATATGTTCGTATCAGTTACAGGCTATGAATACTAATAATTACTTTTATGCAAACAACAATTTCCTATGCGATCCCAGACGCAATGCTCGATGGAATTCTCATACAACTCGGATACTCTGATAGAATTGTAATATCTAAGGAGGATTTTATGAACGAGGCAATTAAAAATGTCGTCACTCCAGCTATTGCCAATGTATTCATCAATATGAAGCAATCCCAAATATCGGATGCACTTGCTAAAATGCCTTCGGAAGTCCACGCATCAGTCTCTCAGATGCTTTCTATAACTACTATATAATGGCTCAAATCGACAAACTCTTCACATCTATATGGTATAATACGACCACCTGACCAGGCACACCACTGACAGGTCTTTCTGCTACCATTACCATACGAGATAAAGCAACAAATACAGTAGTCGTGAATAATCAAGCTATGACTGAAATAGGTCTTGGTGAATACGACTATACATTTGCGACAATGGACGCCACAAAGCCCTATTCGTATGTAATGAATCCAAATACAACGACTGCATATGTAACTACAGGATTCGTAGATCCTCGTACTGCATATATGGATAAAAATCTCTCAGATATTGCCTCAAGTGGCTGATGAGGTGGGTTTTCCTCTCAGGCTATACAAACCTCTATCGGTAATCTTGGACGCAAGATGGATAAGAAAATAGAAGACGAACACGAGAAAACTCGTGAACTCATTGTCAAAGAAAATAATGAGACAAATTCTCATATAGAACTTGCAAAAAGCGGGACTATCCGTACTATAGAGAGTATAGAACAGGATGAGACAGACACTAGTGACATCATCGCTGGAATCGGAGTCATAAAGGCTCAAAATACAAAACTAGCGAAGTATCTCAAGGGAGAAGACGAAAAAGAAAAGGCAGAAATGGAAAAGAATCACAAAAAGATGATAGATGATATGGAATCAGCCTATAGTGAGATGGAAAAAGAGAATGGGAAAATCATAGAGGAAAAAGAGAGTGAAAAAATAAATATAATGAAAGATGCTGACGAGATCATACAAGCAATCGAAGATGAAAAGATAGAAATATCTGAGAAAAACAAATCTGAAATGATCAATAAAATAAAAACTCTAATCTAAACCTATGGCAACACTCTCCGAGATTATCGCAAAAAGGCAGTCTATGTGACCTAATGCAACGAATGTAGAGGCAAGACAGGCTCTGATGGGTGCTCCTGCTGTTCCATCTACTCCTACTCCTGTAGCTCCAGCTCTCTCTGTAAATCAGCAACAGCGAGCAGATAACATAGCAAGTAGACAAGCAAATCCGATTGCTCCTGTTGCTAATCCAGCTCCTGTTGCACCAGTCGCTCCAGCTCCAATCGTACAGGCTCCAGTAGATCCAACGACTGGACTTTCTAAGCCTCTCGAAGCAACTACAGGGCAAATAACACAGAATGTAGCTCCAACCGATCCAATTGCACAAAAACCAGTAACGCCAAAGGCTCCATCTAAAGTCGAGCCTATTGTAAACCGCCAAAAGGAGATCGAAACGAATCTTGCTACTGGATACAATGCGAATCCATCTCTTTTTAATGACAGAACCGCATTCGACCAAGCATATAACTACCAGACAAAGAATCCAGAGGAAAAAGCCACACTCGACTCGTTCTACAACTCAAAGCAACCGACTATATCCAGTATGTACTCGGCTATTTTGAATCAGCAGGAAGTACCCGAGCAGACAAAGCTCACTCCAGCCTATAAGATCGCGCAAAATCGATACACCAAGGCGAATATGTACTCAGGGATGACCGCAACACAAGTATCGAGTGAGATGCGAAATGCCAAACTCATAGAGGGATCACAAGCATTTGAGGATCTCAAGGCGATCAATCCAAAACTCGTACAAGATGCAATGAATCTCCGAAAGGTAAACGGAGACAAAACAAATATTTGGACATATACGAATAATCCCGATGGATCACAAGTAAAGACAAACAACCTCGAAAATACCTTTGCGAGTGATTTTAACGATAACTTCGGTGATTTTATCAAATCAATGTATAAAATACAGACTCCTGAGGAAATCAGAGCCATTATATATACGCCTGATGTAAAAGCCTCAGAGGATAAGGCAAGAAGTATCGAACTCGATATCAACAAGATCGATGATTCTCTCGCTCAGATCGACCGAGATGTAGAAAAAGAACTTGCAGGAAGTGGTGCTACAGTATCTCGTATTGCTATGGAAAAAGCGAGTCGGAGAGATGTACTCAATAATCAGCGAGCATCACTGGAGAGAACCTACACCACATACGCTAATAAGGCAAATAACCTCATAACGCAGAATACCACCGTATTCCAGACACAACAGACACAGAAGCAAGCTCAGAACGCTGCTATGATGCCATTTATCACGGATAAATACAAGACAGCACAGGCGAAACAGCAGGCTGAACAGGCGTTGAATGATCCAGCTACTCAGATCCAATCGACTATGGATGAGTTTGCGAAACTCGGTATTGTCGCACAATGAAATACCGCCAGCAAGATTGCAGAGTTCAAGAAAAGTGGTAAGACACTACCTGAGTATATTTCAGGTCTTCGAGCTCAGTTTATGAGTAAAACACAGTATCAGCAGATCCTTGCGAAAAAAGCAGGTGAAGGAATATCATATCAGACTATTGGGGACAATGTATATCGCCAAAATGCCGATGGAACTCTCACAAAGACGAATATCAGTGCGAAGAAAAGTGCAGAGGCAACAAAACCAGAATTCAAAGTAATAGGAAAAAATGCCGATGGATCGGATAAATACGGATGGGTAAACTCTGGCAATCAAACGATCACACCATATGGAGAAACAGGAAGTACGACTATACCGCCTGGAAAATCACTCTTTGATGTTCTCGGAAAGAATGTAGGGACTTATGAAGGAAATAGGGGATATGATCTTGCAGGGGCTATGGGTGATCCATTACCAGCAGGTGGAAATTGGACAGTGAAATCAGTAGGTACAGCAGGAGAACAAGTAGGATCTATATTTATAGGATGAAAGGGGTCTAAACCTTGGGGAAATACAGTGGTAATGCAAGATGAGAGTGGAAATGAGATCAGGTATTCGCACCTCCAAAATATCGGAGTCAAGCAAGGGGATATACTCGGATTTTGAGATATAGTCGGAACTCGTGGAAATACTGGTAATGTCAGGGGAGCCAATGGGGAAGTCCTCACAGCAGAACAACTCAAAGCAGGTCGTGGAGCTCATCTCGATGTAGAGATAAAGTCAGGTGGAAAACTCCTCTCAAATGCGGATCAAGTAATTTTCTTGAAGGGATTGAAATGACAATGACCTTTGACGCCATCAAGCATAGACTATTTCAATAGTGCTACTCCTACAGATAAAAAGAAACTACAATCAGATCCTAATTTCCAATCATTTCAGACTACAAAACAAACTGTTATGAATGATGAGAATGCTAGTATATTCGATGTAATGAAATACTCTCAAGGTGGCAAAGATATGGGAGAAGAAAGACTAAAATCTCTTGGTAAATTCTCACAAGGATTATCACAAATTGCAGATCTATCAAAAGCAATCAATAAAGAGACAACTTGACCAATACTCGGTACGCTCAGATCATACAATCCATATGATTCTAATGCACAAGCTCTTGTCGCACAAATCAACTCCGTAGTACCAAATATTGCACGAGGTGTATATGGGGAAGTAGGAGTTCTGACGGATGCAGATATTCAGAACTATGCCAAGACACTCCCAAATATAAAGAGTACAGAGGACACAAACAAACTCGTACTTGCAATGACACTCAAGACAATGTTAAACTGATTCAAATGACAATTGCAAATAGATGGATCAGCAGGTCGTGATGTATCAGGATTTGGAGGGACAGTCAAGCAGTACGAGACAAAAATAGATAATCTCTTGCAATCAATAGGATGAGGTGGTGCACAATCAAATACATCTCAAACTACAGCTTGATGAGAAATACAGGCTTCCAATTGAAAAACTTACCAATTCTAATATGTATCTTTTCTCAAACATTTTCGATCAACTAACAAAACAGGGACAGCCACAAGTGCCTTCTTTTGCTACGTCACAAGCTCCTAGGACAATGAATTATACATCTCCTACTATACCTACTCAACAACCAATACAAGCAACTCCTACAGCTCCTATACAGCAGAAAAAATCAATGACATTATTTGCAAATGAGAAATCTACAATGAATCAAATGATTTCTGATGGATTATCAGAAGATGAGGCACAAAATATAGTAAAAGAACATAGAAAAAAACTCTATCCTAATATTGATCTTAATCCAGTAGAAGTAGCGGCACTCAGACAGATGGCAAATGATGGACTGACTTCTTACGAAGCATCAGAACTATTGAAACAATCAAAAGAACAAAAAAAGGCTAAAGCCTGAGAAGATTTCCAAAAGAAATATGAAAAAGGTAATTTACTACAAAAGGGCGCATACAATACCCTTGCTTTTGCAGCAGGTAATCTGGAAACTATAGCAAAGTATGGTGGGAATATATTAGACTTTGCAACTGGATGACGGGCAGGATTTTGAGAGGATGTGAAAGCAATGGAACAGGTGACACAATCTTCTGAATTCAGTGATAGTACCGCATTTAAGGCAGGCACATATCTCCCTGATGTTGCTATGGCAGTAGCACCTATTGGATGAATTGCATCAGCTCCTACAATAGGAAAAGCAATTTTACAATGAGCTAAAATATGAGGTATTTATGGATGAGCAAACCCTATTTTACAAAATGGAAGCGATGCAAGTATGATGGATATAGGGAAGTGAGCAGCAGTATGAGCAACAGTATGAGCAACAGTATGAGCGGCTATACCAGTAGCAGGGAAGGTACTATCAAAATGAGCAGATCTTGTAAAAAAATCAGGGAAAGCACTATATAAAACGGCAATAAAGCCTAATGTACAAGAGGCTGAACAAATAATAAATGCCGAGGGTATAACACTCAGTAATAAAGCTAAAATCAAGAAAATTGAGTCTAGCAAACTATCCCCTGTGACAAAGGCAAAGAAAATAGATGCTCTTACCTGAAAGACTCCTATAACTCGTGCTGATACTTCATTGAAATATGGTATTACAGGTACAGAAAAGTGAATAGGCGTACAGTGAAAAGCAGAATCAACAAAACTATGGAGAGATACAGTCTGACCAGCTATTCAGAAATCTAAAGCTCAACATAGTATAGATGATATGTTTACAAGAGCAGAAAAGGTGATAGAATGAGAGAAATCTGTACTCCGAAAACAAGAGTTAATGGAGTGACTTCAGGCATTAAAAGAAGACTATTTAGCTACTGGTAAAAAAGTATTTACTACTGGTGATATACAGGCAGAAAAATCAATGCTTGATGAGTTCACTCCGTCTAAGATATGGAAATGAAAAGAAGTAGCACAAGGGTACACACAAGCTAAAAACACACTTGCTAACATATTTCGGGAACAAGTGAGAGATGATCTCGGAAAAGTAGGAATAAAGAATGCAAAAGAACTATATTGAGACTATGCAAACCTTTCACAACTTAAAGATATTTGAGTAAAATGAATTACAGAGGGTGGATTAAAAGGATGATTCGGTACATTCTGGTCTACTATATATGATAAAGTCGCTACTCCTGTTAAGACCGTATGAGGTAAATATATATACAAACTTGGTAATTGAGTAGAGTATGTATGACCAAAATGAATGGATACTCTAGGTAAATACTTAAAATCAAAATGATATAAAGTAGCAGGTGGAAATATCATTAACCTTTCAAAAAATGTTCGCAATCCTTTGATACGTGCTGGGGTTCTTTCTAATAGTCCTGATACTTGAATGGATCGGACTATTATAAAAAAATAAACACTATGACAGATAAAAAAATACACTAAATAAAAAAAAGAAATAATTGATTATGATACTAATTCTCATATAATAATATTATGACTATATTAACAGGGAGAAGCCAAGTATCAACGACATTCACAGGGAGAACAATGCTCCAAAGTGATCTATGATACTGACTCAATGAGCTCTTTAGTATAATGACTGATGAGAACAACAGTCGGATCGTATTCAATACTGGTACATTCGTTGTCGCTCCCACAATCTATACAAGTAGACCTCTAATCGTTTAACTTAAAAAATATGCCAGCAGATACTCGTTTCCAAGATGTGACCACTAAAAACACTATCGTCCCAGCTGATAGAGTAATACTAATTGACTCACAAGATGCTAGCAAGCTCAAACAAACTCCTGCCACAGCCTTTGTATGACCTACAGGGGCTACTGGTGCAACGTGACCTGCTGGTGCAAATGGTACTGGAACAGGTGATATGCTCCTCGCATCTACTCAAACAGTAACAGGACTAAAAACATTTCTCAATGGTACCTTTGGACTCAGAAATATAGCGAATACCATTACTTCGTTCTTTTCTAGTGCTGCAACAGTCGCTAGAACTTATACCCTCAGAGATGCAGATGGTACACTAGCCTTCACTACTGATATCACAGGTGTCAATAGTGGTACGAATACAGGTGATAATACAGTCGCTACCGCAATCACTGGTACACCAAGTGTCACACTTGCCACTGTAACAACTACAGGAAATATAGAACTCGGGAATGCATCAGATACTACTATATCTCGTGTATCAGCAGGCGTGATAGCAGTTGAGGGTGCTACTATAAATGGATTCACAACAACAGCAACATCAGGAGGAACTACTACTCTAACTATTGCAAGTGGCATAGTACAATCTTTTACTGGATCTTTAACACAAACAGTTCTACTTCCTACAACTTCTGTTTTAATATGACAAACATATACAATATGTAATTTATCTACTGGATTAATTACAATACAATCTTCAGCATGAAATACAATAACAACTCTTGGATTAAATCAGAGAGCTATATTTAGAGCACTTGTCGCAACTCCTACAACAGCAGGAAACTGGGCATATACAGAGACTAATATGAATGCAAATTGACAAGGAAAAAGAGTATTAGTAACTACGCAATCTGCGACTCCAGTAATAAATACAAATAATTGAGATATTTTCCAAATAACTGGGCTTGCTCAGGCAATAACAAGTTTCACGACGAATCTCACAGGAACTCCACTCGCAGGAGATATGATGATAATACAGATTACAGATAATGGTACAGCTCGTGCTCTGACATTCGGTGCATCGTTTGCTTCAACTACAGTCGCTCTCCCTACAACTACAGTTATCTCTACTATGCTTCGTATTGGTTTCCAACGAAACAATGCGAATACAGTCTGGGATTGTATTGCAGTCGCCTAATATTAACTTTTTTCAATATGTCAGTATTCACACAAACAGATAAACAACTCTCTTTCATCCAGCTCAAGTCTTGGGCAGACTCTGCTACTTCGAGTATGCAATCTGCAAAGAACTCCTTTGAGTCTATTAAAACCTGGATCATCACAGTACAAGATAATCCAGAGTATACAAATGAGGAAAAGGCAGAGGTCATCGCAATGACAACAAGTCTCCGTAATTTAGCTCTTTCACTTACAGAATAATATGGCAATTGCTTTTGATAGTACAACAGATTGATGAATTTGAAATCCTGTTACATCACTCACATTTTCACACACTTGTTCCTGAACGAATAGAATCTTATTTGTAGATTTCTTTGGCGCTGTATTAGCTGATAATATAACGGGAGTAACTTATTGATGAGTATCTATGACACGAGCATCTGCAACTGTTAATGGAGCGGCTTGAACTCGTTATATCTATACTTACTATCTTATAAACCCATCAACAGGTACAAATAATGTAGTGATATCTGCGAGTGCCTCTATTGCTATATCTGGATCTGCCACTTCATATAATGGGGTTTCTCAAACCTGACAACCAGAAGTTATTTCATCAAATAACGTAAACAGTACATGAATAACAACAACACTGACCACTCTTACTTCTGGAGCTTGGACTCATTGATTATTCTTCTGTAATGCCTGATGAAGCACACAAAATGCTTGATGATGAACTACATTGCGCGTTAATAGCATAAACTGACACGCATCGGGGGACAGCAACTGATCTGTTACAATTTGAAGTAATACGTTAGCATCTAGCCAAGCTGGAACTACAAATTGGAGTGGAATAATGGTTTCTTTCGCTCCGTCTGTACTTGCCAATAATTCCTGATTCTTTCAATTCTTCGCATAATGAGAACTATCCAATCCATTCTCGAATACAATATCTCGGATGAGCAAAAAGAATTTCTTCGTCTCGCTGGTTTCATCAACGGTATCGGGTGAGAGTGACAAAACATTGAGAAGACGCTCGTATCGCTCATAGAATTGATCCCAGGCTATAACTTAGAGCACGCTGAGTCGTTTCTATCAGATCTTCGAGCTATCTGAATCGAGCACGATATCCAGTATGCACTTAGACTCGGTTTTTACTGGTCAAACTACAAGTTTTCAAGAAAGCTCTACTATCTGACGAATTGGTGAAAATGAAAACGATTTGCCGTCGCTCTCGCAACATTTTATACACTCAACAAATACGGAAAAGTATTTTATAACAAATAAACGATGATCACGCTTGAATCAGTAACCGAATTTATGTGAAAAAACGTGGAATGAATACTCATATCTTCACTATCAATGTTTATGCACACCCTCTATGACTACATAAACGGAAAAAAAATAGAGTTTACCAAAACGGTTATAAAGCTTATACTTGCAGGATGGGTAGGCTATATTCTCTCAGATTTTGGAATACCATCGTGATTTATTGCAATAGGTGGATGGGGAACAATGAAGATACTCGATATTATTGAGAAAGAGGGTGCAAAATTCTTAGTTGACAAAGTATTGAATAAATAAAATATTCTCTTGCATAAAATATGTATTCTATATAATGGAATTATGAGCACAAAAACAGATCTTCTCGTGTGAACTATTATTATACTCATATTTATCGTATGAGTATTTATGTATAACGTCAATAACACGGTAAATAAAATATATAGCGAGGTACATATAAAAACTTGTAGCCTGCCATATGGCGTACAAGACAAGATCGAACAATCCTACGAAATCCTCTCCTCTGCAACCTGTAACACTACAAAATAATGCCAACTAAAACACTCACCAATCCGAAAAAAAAGAAGTCTCTCACGTTCCCAGTAACGCCAAAACCAAAAAGCACACCAGGGAAGAAAGCCTATGTCTAAAATACTATGATCGTTACCCTTATAAAGCATACTGATGGCACACGCTCCGTACTATATGGACGACAAGAGCTTGCCATATGAAATGGAATAGCAGAAAATCCGAAGCACATAAACATCGGACAAGAACTCGTTGAAAAGATTAAAGTTGCCAGCACCAGTCAGGTTCAAGAAATTCTTTCTAAACTCTACTAAATATGCGATCACCAAATATCGGATCAGAGGATGTACCAAAGGCACAGAGTAATAACGTCTATACGGTAACTCGTCAGACACAGGAAAAGATGGACAGAGCAATCCGAGAGAACTACGCTCTCCTCGATGAGATGGAACCA
>JAYVGP010000019.1:0-41508 GCA_043772005.1 bacterium
CTTGGGATCAAAGCAACAGCCAAGATACCGATAATAACGATTACGATCAAAAGCTCGATCAGTGTAAACGCCTTTGTGTTTGTTTTTGTCATTGGTGTAGAATAAGTAATAAATAAAATTACAATATGATTATAAGTGTATCTTGAGGAAAATGCAAATCTTTTTTATAAAAAAGTGTAAAAAAAGTGTAAAAAAAGTGTAAAAAAATCTGACATCCCTTTTGTTTAGCGAGATTTCAGATGTTTATATTTTTTAAATTATGATATAATATTGACTTATTTTTATATATTCTATAGTAGAAACTAAAAAATTTATAGTTGTAACCCAGCTGCTTTAATAGTGGTGATGGGTGTTTATTTACATTTAAGATGGGGATTTTTTATTTTTTATTTACTCTTCATTTGTAAGAGTCTACAAATTGTTGTAGCACATCGAGATTTTGTTTGTAATTGCTACGCATGGGTCCAATGATTGATAGGATTGCTTCATAATCATTGACTACAATTTTCGTATACATGATAGAGATGACTTTGTCGTCTTCTTGGACAAAGGTATGATAGATCTGACTATTTTTCATGAGTTGGCTTGAGATGACCGAGATGACACGCTGACTTTCGATAAACTCAATGATATATTTGACTAGCTCTCATTCAGTCAGCATCTCTCATTTTAACAACTTATTGATACCAAGAAAATAGTATTCATCATTACGAATAAATCAAGTAACAACCCCGTCAACATAAGTACTCAGTGTCTCAACCAAGTACCTAAGACCAGTCCTCGTAGTATTGACCTCAAAGTCATATGTGGTGACAGAGACGGGAAGCTGTGAAGTTTCGATCATACTAGTTACGTATGCTTTCATTCCGTCAATAGTAGGGATACGACCACTGGAGTTGTATGCTTGGTAGACGAGTCACTCTTGTTCAAGTTGGTTGAGGTATTTACGTAGTGTGGATGGGGCGTATTCTACTCACTCTATCGTATGGAGAAATTTAGACCCGATGGGGTCACCTTTAGTGATATAGTGGTCGATTACTACATCAAGTAGAGTACTAAGCTTGGTGTGTTCTGTAACTTTAGACATGACAATAAGGCTAGAAATCTAAGATGCCAGTACTCCTTCCTTAAGGGACTCCGAGGCCGTGTATTCACTATCGTTTAAAATTGGTGAAAATGTTATGAAGTTATCGCATGTATTGATTCGTAGCTTTGGGCAAGATAATCAGAAGTTTCCTCTTCAAAAACAAGAGTATTATCTACTACTTCCTCAGTATAGTCAAGATGATTGACGATATTTTCATGAGCAAGATCATCTAGTTCTTCTGCTGGATTGAATCATTGCTCTTTTTTGAGTTTTTCGATAGTTGCTACCATGATGTGAATAATAAAAAATACTACCGTAGTAGTACTCATGTCGACTATCAAAGTCAAGTCTTATTCTGCTTTTATGTGATTATTCTTTCCATGTTAGATTTGGTGCACCACATTTGAAACAGTATTGGTGAGTATGTGGGTACATCTCTTTACAGTTTTTACATACGATCTTGAGTGCACTACCACAAAAGACACAATGGTCATAGCCAGTCAGATTTGGTCTCATACAGCTGCTACATGCTACAGACTCGAGCTCCATCATCATTTGCCATCCAATAGTATCTTCTTTGCGAGAAAGTGGTCTGAGGAGTAGGTATAGTGGTAAACCGATTAGTGGACTTGCCACAAGGACAAGCAGTACACAAAATAGCTGAAATAATGAGTTATCGCTTCTTGCGTAGATGTCTCTGGCGGTCCATAATACACAATAGATCCAGATAATGCCAATGATAGTCCAGATAATGGTATTGAGTTCACTAGTATTATTGGTGAATAGGGATTTGAATAGGGCGAGCATGAGTGGCGAGTAGGGTGAGTAAATGTCTATGGATTGATGATTTTGCCTCGAAGAGTAAATAATTCGGCGCTAGGATGAAAAATTGGATCTACCAACCACATTACTACAAAGGTGAGAAGTCAGCCTATGAATATTCATCAGACAACTTCTACAAAAGTATGCCCTAGTCTTTCTTTGAGGAATTGGAAATTCTGACCAATTTTGAGGAGATCTTGCATTTCGAGTCTGATATCATTGAGATACTTGGCATGCATACCAGCTTGATATCTGACGTTCATTGCATCATACCAAAATAAGAATGACATCCCAAATGCTAATGCAAACAGCGGTCCTCATCGTCCTGTACTAATACCAATGACTACACAGATACTACTGGAGATACCACTATGTACCGATGGGAATCAGCCAGCTCTCCACAAAGAGTCAATACTGACACTTTTCTCGATACTAAAATCAATCACAACCTTGAAGATCTGAATGATACTACCGACAATGAGAGGTATGAGAAATAAAGGTATATCCATAGGAGTAGAAAGCTAATGAGGCTTATAAAATCTGAAAGGTTGTTTTACCACTTCTTCTTAAGATCTGGCATTCATACTGGTTTGTTAGAGATGGGGATGCTTTTAGATGAGCTAGAGTTGTGTCACGATGAAGATGAGCCAGAAGAGGGAGATTCAATCTGTGAGACTATTTTCTTGATTTTATCTTCCATGACAGGATCGACTCACTTGAGCATATTGACGAGTTCTGTGGCTTTGGTATATCATTCTTTGAGATAATAATAGTATCTATTGAGTTCTCATACAATATTATTGAGATCACTGTTTTTCATGAGGAGCTCAGTGACTTTTTCCTTCAAAATTAGGTTTTGCTCGGTAAGCTCTTTGGTTTCGGATGAGAGACGTAGGTTTTCATCCATGGTCTGACCAAGATTACCTCTCAGTCAGTCTACAGACTTCGTATCTTCATAACGAAAATAGAACACACCATATCCGATGGCTGCTCCGACTCCTAATCCTAATAGAAATATAAGTAATTCCATGTGTATATTGGGGAATCTGACTACTAATTTCAGATCTACAGATTGTGAGCTTAATATCAAGAGATTTTATCTAGTGCAGCAATTCTCTCTTCGAGTGGTGGATGTGATGCAAATAATCCTGAGATTCATCATGAAATCTTGAGAGTACTAAGTGAATCGTTTTGTATTGAGTTGGGATTATAGAGTTTTTGTAGTGATTTGAGTCACTTGAGCATGGGTTCTTTGGATCCGAGAAACTGTACGCTACCAGCATCAGCAGCAAACTCTCTGACTCTACTATGTCACATCAAGATCAAGGTCACACCAAGTCAGAATACTATATCCAACAGATTGCTGATCAGATAGTAGCTTCCTGTGCTCGCAATACCTCATTCATCATCATCACTCATAGCGCCAGAAATTATACCAGCGAGAATTCTGGCGAGGAAGATGACAAGCGTATTGAGAATTCATTGGAGGAGTGTGGTAGTCACCATGTCACCATTGAGGATATGAGCCATCTCGTGTCAGATTACACCAGTAATCGCATCATCATCCATCTGACGGAGCAGTCAGGTACTGACTGCAACAAGAGCACTGTTTTTGCTGGCACCAGTAGCAAAAGCGTTGGCATCAGCAGATGTATAATATCCTACCTGTGGTATATCGATACCTTGTTGATCAGCAATACGTCTGACTGTTTGGTAGACGAGTGAGAGTTTTGAGTCATGTTCAGTTTGATCAATGAGTTGGATGTTGTAGCTACGCTTTGCTATCCAGCGTGATGTCCATAATCCGATGATCGCACTACCAAATCAAAATACAAGTGACATAATCGCAAGTCATTGGTATCCACTACCTTGCAGATTGATATTGAAGAAATACTGGATCAGATTGAGCAAGATGGTTAGTGTAACCATGATAGCTATGCTCGAAAGCGCAAGGAGTCAGATTCTTTTGATCCAAGTAAACATTATTGTTATAAGTATAAAAGTAAAAAGAATTCAAATGATATGAAAATAGAGTAATAGTTCAAGTATTGACAAAATAATAGCTTATAGGTAAAATTAAGGTATACTTTTTTTATTGGTATAAAATACGTACAGAATGCCTCTTGATAGTTTTGGGTATCCACATGAAAAATATAACAGTGTTCACTCATTTAGTAGTTTCAAAGAGCAGCTTGAGAAGACAAAATTTGATATTGATCATTTTATAGCTAAACGAAAAAAAGATCTCAATAAGATACGTATGCTTTCTTCTGATCAAATATTGTGAGTTTTATATCAAGATCTTCTGAGCTATAAAGAATTTAAAGAATATAGTGATAATTTTGTATCCCACGTGAAGTGAAAGGGGCAAAAAATATGGCATGAGACAATGTTTTATTTTTTGATGGAGCAGTGATATTTTATTAATCAAACGTATAATGAGTGATGATATGATCATTTTTTTATCCCATGTATCAGAAAACAGCGAGACCTAAAAATCAATAATAGTGTATTGGATGGTATGAAAAATAATATTACTCATTATTTTGAGATAAATGATCCTCATTTTAAATCTGCATGACGCACGCAGTATGACTGTATAGTTTATAATAAAGCTATTAATTTGGAACATTATCATAATTTTAGCGAATGATCCGTCCTAATTAATGAGCTGGTACATCGTTACCTTAACATGAGAGTATGAAATTATAATGATTTATCACTAGAGCAGCAAGAAATACATGAGCTAATGTCAGATCTAGGAATGATGATGGAATATCCAAAGACTATTGCATATTATGCTGTATGATGGGTTCAGTCAAAAATATCATGATTGTCTGTAGAGTTTTGAAAAGAAGAGTATAAGAAAACTCACGAATTTATTAGTAAAATCTGTGAAAGCGCTCTTACTATGGTCCAATGAAAAAAGTATTGAATCATAGATATTGCGGCTATTTTACTCAAAAGTAAATACTATATAAATACGAATGAGTTATTTAACGATGTGTTGCCTTATTTTGATAGATACTTTAAAATATTTATTACTACTGAGTTTACAAGTAACCTTTCGAAAATGATTGCTCCAAAATAACGATATAATAGAAGAAGAACGTAAGCAATTATCACTTTAAGATTTGAAGAATCTTAAATAAGAAATTTTAGTATTGAATAAGCGCTTACCAATTAAAAAAATCGAGTCTATATATTGATCTAATCAAGAATACTCGAAATATGATACGATATTATTGAATCCCTTAAGGATGATTATAAAAAAATCGCTAATTGAAAATAAAGCTGATTTAACTATAACTAAGGTAGTTTTTTAGCTTTCTCAATTATAATATGAAAAAGAATCACCTGACTCTCCTCACGTTTTATAGGTTTGTGGATATTAGTGATTCGATGAGAGAGGTCCATGAGATGAAGTCGTTCCTCGAGGGGATCGGAGTGTTGGGGCGTGTATATATCGGAGAGGAGGGTATCTCTGCAACTATGACAGGTAATGATGGACAGGTCGCAGCGATCAAGCTTTATCTTGCATCCAAGAGTATCTATAATAATATTCCAGACCTTGATATTAAATCGACGAAAGTCAGTGAATATTATTTTGACAAAATTATCGTGAGATATCGCCGTGAGATCGTAGCACTCGACTATCCTGTGACTGCTGCACAAGTCGAACAATATCGCCAGGATATCTCGATCGAAGAGTTTAAAGAATTACTTGATCATGGTAATCCGGATGATTTTATCGTGCTCGATATGCGTAACAACTATGAGTATCTCCTTGGTCACTTCAAATATGCAGTACCGTCTGGTACGGTCAACTTCCGTGAGATGCACTCGCTCAAAGACCAGTATGCTGCGACTTTCTGAGGCAAAAAAGTCATCATGTACTGTACTGGTGGTATCAGATGTGAGAAGCTTGCAGTACTGCTCCAAATGTGGTGATTTACTAACTTCTATGCACTTGAGGGAGGTATCGTCAAGTATGTCAACGTATATAATGATGGTAACTGGCTGGGTAACTTATATACCTTTGATGGGCGTGTGAGTACTTATGTGGGTGACGCGAAGACTCATACAACGATAGGGCAGTGTAACTTTACTGGCAAGCCTACTGACCATGTGGCCAACTGTCGCTATGCACCATGTAATGCTCGTCTGATCTGTAGTGGGTCAGAGTACCGCAGACACCTGTGATTCTGCAGTCAAGAATGTATGGAAAAGGCGAAATCTGACCTATTCGTAAAACCCATGAAGAGTGATAGATGGGATTACGCCTCATTGCGCTCTCAGATCGAGAAAGACCCATCACAGCAAGCAGTCATCTTGGATGCAGTCTCCAAATACTATGCGAAGCGTCTTGAATGAGTAGAGTTTAGACATGCAACAAGTCAGAAGGAAGACTATATTGATTGTGGTTGTTAGAAGAGAAAAGAAAAATCCTCCGAAGAGGATTTTTTATCCATGAAATAATGGGTAATATGATGATATTTCTTGATCTTGAGTTTTGATGTACACTAGTTCGTTACCTAATCACTTAGGTTCGGTGATTTTAGTAGGAGTAGTCTTGAGGTATGCTTGTACAAAATAGCGAAGCATTTTTTCCCCTTTGATATATTGTCCTTCATCATCTTCATCGGCATCTTCATCGTTGTTGTATTTCGGATGCTTAGGTCGTACGGCTCCTCCTCCGTAGAAAACTTGATAATTGCGAGATATTGCTTTAAGAATACTGTGATATTGTTTTAATATTTTGAGAAAGATTTGTTGTTGTATTGTATTATTAATTCCTACGATATGCACAGGTACATGTATTAACCCACTAATAAGCTCATCAGACGTTTTAGTATCTCCTAATACAGTAATTCGTAGGCAATGTTGGATGTAGTCTGTATATTTGTCAGTTGTATCAATCGGTGTTCGTGCTACGCTATGATTGACAGTATTGGCTCACATAATCTTTTTCCAATAATTCTCTTCCCATTCTAGATTTGTTGCTGATAATAGTTCATCAAGTATTAGCTTATTTTTTAATTTATCCTCAAAAACCGACTCATATCTGAGATGTGTAGTGACGCCCTCACGAGGATCATTGGGTGCATAAGTGATGATATCTTTCTTAACCATAACAGATTATACCGAAATAGTTTCATGAGTGCAAATTTGGGTAGCGGTAGCTTGTGAGATGAGGGATTTTTTAGTGTTGTAGGCTAGGATAATTTTTATTTTTTTATAATTTACATTTGCAATCTGCTATCTTATGTATATATGTCCACTGATTATCTTATAATAATAGAGACATGATTTATTGACCCAATGATAATTATTTGGCAGGAATGGATTCGCTGCAGGTAGTACTGACATATGATACTGGTCAGCGTTATCGTACTCGCTGTCTACCATGATTTATGTCCAAAAAATATCTCAATAGACATATACTTGATGGCTTACATCAGACTCTCGAGACCAACCCCCGCCGTACCAATGAGATCTACCAGTGACATCGTGTGATTGATCTAACTCCCTATCAGGAATGCGATCCTAGACAAGAGCTTGAGCGTTTATTTCAGTGGAAGCAAATAGATGGTGCATTTCGTTATCTTGATGGAATTGCTACTGAAGCCCTAAGTGAATATCTATATCTCAAGGATAAGAAATTAGCACGTAGGACTGATTTAAGTCTTCGAGATTTCCAAGTTCAGCAAGAATTGACTAGTATGCTAGAGCGAAGCTTTGATACAACTCTCAAAGTTATCCTTCCTCAGCAGATTAAAAAAGCAACGCATGAAATTTTATATAATCGTAGTAGATAGTAATTAATTCTAATGAACTCCATGCATTCAAATTTAGATTATATACTTAATCCTGCTCCCCAAAAAGCTATTTATCTGTATCAAGTGGGAGAAATACGTGAAAGTAATTTTGTCTTAGGTGTAGAATTTGATCATGATGGCTGGGAGAAAGCACAAAAGAAATATCAATGAAAAATTACAAAAATCTTACTTCGAAGAGCTAGTGATGCTCAATACAATAGTTTTTACTATATGATTGGTAATGCTTGAATGAATGAGGTAGCAAGAAATTTATACCATATGTTATCAAATTCACATACTACGATTCATATGAATTAATTTTATAGCACCTCTTGCATTTGGGTGCTTTTTTTGTAAAATGAAAATTAGTTTACAAGGTTATAAAGTTTTTAAATTTCATAAAACATTACGACCATTTGGCCTTTAGCATTTAGCCTTTAGCTTTGATACAATGTACGATTTTGATCCACAGAAAGATTATTATAAGATGCTGGGAGTAGAGGAGTCTGCTACTGACGAGGAGATTAAGAAAGCTTTCCGTAAGTCAGCGATGAAGCACCACCCAGACAAGTGAGGTGATGAGGAAGAGTTTAAGAAGATCAACGAAGCAAACATGGTCATCGGAGATGCTCAAAAACGTCAACAATATGATGCTGTCCGCAAAGGAGGCGGAGGATTTGGCTGATGATGATTTGGAGGGGGATGATTCTGAGGCTTTGGCTGAGGAGGGTTCCAATGAGCTGATGTGCAGTTTGAATGATTTGGTGATTTGGGGGATATTATTGAGCAGTTTATGTGAGGAGGCTTCGGATGAGCAAGCCGCCGCCCTCGCAAAGGTCAGGATATTCAATTATCACTCACGATTACATTTGAAGAGGCGTATCATGGTATCACTAAACCGATCAACTATGCTAAGCACGAGTTTGACGCTAATGGTCAAGCCACGAGAGTTACCAAGAAGATCGATGTTAAAGCTCCAGCGGGTATCCAACATGGTCAATATATCAAATATACGCAAATGGGAGATGGCTGACGCAATGGAGGTCCTGATGGTGATTTGTTTATTCAGATTAATATCCAGTCGAGTTCATATTGGACTCGCAAGGGTGATGATATCTATACAAGTTTGGATATTGCAGTACATGATTTGGTCCTTGGAGCAGAGTATGAAGTTGCTCACCCTGATGGTAATGTTACTGTCAAAGTACCAAAATACACCCAAGCGACTGATATTCTCAGAGTTAAAGGTAAATGATTTGCCAAGAGTGGAGGAGTATTTGCTCATCATGGAGATCTTATGGTCAAGCTTACTATCAAAACTCCTAAGAAACTCAGTAAAGAAGAAACCAAGCTTTGGGAGCAAATCAAAAAAGAAGCAAAATAGTAGCACATCTCGACTTCGGTTGGGATTTTTTTTTGATTAAGATGCGTTATTGGTGTTTTTATAAATTTATAATGTATATAGTCAATTATATAAAAAGCAAAAATACTAAAAACCATGTGGAATTAATGTGGAAAACTCAGACATGCCTTGCAATATAAATCAAAACTCCTATATCCGTATATAAAGTTATATTATCTTTTTTATCTTTTTTATTCTATCCATGAAGTATACTGCTTATGCACTAATGTTTGCGATGGTATTAAGTTTTTCTTTTGTATCTGCTCAAAATGGAGGAGAAGATCTTGATTCTTTGATGAAGCAGTTGTCTGCTCAAGGTGATGCTACAACTGGTACAGGTAGTACTGGCGATGTCGCTACAACTACTACTGAAGAAACTCACGACGCAGCTGAAGTTAAGATCCAAAACACCACTTATACTCACAACGGTAGTGAATATACACTTACATGGACTCCACTACAAGGCACAAGCAAGGTAGAAGTTTCTGTTAAGAATGCTGATACTGATATGGACTACACTAAGGTAAATACTGTGGCTGGTAGTGCTGGTACAGTCAAAGTCAATCTTACATCACAAGGTACTTATATGGTCAAATTTACTCCAGTAGATGATCTCAGTACTCCGTTATGACCAGATCAGATCATGACAATTAAGGTAGAAGCTCCATCTAAGACTGCAGAGCCAATCAAGACTGACCCTACTACTACTGTAAAGGCTGCTCCACAAGTAGGTCCTGCACAAGATCTCCTATTCGGTGGATTGATTCTCGTAGCGATTCTCTACTTTGTGTACAGATTCAGATCAAACGACGCATAATTATTTTTTTGAATACTATATAAGTCCCGGTCATGACCGGGATTTTTTTTGACTAGATTTTATACCTTGAATTGCTATTGTATAGATAGATATAACCATTCTTCTCTTATTTTTTATATTTCTTTTCTTTGAAATCCATGTTTATCCTACCAGATCTTGACTACGACTATGCTGCACTCGAACCACATATTGATGCTCTGACGATGGAGATCCATCATAGTAAACATCACCAAACTTATATCACCAAGCTTAATGCAGCGTTGGAGAATATCCAAGTAGCTGGATATCCTGCGTTTGACTATGAGATTGATGAGCTACTCTCTCGTATGTCGACGATCCCAGAAGAGGTGAGAGCTGCGGTACGTAATCATGGATGAGGACACTTCAATCATAGTATGTTCTGGGAGCTCATGACGCCAGGGTGATCTGAGATGGGTGAATATATAACTGGCAAGTTGTCAGAAATGTGGAGTTCTCCTGACTGATTTAAGGAGGCATTTGCTACCAGCGCTGGAGTACTATTCGGGTCTGGCTGGACATGGCTGATCAAGAATACCGAGGGCAAGCTCGAGATCAAAAATTATGCCAATCAAGATAATCCGATTATGTATGGAGAAACCCCAATCTTAGGTATTGATGTGTGGGAGCATGCTTACTATCTCAAGCACCAAAATCGCCGTCCAGACTATATCTGAGCTTGGTGGAATGTAATTGACTGGGATCAGGTAGAGAAGAATATGAAGATGGTGAGGTAAATTATACTAAATATATTTCAGACTTGAAAGTATGTCTAACTTGAAAAATGTAGATAAATTAAAATTAGAAAAGCTTTTTGATATGTGAAGCTGATATGTTTTGGGTTTTTCAAATAAAACCTTTAGTAGTTTTTTCGTTGATAGTGTAAATATCGATATTGAAGATAGTGTTTATTATCTTTGAGGTTGATCAAAGGCAAATAGATTGAGATGATTTCGAAACCAAGCTCCTAATAATCTTGCTGGGAAATTGATAGGTGATTTACTAGTTTACTGGAAAACTCGCAAACAAATGTCTTCTTCTGAAATAACAAAAAAAGAAAAAGATTTATACGATGATTGTGTACAAATTTCATATAGATTAATACAAGATAGTAAGTTTTCTACTGTAGAAATTTCAAATATTATAAATATTGATCATCAGTTTATTCAGGAAAATATTAAAAAATGTGATAAGAAGATTTCTGAGCAAGATTATTCTTGAGCTATTACAAATGCAAGATCTCTAGTTGAAACTGTTTTACTTTATATTCAGAGTAAAATTTTATGAGAAGAACAGAAATTTGATGGAGAACTAAATGCACTCTATAAAAAAGTTGCGACAATGTTAAATCTTACTGAAGATAAAAATAAGAAGATTGATGAATCGCTGAAAAAAACTATAAGTGGGCTATATTCAATAATTTCTGGTATGGCTGAATTGGCAAATGATTTAGGGGATAGACATGGTAGAGCTAAAATTAATAAAACAGAGGTGCATCATGCTATATGGTAAATAGCGCAAAGACTTTTACAGAGTTTATTCTCGGTTCTTATGAGAAACAGAGAAGTGATTTCCTTAAGTAATGAAGTTCTACTTGCAAATCCTAAATATGAAACTCAAATTTTACGGCTCACTTTCATAAGTGAGTTTTTTGATTGAACTATATGAAGAAAACGATACAAGTACATTATGCTTAATCCAAACTACACATACCTCATTATCGACACTGAGACTACCTGATTATCGATCGAAGATGATGATATCATTCAGGTCTGACTGATTACATTTGATCATAACTGGGCGATTACTAATCGCTACACACATTATGTGAAGCCAGAGCATTTTACCCAAGACCAGCTCAAACCTCTGATCTGATATATCACTGGTATCGATACCGCACAGATCATGTCAGCTCCTCCCATGTCCCAAATCTGGGAGCAGATCCAGCAGTATCGGGGTGATAATGTGGTAGTAATCTGACATAATATCCCGTTTGATCTCGCGATGGTGGGTAAGCATCATAAACTCGAGTATACTGAGTCGATCGATACGATGGATGTAGCGAGGACATTGCTACATTATCAGCGCAGTTATTCACTGGAGATTTTACATCAGCAGCTTCTCCTACAGCCTCGTTACCAGTTATATCTGACCTGACTCGAGATCAAGGCACATGATGCGCTCAGTGATTGCTATACGACATATGCATTATTTCGTCATTGTATGGAGCGTGTAGGTGATATGAACAAAGAATATAAGGGATTAGAAAATATACTACCTTTTGGAAGCTGGAGCAAGTACGTCTCACAACCTCACCCTGAATCCCTCTCCTACAGAGAGGGAACGAATATAACTAAATCAGAATATATTTATCCATGAGCATATAAGCAGCTTATTGATTTTACTAAGGACCTAAGAAAGACACAAACAGTAGCTGAAGAGTATGTGTGGGAGATTTTGAGAGATAGAAGATTTTGATGAATTAAGTTTAGGAGACAGCATCCGATCTGAGGATACATTGCAGACTTCTATTGTGTGGAACATAAGTTGATAATTGAGCTTGATGGATCAGTACATCAAAATCCTGAACAACAAATTAAAGATAGACTAAGAGATGAAGATTTAACCAAAGCGTGAAACAAAATCCTTAGATTTACAAATGAGCAAGCACTTAATAAAATTGAACAAGTCTTACAAACAATTAAGGATATACTACCTGTGTCCTTCTCTGTAGGAGAAGGAGGTGGAGGATGAGGTGTTCAGCTACCTACTCTCAAAGCTCCTCTTGCATCACCTAAAACGATGGTGGATCATGAATATTATGACTGGACGACGCTGGCGAGTACGAGCAAGATCTGACTGGAACATGCTGGCTTTGCCGCGTCATTGCTCAAGCTTGTTCACCCGTCTCGTAAGATGATTATTGGGTTTGCGCATAGAGCGAAGCTGGACCTCGCGAAGAAGATACTATGAGATCATGGTATCACGGGACTAGGCTATATGAGAGAAAATCAGTATATTGACCCCAAACAACTCCAGTCACTTGGCTCCCAAGGTCAGCGAGACCATGATGAGGTCAGCCGAATGCTCAAATATTGCTCACATCATATGCAGTGATTATCAGTTCTTGATCATAATACTCCATGAGACTTCAAAGTGTATCAGCGTGTGCGTCTGCATCGTGAGGATGGTGAAGCTGACATCATCTTGTCAACTCACGCATGAGTGTATGCAGCATTGCAGGATAATACGTACCCTGATCATGCGATCTTGTTCCGAGATCATCAGTGGTGGCTGTCGACTGCTCAGAAGTTCTACCAATCAGGGACTCGTATTGATCATATGATCAACATGATTGAGTGAATAATATATAAAATCAAACACAATAACGAGATATCGACTCACAGGGAGCCACCGTGAGAGGGAAATCAGAATTCATTACAAGAATTGCAGAATCGACGAGAGATCGTATGGTGAGTGTTTGGTTCTGAGTTGATGGCATATCGTATACACTTACCAACCAATAGTAAGTGAAATATCGAATGCTTGTGAGGTATTCCACGAGAGCATATGACCAACTTTTCACTCTTATATAAGCAGAAAGATTCCTATTTTGAATCTTTATTCAAGCTACTTTCTTCCAATGATAAGGATCGCATCATTCGTATTTTGACTCGCCTGGATGGGTTGCTTCACGAGGGGTGTCAGATCGAAGTTCAGAGTAGCTACCAGTGAGACAATATCATCATCTCTCCAGCGTCGACCTATGTGGATTATGCTGACTTTAGGCAGTTGTTTGTAGGGCGTCATGTGATCTTCACTCAGACCACAGGTCAGGGGACGGACAATATTAATACTAAATTACAAGAACATCCACCGACGATACAGCTATCACATATTCGTGATCTCAACTATGAGGTAGGTCAGAAGTTATTTATCCTCCAGAGTAACCGTAATCAGTGTAGATCTACCTTTGATACACTGATGAAGCAATGATGGGATAAGCAGACTCTCCTCATGGGAGAAAATGTCACTGGCGGTGGTAATAAACTCATCGAGCAGGCTCGTGGGGCGAAGTCGTATGTGATGGTGGGTGGTTATGATCTGTATATGCAGACGCGTGCTGCTGATATCTCATTTGATGCGGTGATGGTGATTGGATCGCTTGGAGTGCTTCATGATCAGATGGTGAGAGATATTGAGTTTTATGCTTCATAATAGCTACTATGGATATTCGACAAATTATAGCATTATTGTGTGTAATATGATGACTGATTGGATCAGTATTACCCGTGATACCAGGAGTGGTTTTGTCATTGATTGCGATGTTGATCATCGAGTTTGTGACACCAGGCGGGTTTAGTAGTCAGACTTGGATCATATCTATTATCTTGATCATCATTGCGATGGTAAGTGATTATCTGTTGCCGATCTGGTGAGCCAAGCGCTGAGGCGGGACCAAATATGGTACTCGATGATCGGTTGTGTGACTGATTGCGTGATTATTTATTCCACCACGAGGGTTGATCATGGGACCATTGTTATGAGCGTTTGTGGGTGAGTATATCGTCCACCAAAATTCTCGTCATGCACGACGTGCTGCATGGGGTAGTTTTTTGTGATCGACAGTGAGTACGATGATTAAGTTGATTGCGAGTGGTATGATTTTGTGGTTTGTGATCCAAGCACTTTAACTAGCAATCTTACTGAACATCAATATAGTTCGTAAAGTCAAAAGTTTTAAGGTTTATAAGATATCAACAACTTTATAAACCTTAATAACCTTATAACCTTACACCTAACTTATGTCCGCACAACAAGATTATGATGCCTCACAAATCACGGTCCTTGAGGGACTTGAGCCAGTACGTCTCAGACCTGGAATGTATATCGGTAGTACTGATATCCGTGGACTTCACCATCTCGTTGCCGAGATTGTGGATAATGCAATCGATGAATCACTGGCTGGCCACTGTCACAATATTACCATTAGGGTTAAGCCTGACTCGTGGGTGGAAGTCAATGATGATGGTCGTGGTATCCCTGTGGATGTGCATGCTAAGACTGGTAAATCGGCGCTTGAGACAGTATTTACTGTGTTACATGCAGGAGGTAAATTTGAAAAATCTGCTTATAAGATCTCAGGATGATTGCACTGAGTAGGTGCGTCAGTGGTCAATGCGCTCTCTGAGCAATTGATCGTGCATGTGCACAAAAACGGTAAATTATACGAGCAATCCTATCATAGATGAGTGCCAGATGGTGATACGCAATGTATTGGTGAAACAGATCTTAATGGTACGACTGTATCATGGAAGGCTGATGCACTGATTTTCGAGACGACTAACTATGTATTCTCGACGATTGTGACTAAATATCGTCAGACCGCATACCTGACTCCAGGGGTGACGTTTACTGTAATTAATGAGCTCACTGGAGAGAGACATCGTTTTTATTTCGAATGAGGGATCAAGACATGGTTGGGTACGATGCTTGACGGGCAAGACGTGCTTACCCCAGTCTATACTGTATCGCTTGATACCGAAGAACTTGGCGCTGATATCGTGTTCTCTTATACTGATAGTAGCAACTCTAACATTCTCTCATTTGTTAATAATATCCCAACTCCAGATGGAGGAACACATTTGACATGATTTAGATCAGCGCTTCTCAATATTATCAATGAATGAGCCAAAGATCTTGAGTTGATTGATAAAAAAGTATGAGAATTTCAGTCATCTGACATCAGTGATGGTTTATATGCTATTGTGACGGTCAAGGTGCCGAATCCAGAATTTGAGTGACAGACTAAGGGAAGATTAGGTAATAGCTATGTGCGTAAGCTCGTAGAAGAGAAGACATATGCGTTCTTCAAACAGTACTTTGCCGCGCATCCAGATGAATTTAAAAAGCTCATCTCCAAAATTGCTCTTACTGCCAGAGCTCGTATGGCTGCTAAACTTGCTAAAGATACCGTCTTGCGTAAGTCACCATTGGGTACATCAGTATTGCCAGGTAAACTCACTGACTGTCGTACCAAAGATAAGACTCGTAGTGAACTATATCTTGTGGAGTGAGATTCTGCGGGAGGTAGTGCGAAGCAGGGTCGTGATGCGGAATTCCAGGCAATCCTACCACTCAAGGGTAAAATTCTCAATACAGAGCAAGCGTTTATTCAGAAGATTTTGGCCAATGATGAAGTCAAAAATCTCATTGCTGGTATTGGTGCATGACTTAAGGATAGTTTTGACCTTGATAAGCGTAGATATGATAAGATAATTATTATGACCGATGCCGATGTAGATGGTAGTCATATCCGTACATTGTTACTTACGTTCTTCTTCCGTTATATGAGACCACTTGTGGATGCAGGACACGTATATATTGCAGTACCGCCATTGTATAAGTTTACACAGGGTAAGAAGTCAGAATATATCTATAATCCTAATCCTGACCTATCATTGGAACAGATTGCAGCAGAACATGGATTTGAGCCTGGTAAGTTTGAGCCACAGCGTTACAAAGGTTTGGGAGAAATGAATCCTGAGCAGCTCTGGGAGACGACGATGAATCCAGAAAATAGATATTTGTGGCAGGTAACGATCGAGGATGCAGAAAACACTGATCGTCTCTTCCGTACATTGATGGGAGAAGATGTGATGGTACGTAAGCACTTCATCTTGGAAAATGCCAAGAATGTGAGAGATTTAGATGTATAATATACAGAGGAGAGTGTTTTCACAGACATTCACTGCTGTAGATTAAGGAAACACTGCAAAACCTCACGATTTTCCCAGAATTTAATGTAACCTATTACATCGTGAAGGGTTTATTGTCATATATTTCCTCTGGGAAACGCTCTAACATCACATAGTTGACATGATAGATGATAGTAAACTATTGAATCATTGTCAACTCTGATGAGTTATTCAGTGTTTCCTTAACATGAATGAGGAAATGTATAACCTTGTAGAAATGCGAGGTTTTTCTTCTCGCAAATTTGGATAAGATTGATATAGTAGTAGTATGAAATTTCTCACCTATCTTCAACAAACTCACTGACTTGCACGTCGTGTGATCACTGATTTGATCCAGAATCGTGAAATCATGCTCAATGGTGTGATACTGGATAATTTTCTCGTACAGGTGACTGAATGAGATCAATATCTCATCACATCGTTGGGGTTATCTTGAGTTGTATTGCAGCCCGATAGTCGTAACTCCCATATTATCCTCTTCAACAAACCAGTAGGATATACGGTATCTAAGTCAGATCCTCATAATGATACAATTTTTGATATTTTACCGTCTGACTGGAAGCGTGTCTATTATCCGATTGGAAGATTGGATAAAGATAGTTGTGGCTTATTGCTTCTAACGGATAATACAGCCTGGGTCAATCAACTCTCTCATCCACGCTATGAACATGACAAGATCTACCATGTGCTACTCAAGCAAAAACGGAATCCTACTGATGATGCTAAGATGCTCCAGTGACTCACAATCTACGATGAACAATCTGATGAGAAAATTACGCTTACATGTGATAAAGTTAGCCTTATCAGTGGATGAATAGCAATTACGCTCCATGAGGGTAAAAATCGCCATATTCGTAAAATGTTAAGGCAGTTGTGATATGATATTCGTGAACTCAAAAGGGTATCATTTTGTGGGATTTCACTGGGAAATCTGTCTATGGGGGAGTATCATATCTACCAGGTTGGTGATGTTGATGAGTTTTTGAGTAAAATGGCTGTATAGTTAGTATCTGAGAGGTATTTATTTTCACTGTAAAAAAGTTCAAAAATGGCTTGACAAGGCATATGAAATCTGTAATTTTGTAGGTAATAACTTTAATCCCTTATGACGAATCTATGACATTTGACACAAAACTTGATGATAAGCAACTCAAGGTAGACTTGAGCGTAACAAATCTTGCTGATGTACTCCAGTACTGCAAGCCTAAGGAACAGCTTGTACTCCTCAAGAAATTTGGTCTATCGACTAATGGTCAAGAAATCCCATTACAAAGAATTGGTCAAGAGTTCAATATGACAAGAGAAAGAGCAAGACAAATTGAAGCTCAAGCATTGATGCGTTTCCGTAGATTGATTGTAGGTAATGATACATATCTTAACCTTATTGATCAAGCAACTAAGATTCTTGATGAGCATGGTGGATTGATGCTTGAAGGTGAGCTTGTTGGTAAGGTAGTAGACAGTGGAGTGACTATCTTTTCATCAGCAGAAGTAAAACTCGTATTGATGTCAGACTTTACTATTACTCACCTCAGAAGAAATAAACTTCTCCATAAGAGTTTCTATATGGATCCATTGTATGAAACATTGATTAGTATTATTGCATCTGATGTAGTATCTCATTTTGAATCACAAGGTAAGTCTTCAAGTATGATTGAGTATATTGAGACTCTCAAGAAGACATACAGTGTGAAATATCCAAATGTAAAATACCTCAAGCAAAATCAATTTTATATGAATCTGTTTGCTGCTATTAGAGATGCATCAACATTTGACGGTAAAGTAGGACTTACAACATTCAAATCTGTAAATCCTAAGACTATCAAGGATAAGATTATGTATGTATTTAACATCATTGGTAAACCAATGCATTATCAAGAGATGGCAACAAAGGTGATGGAATTCTTCCCTAAGAAGCCTGTCAAAGTGAATACGGTACACAACGAAATGGTGAAGTCTAACCAAACATTTGTCAACATGGGACTTGGTATTTATGGTCTGAAGTCATGGGGGTATCAAGGTGGTATTGTGGCTGATATCTTGGTGAGAATCCTCAATGAACATGGTCGTCCAATGACTATCAAGGAACTTACACAGAACGTCCTTAAAGAAAAAATGTGTAGTCCAAATACAATCCTCCTCAATCTCCACAAGCATAAAGAAAGATTTAATAAGGATGAAAATGGTATGTATTCTCTCAAGGAAGGTACAAGTCTCGAGCCTACAAAATCAAAGAAGGGTAGAAGAAAGAAGAATGCAGCATAAATAAATTATAAATCACAAAGTAGAACAACAGTGAATGCCCGAGAGGGTAAAAATCATAGTAGTCCCGGTCTCAGATCGGGATTTTCTTTTATAAACCTCCCCCGACCCCTCCTTCACAAGAGGAGAGCTCAAGCACATGAATCATATCCCAGCACCACTATTTCTACAACCAGAAACAACGATTAGTGAGCTCATTGTTCTCTATAATATCATCGAAGATAAGTGAAGTAAGTATACAGTTGTGGCGGATTTATTCACTGATGAAAAGGCCCATAAATCATGGATCAGTGAGCTCAAAAAAGATAAGTACTTCCGTAACGCAACACATAATAGCTATGCACGGAGGGTGAAGCTCGAAAACGGGAGTATCGTGGAATCCTCCAATGATGATGGCGAGACATGAGCTGGTCAGATCATTTTACGTGAGATGCAGCGTGTCAATGCGGTCAATATGATCATCGTCGTGACCAGATATTTCTGATGAGTGATGCTCTATGGGGATAGATTCAGACATGTGGTGGATGCGACGAAGATTATAATTAATAAGATACTAGGTTGATAAAATTTAAATTAATGAGCTTGTTTTTTTTATCGAAAATACTTATAAAGTATTACTCTAATTTGTTAACCTTTTCCAAATGAAAAATCTTTCGATATTAGAAAAAAAATTGCGATATAGATTATTAAAGGTTATTTATTTCACTGTTTTATTGCTATTACTAGTAGCAGTAATCATATGACTTAACGAATCTTATGATAGAAAATTTAGTAATGATTTATCATATATTCAATGTAGTAATTGAACTATTTATAACCTTTCTACAAATTCTGTATATCTGTATAGCGACTATATTAGCTCTTATGATGAAGAGAAATTTACTAACTGGTGTAATCAGAATGGTAAAAACGATAATACATTTAAACTCGTTAGCAGATATACTGAAAAGGATTGGACGAGCATTTTTAAGTATAGCATACTATGTCTTATAGTAATGTTTTTGGTGACAGAAATACTTAAAAGAATTTTGTATTATATTGTTCTTGGTGCCATTCTTCCATCAAATAGCCCAGAGATTTATTCGGAATCTAAACAATGTCCATATTGTTGAAATAATATCTTGAAATCTGCAAGAAAATGTAAATTTTGTAAAGAGTGGGTAAGTTAGAGGCTATATACTATTAATCATAAGATAGTTAATCATCATATTCGTTGTCGAATCTTTTGCCAGCCATGTAGCTCATACTTACCATAAAACCTATAACTATTATCTGATAATTGTATTAGATCGTATCTAATTAACGGTAGAATTGGTATGAAGATTACTACAAAGTATAAAGTATCTCAGTATATTTTGAAACCTATTCAGTTTAGAGTATAGAGCCAAGGAGCTTTTGTTTTTTTAGTTTTTTTTCAAGTATTAATTTCTTTATGGTCAAGAAATGTTCAACAATGTCTACACTTGATTGCTGAATCTTGTATTTCTTCTGCACAAAAAGGGCAAATTTTCATTTTTGCTTTTATGAACTGAATATTAAAAACTTTTCTATATTTTCACTAATTTCACTTTGATAGGCCTCAATGTAGATTCAAAAGAAATCTTTATCATATCACATTAGATATGCATCTATATTAATTGTTATGTCATCTGATTCTGTAGAATATCGTTTTGATATGTTTGTAGTTGAGTTAATGGTGTTTATTATTTGAAAGTATTCTAAATTAGAATTAATTTCAGCGGTATTTCATAAAGCATAACTAGAATTTAAATATATTATATGTCATTTTGTACTAGTACTGATGGTTATATTAGCTCTAGTATGATGTCTACATATTAGTATAGTGTTTTGATCAGAACTATATTCGCACTCATATCCTAAATAGGATAGATGTTCTTTTATGGATTTAATAGTCTCATTTTCTGTCGATATAGAATCTAGCGATTCACTACAATACCTACACTTGATTGCTGAATCTTGTATTTCTTCTGCGCAAAAGGGGCAAATTTTCATAGATATTGAAGTAAATAGTAAAATAGTATCCTAACGGATATATCTTTTTTTTGAGGATTTGCAAATTACTATTTCATCAATCTAATAGGATACTCCTCAGGAATTCGGTAACCCTTGATTGCGGTCAGACACTTCATAATATTCCTCTGCCAGTTGATCTCACTGGATGCGTAGATGGCTCACTTTTTGTTACCATATCAGGAGAGGTTATAGAGGGTTGGATAGTTTCATAGATATTCGTTCTCTAGGGCATAGAAGATGAGGGATGCTCATTCGAGTGGTCCTCATAGATCAATACGATCTCAGCGATCATTGTTACCTACGTTACCTACGTTCCACGATGATGAGAGGTTGCGTCCCATACTACTTTCGGCAGTAGCGATGCAGATACCCATATCCATATCTACTGCATGTCCAGCAGCAGCATCTTGCCATAGACTGAGTTTTGCAAAATCCCCAAATCCATAAGTAGATAGATACTGACTCCTTCTCTCGTTGAGAGTATTTCATTGCATAATTTTGACGTCACTGAGATCAATGTTTCTGCTTGCTTTGTCAGTGAGATATTTGATCTCAAACTCAAGTGGGATAGCATTACGGTTCTGTATGACACTGAGATCTACCACTGATAATGGATTGATTGCTTGTCAGTTTTTGAATACTTCAAAGTGTACTTTGGGTCCAGGTGAGGCAAATCATGCGCCTCTTGTACCTGGTTCACCACCACTGGAGCCAATAAGTTGACCTCTTTGGATCACTTGTCATTCGCTGACGATGATCTTGTTTAGTGACGTGATGAGGGTTACATATCATGCTGGGTGTGCGATTACTACCCAGTTGAGACCGATACCATCTTTGTTGTTGACTTGATGGACAACTCATGGACCGGGACTATATATGGGAGTAAACTGTGCAGCAGAGATATCAATACCCAAGTTGTCAGATCCATAATAATCACTATATTTGACATCATTGTATGAACCTACAATCTGATAGACAGGTAGTACTGGCCATGAGAGATAGTTGCTTGCATCGAGTGCGATATGATCTACTGTTTGGTTGAGCTTGGAAGTGAGAGGTCCATCAGCAATGCTAGCTTCATGAGCTTGTCCAATACGAGCTCTGAGGTCTTGGAGTAGTGCTTGTTTGTCTTCACTTAAGTTGCCTATTTGATCATTGAGTTTGATTTTATCTTGACGATAGAGGTTAAGGAAGTCAAGGAGATATTGCCTTTGTTGATTGAGAAGCTCTACTTCTTCGTTCATCTTTGCTACTTCATCTCTGTATTTAACTCTAAATGTGTCTACCGTTTTTTGGCGCTTATCTAGCTCGAGTTGTTTGGTCTGCATGAGTTCGATAAGCTGATCAAACCTAAAAGTCAGAATTTTGATTAATTCCTCAGAAGATAGCGTATTGGCGATATTATCAGACTTTACAAGTAGTTTGACTTCGTCGATTTCCATTTGATCATCGTAGTACTCATTGTTGAGCCTATAGAGTACCGTTGCAAATCTGACAAGCATTGCTTTGACATCTTCTACCTCTGTTTTGAGTGATTCAGATTCTTTTTGAAGCTCAACATAGCTTTTGGTATAGAGTTTGATCTTGGCGACACGATCGGTGATAGCTGCTTTGGTATGTACTGATTGATCTACAACTTGCTGCATTGTAGTCTTGATTTCGTCGTATTTTGCATTCACATTTTGGCGTTGATCACTAATTTTGGTAAATTCATCAGAGATATTGGAGAGTTGTGCTGTAATATCTTCGATTTCTGACTGAGTCTTGTCGAGGTCTACATCATCGAGGCTGGTACTTTTATTATAGAGTTCCATGAGAGCTTCCTGATCTCTTTCTTTGAGTTTCTGCATAAAATTTGACCTTGTGCTGATCTTGTCGTAAAGTGAATTAGATGGTTGTGATGCTGAATCAGTACCCGTGCCCGTGAGATCTCCACTTGCAGCAAGTACAATATTGGTAGAGTAGATTACGAGAGTTAGAATAGTGATGAGTTTGTAGATACGCATGATGATTTCCAATAATAAAGACTTTGTATTTATTATACGACCAAATGCTTATTTTGACAAAAAAATCCCCGTAAGGGGATCATTGTAGATTGACATTTTTGTTGTTATTGGTCAGGAAGTTTTTAATTTCCTTCTAGTGAAATAGTTTGTGAGGACACTATTCTACTCGTGTCTAATGTCTGTTGCTTTGTCGATAAACAAAACTCCATTGAGATGGTCGATCTCATGTTGTACAATAACTGCATCAAGTCATGATAATTGTTTGGATTCTGACTTACCTTGTAATGTGATATGTTGGACGGTAATTTGTTTGTATCTTTCTACATTTCCAAAGATTCATGGAAGTGATAAACATCATTCCTCATCGATTTGAATACTGTCACTATGAGCAATAATCTCAGGGTTGATCATCATAGTAGTAGTTTTGAGCTTGTAATCTCATTTGACGATTTTCCACTGGGTCGTAGCGATCAATCTAATCGTGAAACCCAACTGTGGTGCTGCAAGTCAGACCCCATCATATTCATGGACAAGCTCAGACATTGCTTTTGCAAGTTTGCGGATAGTGGGAGTGATTGTATCAATTGGAGTACACTTGGTCCTAAGAGCGAGCTTATTTTGACCAATGACGAGAGGGTATTTGGACTTGATAGAAGACATTGTGGTTTGAAAGTAATAAGGTTTATAAAGTAGCAATATCGCTAACTCGATGATCAATTCTCCATGTGGGTATAAGTTTATCAAGCATAATAGTCAGCTTATTTGATTCTTCAAATTGGATCTGTATGAGTTTGTGTTGAGTCTTGGTAAGTCATTTACTATCACTGGGACGATAGCTATGGATATAGTTGGATACGAGAATATTGCCACATGCTCATGATTTGAGGAGTCATTGGCAGGCCTGCTTGAGTTTGCGACCGTCGTCAGCATATATGATTGAAAGGAGCTTCATGATCACTAGAATAGATAATAGTTGATTATTGTGATTTATTATATTGTTTCAAGTATAAATGAAGATTGAGATCGTGAGTATTAGTGATTCTGACAAACATTTTGTATCTGCAATTGCTGAATATGTCAAGCGTCTCGGTGCAGACGTGAGTCTTGTTGATCTTAAACCAGTTAAGCACGGTACTCGTGAACAGATTATCGCAGCGGAGACACAGCTCATTATGGATCAAATTGCTAAGAAACCAGTCGCGACATATCTTCTCTCCAAAGAATGAAAACCAGTGACCACTGAAGAATTTGGAGCACTAATCCCCAAGCATGATCATCATGTACGTTTTGTTATCTGATGACCATATGGACTCGAGGAGTGATTATTGCTTCCATTGATTCAAGGTAGACTTGGATTTGGTCAGATCACAATGCCTCATGGTTTGGCCAAATTGGTATTGATAGAACAGGTTTATCGTGCGCAACAGATCATGCAGGGGAGGAGCTATCATTATTAGATAAAAATAAAAATCCAGCTCAGAAACCGAATTTTGATCAAGAGCAGTAGGAATCGGACCTACGATATCGGCTTCGGAGACCGATGTGTTACCATTACACTATGCTCTTATTGGAGACTAGAGATTTCTAGTCAATGCTGACTTGTTTGATTTCACTATTCTGACCTCTTGTAAACATCCACCAGAGTTTCTTGTTTTGCTGTAGGTCGCGTAGAGTACCAGTATTATGGATAGCAACACTATAGGTTCAAGAATATTCAGGAGAAATAAGGTTTTCGAATATTGATTTAAGTGTATCGCTACGATGCCGTTTGATGTGACGGCAGTGGTGAGTTCGACTTACATCGCAAGCGTAATATGCCCAGTCAAGTCAGATCACTGTATCTACACTAGCATCTTTGAGTGGCCTAAGAATGGACTTAATGAGCTGATTACATGTAGGATGATCTGGTTTGTGATTGTTGAGTCGGTGGGGGAGGTGAATATCATTGTTGCTCCAAATTGGGAAATTTGGGTTGAAGTGATGGTTGTTGATTTGCTTCGGGATTACAGTATATGATGACTTTATTTCTCACCAGTGAATATTGATTGACTCACATTGTATATAGTTTCCTGTAAATCAGATTTTGCCTACGGTACTGTGTTGAAGCACGTGGGTGAGATAATTTTGAAATATTGGAGTGATCTGTGGATATTGAGTGCTGTAATGTAGTTCAATTACTGGCGGGCAAATAATATGATCTACTCACTGAGCTACAAGATATTCAAGTCACTGCTTCATCATAGTATGATGATGAGAAAGAGTAGTCTGACTACTATTTTGGTGCAGTTGATCTCGATAGATGATATACTCGTGATTGTGATGGCCCATCCACTGCCAGCAGTATAGTGAGCTATAAGTGTCAATTAGTAGTCAAATTCTCATTTCTGTAACATAGTATAAAATGGCATTAGTTCATTGAAATTCTGTGCTTCAAATATGAGGTTAATTGTCTCAAGTTTAAGTTTATCGCTTCTGTATTTTTTATTAATTCTCAACACGGCTTCATGATCTCCTTCTTGGATAGCTGATTCAAGTGCTTTGTCACGTCTTTCAAGATTCTTGGTAAGATTTTGCCTGGTGATTTTATAGCGATAGCGCACATAGATCATTGTTTTACGAAATAAATCTGTTTCAAACTTATTCATTGATTTGAGGATTTGTGTATGGAGGATCCTGGATTGAAGTAGTTTTGGTTGTACTTCATCTAAATATGAGTTCCAATATTCACTATATTCATTTTGATTGGCGAGATTGAGTTGGGCTGTTTTTGCTTGTTGACTATAGGTATTGATGTTTTGGTCAAGTATCTTGAGATATGAAAGACAGGTGCGATCTCCAGATGTATTAGCTTTTGTGGTAATGGTAATGCGGTTGCTCACCTGTATATTACAATAATATTTGTATTCAAAATATCCATAACTAACATTAAATCTTGTGACTAAGCATCACAGTATAATACAGCATCAGATAAGCCTCAATTTTGTTGGGATGAATCAGAATTTATACAATTTCATGGTTTATAGTATGGTAGTGATTACTTTTTATTGATTAAGTATGTTTTGATGTCATACACGGAATATTTCTCTCATGCTTGGATATAGGATTAGTCATGCTATTTCTTGAATTGTTGCTCGCTTATATACACCAACAAATCACTCTACTGCTTGTATATTAACGTCTTCTGGTTGACCAATATGGTGGACTAGGTAATATGTTACTTCTTTTTCGTGAAATCATTGTCCAAAATTAATATTTTTGATTTGGAGTTCTCCAAGTTTTTCTTTGACATTGAGATTAATTGGATTGAGTCAGGTTTCTTCTTTTATTTCTCTAATACATGTCTGTTCAGGAGTCTCTCATGCTTCTACCTTGCCTTTCGGAGCTACTCGCTCAATTTTTTTACTACGAGCATGTCTTTTGATGATGAGGAATCTAGGTTGACCATCATCACCGATATGATAGACTACTCCGCCTACACTATGTAATTGTTTTGGCATTGGAAATTAGATTAGGGGACAAATTTATGTAGAGAGACCAAGTATTTTTTTGAAAAAGTGATTAGCTCTGGAAGAGAAGAGTCATTGAGTCTCAAGAGCCTTGACTGATGAGATAGAGTTTTCACGACCTTGACCATAATCCACTTCAGATGTGGTGTATAGTTCAGGATCGAGTTTGATTGTGGTTGATCTTGTTATTTGAGATCTAAGATTTTTCAAGTCAGTTTCATTGTCTTTTAGCTGCTCAAACTGCTCACGTAGTTTTTTGGCTGTAAGCTTTTGTTCTGCATCAATTTGAATTTGTTTCATAAGAGTATTGAGGTGTTCCAGAGACATACTAAGTTGTTCTATCTGCTGTGTGTTATTGGATTCATTGTGATCATTATCAACTGAGTCGATTTCTATTTGAATCTGTTTAAAAAGTTCATCAATATTGATTCATCAATTATTGATTTGTTCTTGATTTGATCAGTGTTGTTCAATGTTCATTATCTTAACATACCCAATCTGAGCAAAAAAACAAGCTGAAGTTTGAGTATTTTTTTATGTATTTGTGGTAAGTATGCATCAGTAGTAATGTGCCATCAGTTCACATACACGGGCGATGTCATATCTAGGTTCCTGCTGGGATTTATAATACCATTTATGCGGATCAACGAGGATGATCTGACTTAGATTTCAGTAATCCCAGAAACATTCGCCAGGAGTACATACGATTGTTTTCTCTACTCACGGTGTTTTCTTTTCTCAGGTATTCGCTGTTGCTCCTGTGTTGCTATTTTCTCCATGTTTGATATCTCGAAAGAGCTTGATATCTTGATTGATGGTATGTTGAGATCAGATTGCTTGATCGAGTGTATAGTGGTATTGGTCTTGTTGATTGACAATAGTTCGCCGATCGGGCATGATGATGAGAGTTAATTTCTCACTTGAGGCTTTTTTTGCAGTTATTTTGCTAGAAGAGAGAGGTGATTTCTTTTTAAGGAGCTTGGAGATGTCGTTGGGAAGATAGAGTTTGATGATATTGGTATAAGTAGTGTAGTATTCGTAGACGAGGTGATGAATTAAATTTAGAGTTACAGAGCTAAGGAGCTGAGGAGCGACGGAGCTGAGGAGAGAGGGAGCTAACCCTACTTTATATAGGTGTGGTCGATGAATTGTATCACCCAGTACGAGGTAGTAGTTATCTTGGTTATCGCTGAGACAATCACCCACGGTCAGACTATTATCTTGATGAGAGACAATTGATTGATTGATAAAAGAGTTATTGAGTTGGTAGAGAAACATATGAAGTGCAAAAATCAAGAATGAATGATTATTACTTTACCTTATAATATGATGATTTCAGGGTCAGGAATTGTGTCATGCTGATGTGTATGGTATTTGAGTATAAGTCAACAACTAATGAGCGCGATATTTTTGATAATATATTGTCACACAATGGTAAATGCAAACTGAATACTTGAATTACACGGAGCAGTACATAACTCAGGAGTGGATATAAATGGTATAAAGGTTCCCATCATATGAGCGATAAATAACCAAAATCAAAATCTTTGGAACCGCTTGAGATGTAAAAATAATAATCAGATTATCACTTCCCATACTCCTAATAGTGGATAGAATCGACCAAAATCAACAAACGTAATTGATTGTAATATGAGGTCTTCTGCTGGTGACCCACCAACCAATTTAAGTCAACCGAATAAAATATAAATGATCGCCATAGATCGTTGAGTGAAGAGAATCACGGGCTGTTGGATGTGTATTTTATTGTGAGTCATGATTTGGGAATAGAGTTAGTATAATGTATGGTATATAAATCCTGTCTTGTAAAACAACTTGAAAATAAGGCTTTAATCGATACATTGCTTGTATTGTGGTAAGCCGCGGTAGCTCAGCAGGTAGAGCGCACCCATGGTAAGGGTGAGGTCACGGGTTCGATTCCCGTTCGTGGCTTTTTTGTTTATAAGAAAACTCCGACTTAGTCGGAGTAGTGGAAACTAAAATATCTTAGTATTCAGGAAATTAAAATTTTTCTTCCAGCTAAATAACTTGCAAAGAGACTATTTTACCCAATTGCTTCAGATTCTTCTTTTTGTTTTTTACGAGCTTTGAGCGCGAAGTATACGACTGCTCATACGAACATCAGACCAAGTACCACAATACCAATAATGATATATTTGAGTACGGTAGAGAAGTTGCTTGATCCTTTTGTTTCGCTAGGAATTGGTTTGAGGTCAGGATCTGTAGTATCAGAACCACAACTCGTTATAGCTACATCTTTGTATGTAGCAATATCACAAATTTGTTTTTTGACTACCTCATAGTCTTGTGGGTCGAAGTTCCCTGTATCTACTTGTTGCTTGATGACTCATAAGACATTAGTCAGTTGTGAGATTACAAGATCTCTATCTCATCATGCTGTATTAAGCTGATCAAAATATGGTTGTAATTGTTTCTTGGTTGTATCATCGACGAGTGTAAGGATCTCTGCTTGCGCTTGAGCTACCTTATCACTGCCTTGAGCGGCTTCACTACTGGCGTTTTTCATGCCTGCGAGCAAGGTCTGGATACGAGTAGTAGTAGATTTATCAAGATTTGATCCTCACTGAGTCAGATTTTGTATATCAATCACATATTCTGTCATTTTGGCCGTATCTCATAGGTTACTTCTGAGTCATAAGAGCGCTTGTTGGAGTTGGTTGGTTCCACTCATCGTACTCAATGCTGTTACGATGGATGTGATCTCTTGTGCTTTGGTATTATCTGCAGGAGCGATGCTTGTTTGATTGTCAATAAGACTGACTTGGATCGGTGTAGTACCTGCTTGTGTGGTGACAGCAATTGAGACTGCAGGAGCAATAGTGTCAAACTTAATTTGGTGTAATGCATTACAAACGAGATCTTTATCATTGGTACTGTTACCGTCTGCGTTGTTATCTTTGGCTCCATTGGTATCGATCGAACAAGTACTGCCACTATGTGCAACATAGATTGAGAGGGTATTATTGAGTGCTTTGCCAATTGCTACAGTTTTACCACTACCATTGGTTTGAAGTTGAGGGAGAGTGACAATATTAGTTGCACTAGGGTTGATTGGAGCTTGTATATCGATGATTTGTCTTATGTTTTCTACATTACCATAGGCATCTTTTACTTCGAGTTTAACGATATATTTACCGTAACTTGGATAGTCAAAGATAAATGATTTTTGATTATTGACAATATATGATGTATCAGTGTTACAGTATTTCATATTCATACAGTAGCTGATCGTGCTATCCTTGTCTGCTCATAGTGTAAGATCGGTAATAAGGATTTTTTTATCAATGATTTGATAGATGAAGTTTGGTCTGAGTCATTTTTTGACGATCATTGTATCTCCATATCATACTCCCACTTTACCTCTGTATAGCACTTTGACTTTGGGTTTGTATCATTCGTCAGATGATGGAGTAGTGTAGGTGTGAGTTACTTCATCAAGCTTAGTAGTGAGATCGTCGATTCCATCTCCATCAAAATCATATTTGAATACTCTTGTGCCTATAAAATCACCTCTGGATGAGAGTAACTTAGAGTTGGTGGTAAAGGTTACAGTTTCTCCTACCTTGGCGTTGGTTTGGGTAGATTTCATAGTGACGACGGGGATGTCTCATGACTCTCCTCATTTTGGCTTCAGGAAGATGACTGGTCACTTACCAATTACAGATTCTGATCTGACACTCTCATCATCATTGTCAGTAAGCTTAACCCCGAAGACATATTCTCCGGCTTCACGTGATAGTGCAAACGTCACTGAGTTTGTATTACCAGGTGTAATCTTGAGGTCAAGAATTCTATCTGGATCGTCAGACTTATAATAATACCATGTATAATAAGAAATATATCCATCGTTGTCTATGGTGTTGTCGGCAGTAAGTCTTACGACGAGTGGCTCAAATGTTTCAAAGCTGGGGTCGCTTGATTTGTCATTAAAGAACCCAATACCTGCTTCATTACCATATTGAGGGAAGCTGACTGAGATATTGCCGATTCTAGGTAATGCGTTTCTGACTTTGAAATAGATGGTCTTTTTGTCTTGAGTGGTCTGAGCTTGGTCTTGTACAGTCATATCGATACTCTGACAGCCAAGTTCTGCAAATTGATGCTTGATACTTTGTGATGTGACTACTTTATCATTTTGTGGTTTAAAGTAGATGTTGAGATTAGAGTTTTGACCTTTAGTATTGACACTCATACTTGCATCAATGAACATATTTTGATAACGATCAACAAGATATGCTGGCTTGCCATCACAGTCACCAATTGGCAAGAGTACATGATTTGCAGCGTCAAACGTCTGCTGTGAGCTTACTTGATACAATGCTACTGGCTTATTAACTTCACCTACAAATACCTGTGTTTGGATAGTATTAGATTCCATTTTATCATTGGTGACGGTGAGAGTGACTGGATATACTCATACCTTGGTGTAGGTGTGTGTAAGTTTATCAAACTGTGACATATGAGTATTGCCGTCGCCCAGATCCCATTCGTAGTTGAGGATTGCTTTGTTTGCTTTGACATTAAAATTGACGGCTTGTCACCATACTGCAGCGACTGGATTGATCGACAGAGTAGGTCTGAGTGTGCTATCTACCTTGATCTGTTTGGTGATGTCTGCATACTTGCCATAATCATCTCTGACAGTGAGAGTGACTTGATGAGTTCCTACTTGATTAAATGTGATGATTGCTTTTTGCTTGTTGTCAGAATATTGTTCTACCTTGACGACATTGGGATTGTCAAATTTCCGCTCATAGCTCAGTTTGTCTCCATTTACTTGATCAACATCTGAGCTTGCCGTAGCATCGAGGATAAACTGTGATGGTTTTTCTCGTTGTTGTGTAGCAGTGACGGTATATTGAGGTACTGGTTGTGTAGACTCAACATACAACTTATACTGATCAATATTGCTCTGACCTAGCTCATCGACGACAGTCAGCTTAATAGTATATAATCATGGTTTGGAAAATTGTTTGTTAATCTGACGAGCTTGGATGGTATCATTGAGTGATCATGATGGATCATATACCTCTCGTTTGTATGTTTTGAGCTTACTGGTAACTGCATAACTGTTGCCCCCATCAAATAAGAACTTAGTACTAGTCGTACCTTGCTCGGGGCTTGCCTTGATAGTAGCCACAGGATCAGAGACTACGAGTGGGAAGCTGGCGCTGATCTGATTGTTTTCGTTATCAAAGGTAGTGAGTTTAATACTATATTGCCCATTTCCTGGGAGCGCTGTCTTGATGACTGTTGGATTTCATTTACCTTCTTGAGTATAGTTGAAGCTATCGCTAGTTACATCCCAGCGGTGAGAGATAATACGACGACCACCAGTAGGAGCAGTGCTAGTTCCGTCAAAGACAACTCATTTTTGCGCTTCGGTAGTTCCTATTTTGACAAACGCTGTTTCTCTCATTCTCTTACCATTCACATAGATATTGATGACAGCGCTTTGTGGGCTTACATTAATCTCTGCAGTAGTCTCTCCATCAAATACTCATTTGTTCCAATTGACTGATCTGGCAGTAAGATGTATAATATATTTACTTGGTTTGGTAAAGGTGTGATTGATGACTGGTCATACGCCAAGTGTTTTCTGCACCCCATCAACATCACTAAAATATCGGTAAAAATTAGCATTTGGGATTGTGTCCTGAGATGGGTCAACACTACTTCTTGCATCCAACGTTACATTGTGTGGAGCAGAACCAGCTGATGGAGTGACAATGATATTTGCTTTAACTGTATTTTGTGAATTGATTGTGTTAATAATATCGAGTAGTGGAGTGTAACACTGGTTATAAAAGCTATTAAAATCATCATAGGTATATGCAGTACTGAGTCTTTGGCTCGTGATGCGACATTGTTCATAGATAAGCTTATCGTTAGGATTTTGTGGAAGATATTGGAAGACTGACTGAAAGTGCCCGTTGAGTGCAGAAAATAATGACGGTGGTACGTCGGTGCCTGTCTTACGCAATGCTTCAATTTTGACCATCGCTTCGTTGACTTGTTCCCATGGTCAGGAGATTTTGTAGTTTGCGTTATATTCGCTTGGAATAGCGGCAAATACTCATCCAATCGAATAGACGAGATACAGTCAGAATACGGCAATTTTCAATGATGATTTCATAGTTGATGTATAAGATATACTTTCTATAGATTATATTGATGACTTGCATTGGCGTCAAATTTGAGTACTCTATTGTATTGTTTTATTTTTGACATTTTACAAAATGTATTGTCCGCATTGTGCAGCAGTGGATACCAAGGTAATCGATAGTAGGTTGATTGATAATGGGACGACCGTACGTCGTCGTCGTGAGTGTGAGTCTTGTGAGTATAGGTTTACGACGTTTGAGCGTAGGGGTATGGTCGAGATGATGGTGATCAAAAAAGATGGAAGCAGAGAAGCATATAATCGTAGTAAGATCCGTACCGCATTGACACTTGCATTTGCCAAGAGACATGTGAGTAGTGAGCAGATTGAGCAACTGATCGACTGACTCGAGATTAATCGAAGCTACAAGTGATCAGAGATTGCAGCATCTCGTATTGGTGATGAAATGATGGCGATGCTCAAGGAGACAGATCAGGTAGCATATATTCGTTATGCTTCGGTATATCAGGCCTTTGATGGGGTAGAGGATTTCAGGCAAATTGTGAAGGGTAGTTAAAGATTGAGCAACAGCGGAACAAAAGTGAACATTTTAAAGAGTATAAGTCCCTGAAAAAGGGAATCTCCGTGAGTGGGAAAGGATGATCAAATTGGATGAAAGTAGGTTGGATTTTGACGTAAGAACACTATACTAATCTCTATTCATTTGATAGATTATTTTTTGCTATGAATCACACTTTTTCTCTTGCGTCTGACTATATCGAGCTCAATAAGCTGCTCAAAGTGCTCTCACTGGTTGAGAGTGGGTGACACGCCAAGAAAGTAATTACTGAGTGACTCGTGAGCGTCAATGGAGCAGTTGAGACTCGCATCCGCAATAAGCTCAAAGTAGGTGATGTGGTACTATTTGATAAATCACAAATTATAGTGCAAAGTGCATAATATATTTTTCTGGATTGCCGCGTTATTTCGTTTCACTATCCTAAAGGACTAGCTTCGCATCGCACCTCGTAATGACGAGTACTCTGAGATAATAAACTTATAAACTTTAAAAACTTTACGAACCTTAAAAACCAAACTTATGACCTATAGAAGCAAAAAACCAAAAATCCTTACCAATATTACGATCACAAAGCTGTGACATGGCTGAGTGGGTATCGCTACTGCCGAAGATGGTCGTACAATCATTGTGAAATGAGGTGTATTGCCGGGATCACTCGTGGACCTCAAAGTAGTCAAATCTCGCAAAGATATGATCGAAGCACATGTGCATGAGCTCCATGGACTCGACCCAACGATCGCCAATTGAGAAGTCTTATGTCCACACTACTTACACCACCACGGAGGTCAGATTATGCCCGATCATAAACATGGTTGTGGATGATGTAAATGGCAAATCATCAATTATCCTCAGCAGTTGGTCATGAAGCGTGATATTGTGGCGGAATGTATGATGGTCATTCAGAATAAGATTGATCAGATTGGGGGAGTACCACTACCACTGACGACTGAGGAGATTTTTGGGTATCGTAATAAGATTGAGTATAGTTTTGGTAAGTATATCACAGGAGGAAGTAAAAAGGACAAGGACAAGGAGGAAAGCGAAAGAACTCCAAGACAAGAACACCATCGACAGCTCGGGTTTCATCGTCAAGGTCAGTTTTCTAAGATTATTGATATTGATCAGTGTTATCTGACAGATGAGAAAATGAGAGCGGTATTTACCTACTGTAAAGAATTGCTTAAAACTGCAGGTTTGCCAGTATATGATCAGATGAGGCATGAGTGAGTGCTTCGTCACCTCATGATTCGTCAGGGTAAACATACTGACCAGATCATGATTATTCTATCAGTGGCAGATCAGCAAGCAACATTGCGTGATATGGCGATACTGCGTCAGACTCTTCTTAATGATCCCAAACTTCGTGAACTCGTCACAACTGCCGTATTGGTAGTGAATAATGGATTAGCTGACATCATCTATGATCGTGATAGCCAATCAGAGGTACTGTGGGGTGATGGTTTGATCCGTGAAGAACTACATTTTGATGAGACAAAACTGTCCTTTGAGATCGCTCCAACAGCATTTTTCCAGACGAATACGCTGGGTGCAGAGTTACTGTTCCGTACCGCTCGTGATATGATTGGTGAGGTCAAGGGTACGTTATTAGATCTTTACTGTGGTGCTGGTACGATTGGGTTGTGTCTGCTTGCTCAGGGAATCGGATCTCGTCTCGTCGGTATTGAGCTCGTCGCTGCTGCGATTGATAATGCATGGATCAATGCTCGCATCAATGGCTTGGATGGTACATGTGAATTTTATGCTGGGAAGGCAGAAGATATTATCAAGGAGCAAAAGCTTAATCTGACAGATCTTGAGTGTATCGTCGTTGATCCACCACGTGAATGACTTCATCAGGATGTGGTTACATTTCTTCTTGAGCTAAAGGCCTGAGCTAAAGCTAAAGGGCAAGAGCTAAAATTATGCTATATCTCATGTAATCCAGCAACATTGGCCAGAGATTTGGCACTCTTGACGGTAGAATGAGGATATGAGTTGACTGCTTTGCAGCCCGTCGATATGTTTCCACATACTCATCATATTGAGAATATCGCGGTGATGAGATAATTGTAAGTTGACATATTTTTGCATTTGATGAGATAATCATCATAATATAATCTTAATTTCATTTGATTATTTCAACCAATGATTTCTGATTCGTGTAAAATTTTTTCATTTACTTCCCCCCTTGTTCAGGGATTTCCCTTCTACTCTCAAGGGGCACTCAGGTCAGGGATTCACTTTTGTTCCGCTGTTGTTCTACTCTTATGTTTTTTACCTATAGCTGTTCAGGCTCAGAGTGTGGAAGCGGCAATTTTATCTAATCCAACATCTTCTGTGATAACTACCAGTTCTCAACCAGTAGTACAAGCTGTTAGTCAGACTAAAATCTCATCATGAGATACTCGTGCTCCATATTCTGGTTGTATTGAGCAATTATTTAAGGTTAGTGGATATTACTCACCAAAACCTAATCAGAAAGTCTATACTCGTGATACTTATGAGCAAGAGATTAAACTTAATGGTCGTTGAGTTAATGGAGCATCGGGGATGCCTGTATTCAACGGTATGATTGCAGCACCCAAATCTTACACTTTTGGCACTATTATGGTATTGCCATGATTGGGTATTGGGCAGGTGCAGGATAGATGATGAGCAATTGTGGCGTCTGACTGATATGATCGTATTGATTTGTGGTTGGGAGAGTGAGATGAGGGTATTCATCGTGCTAAGTCGGTAGGTCTGAGATGGGTGATCGGACGGTATTGCCCTGGACCAGTGACGAAGAATATCGGTTTTGATTATGCTAAGATTCCCCAGTATACAAATTTTGTGGATGTAGCATTCTGGTCTATTGATCAAAACATTGGTCGTAGTGGTCCGCTTGTTACTAAGGCACAATCCTATCTCAGATCACTGTGATATCTGACCAATGATACTATCCCATGAATCTATGATCAACAGATGCGTGAACTTGTCTGCCGTTTCCAGATTGATCAGCTGTGACTCAGTGGTAGTGAGGATTATTGTGGTGTGTTAGGCCCCCAGACTCGTGGTACCCTCAAGAAGATGCTCATCAAGAAATGAGTAGTGTTAGATGGGTCTATTTACTCACTATCCAATACAAAGACGATTTCATCACTATTTACTCAATCCAATGTGCGTCCTGCATGGAACTATCAATTAGAAGCGACTACTCTCCTGGTTACTACAGGATCATTTTGATCCGTAGCACTTAACTTCAATGCGATAAAAGCATCTTTCACTCCTTCTCCAGAGCTTGGAGACGAATCAAATGATATTATTGTGTTGCAGAAAATCCTCAAAGAAGAAAAGCTCTTCAATCGTAAAATTACTGGGTATTTCTGATCAATTACTAAGGCTGCACTTGTTCAATTTCAACTTACACATAAACTGATTGACTCACTACAACATCCTGCGGCCTGATATATTGGTCCATCTACTCGTTCCCTTTTGGTTCAAAAACAGAAGAAACTACAGTAATCTAAAGCATTCTTGACTCGAAGAGCGATATCATTATATTCTAGTTTATCTCGCTTAATGCGATCTTTATTCTTAATGTATATGATGAAACGTTTGGTGTGAGTATTGAGTATGTTTGCTTTGGTTTTGGTGTTGTCTGGCTGTGGTTCAAAAACTACGACTACATCTTCACCTGCAATAACAGAACTTGCTAGTTGTTTGACAAAAAATGGTGCAACTTTTTATGGTACTGAGTGGTGTCCTCATTGTAAGGATCAAAAGAAATTATTTGGTGATGCTCTTGCGCAGGTTAATTATATCGATTGTGATAAAAATAGTCCTGCATGTGCTAGCGCATGAGTCAAATGATATCCTACATGGGTATTTGCTGATGGTAGTACGCTTGTTGGTACACAATCGTTGGAGGCACTGGCTGCTAAGTCATGATGTAGCTTTGCTCCTGAAGCACTCGTTGCAGATGAGCAACAAGCAGCAGTACAAGAAGCAGAAGTTGCTTCTGGTAAATAATATTATTTGAAATGTGAGTTAATAGTCTTAAATGTAACGTATTATAAATCAAAAAAACCTGAGCTTTTGCTCAGGTTTTTCTGGTGTTTGATTTGGCTACTTAATAGTTGCAGATGACCAGTCAATATATTCTTTGTGTGAATCGCTACTATTGACATAGATCATTGTAGACCGACTATCTTTGGGCTTGATGAAGTATTGAGATTGGTTGGTAGTGTAGACTCAGCAGTTAGCTCCTGTACTATTTGCTTTAAAATCAAAACGCTGAAGATTGGATCAGATAGTACTGTTAGATTGCTGGAAGATACAATCAGCTGATTTGTCTACGAGTCATTGTTTGATCATAGTGCTATGTACTTGGAATAAGAGAGATTGTAGTCATGTACTACCTGTACTTGTAAAGATGTGAATCAGTGGAATACTCGTAGTGATGTTATTGGTTTTGGTGCTAAATATAACTCCTGGTAGGCTCTTATCATAACTAACTGTGGCAAACTTTTGTGTGATGTCACAGACTTGTCATCGCAGTGATACTGTGGTGTTGTTGATTTTGGACCAATCACATCATGGCTGAGGTAGGACATCAGGCTTGCCACTAGTACTCGTGTGAGAAGTCAGACTAATCAATGATCGAGACATACTTGACCCATCTGCTGGCGGATTGTCGATTTTGCGTCCTACGACTTGAAGTTGGTAGCTATATCATGGTGTGTAATCAAATCACTGAATCTGATCATAGAAGAGCTCCGCTTTCCCATTGCGGGTGATTTGCATACATTGTTGAGGAGCGACTCAGGTGCATGGTACGAGAGTATCGGCGATTGACCAGGTTTCGTAGATCGTATCTCACTGACTGCTTTTGGTATAGATTGTGTTCATAAGGACAATGAGCTCTCATCTTGTGATGATTCAGTTGGGCTGACCGATTGCTTGTTTGATATATCATTGGGTGATGGCATATTGTTCGTAGGGAGTCCATCGTTGTTCTGTTTCTGTTTTAAGTCCATCCATTATTCTCATGAGCATTGTGATTGCTTGTGCTTGTGTGACACTGCTTTGTGGGTGGAATTTGTTGTCCCATCATTTGATCATACCCTGATTACATGCGTCAGTGATATAGTTGGTCAGAGTAGGATCTGTCATATTCATGTCAGTAAATGTACAGGAAAATGTTCCCTTATTGCTTGTGCGAGACATCGCCTTGCTAAACTGGAGTATCATCTTGGAGATTTGCTCTCTGGTGACGGCAGACTCAGATTTAAAGTCAGTCAGGCTATTGTATTTTGTGATACCAAATTGGTAGGCAAACTTGAGGGCTTGATCAAGCTCTGATCAGGTTTTACATTCACCAGCATATGCGATGGTCTTGCCGGCAGCAGTGGCAGTACATGCGTTGCCATAAGTGACACCATCTGTGCCACAGACTGGATCGTATTGCATGGTGCATGCAGTTTGAGCAGATGCCGTACCAAATCGTAAAGCATACATCGCAAATCATAGGAGAGAGGAGAAGAGAGTTTTCATGGCTGTAATAATGTGATTTATAAAGCAGATTAGTATTGTGATAATCTTTTGCTTTTGTTTTGCAACTGTTACTCACTATCTACAAACATTGATTTGGATCTGTACTGGAGACTCTCGGCAATATGTTTGGCGAGGATGAGGTCACTGTCATCCAGATCCGCAATCGTGCGAGCTAGCTTGATGATACGATGGACTACTCTGGGCGAAAGCGTGAGACGATTGGCTGCTTGCTTGACGAGATCTGATGCGGTATCATCAAGCTGGACATAGGCTTGAATCTCTTTGCTTCCCATATGTGCGTTGGCAGTAATGGGCGTATTGGCAAACCTGACTTGTTGTCTGGTTCGAGCTTGGATGATGGATGATTGCATATCGGTACTGGAGAGTTCATCATCGCTATGAGTGAGTAGCTTATCTATTTTCTCTCTGGGGATCTCCAAGATCATATCAATACGATCCAGCATCGGTCAGGAGATACGGTTTTGATAGCGCTTGATATCGTTGATGGAGCAGCTGCATTGCTTCTCAGGATCCTTGTAGTATCCACAGTTGCATGGGTTCATGGCTGCGACGAACATGATGTTACACGGATAGTTGACTGATCATACCGCTCTAGAGATAGTGATTTGCTTGTCCTCGAGGGGCTGACGTAGGATATCGAGTGTGTCTCTGGCAAATTCGCACAACTCATCCGCAAACAAGATCCCCCTATGAGCCAATGATAGCTCACCAGGACGTAAGGTAGGTCAGCCTCAGGTAATACTCACCTTGGTGGCAGTATGATGGATGGCTCTATATGGTCTGTGGATGATGAGGGGTTGGTCGACGGTGAGCTTGCCGATGAGGGAGTAGATCTGACTAGTCTCGAGGATTTCGTTGGGTGTCAGTGGTGGTAGTATTGATTGTAATGCTTTGGCTAACATTGTCTTACCGCTACCTGGAGCGCCGACCATGAGGACATTGTGAAATCATGCTGCTGCGACCATGAGAGCACGTTTGGCTGCGAGCTGACCTTTGATGTGACGGAAATCTGCAAGATGCTCGGTAGAGTGCGTGATGGCTTCACCGATATTGTGATGATGTCAGGGTGTGAGTGTTGTCTGCCCATGGATACATCGATCCACGATCTGTTGGAGATGTTCGATAGGGTAGTAAGTGATACCTGGCAGATAGGAGAGCTCAAATGCGTTTTCTGCTGGGACGAAGAAGGTGGTGTAGCCACGCTTGATGGCGGACATGACCATAGGGAGTAATCAGGTGACTTTCTTGATATTTCCACCCAGGCCGAGCTCACCAAACCATAGTGATGACGTCACAAGATCCAAGTCAGGCATATTCTTATCATACAATAATGTGATGATACTCATCGCAATCGGGAGATCAAAACTTGTCCCCACTTTGCGGACATCTGATGGGGCGAGATTGACGATAAATTTACGATTGGGGAGATCGACTCCTACATGACGAAACGCCGCTTTGATACGCTCCTTGGACTCCTTGATCGCAGTATCTGCCAGGCCGATAATCTCTAGTCACGGTAGTGATCTGTTGCTATCACACTCGCAGATGATCTCATATCCATCGAGTCACTGGTTGGCGTAGGTTCTGATGAGGGAGGACATAGGTTATAGGGCAAAGATTGAAGATGAGATATTATATATTTGGAGATACTTCTATTGATCAACTGCTATTTCTAATTCATATAAATTCAAATTGTCATGGATCTCATCGGATATACTTTGCATGGGATAAAATACCAAATATTTTATGTAATTGAGGATATCGGAGATATTTATAATATTCACCAGTTGTATCGCACTTTAGTTTTTTTAATGCTTTATTTAGCTTTTCTGAATATGAGTTGCTATAATATTCCTCTACGGTTTTTGCTCTCCACTCTTCACTCCACTCTTCGGATGGTCAAAAACTAAAATAATTCGGTCACCTATTGCCTCGAATTTCTTGTGGTCGCTCAATATTAGGTACACAATTTTTTGAGAGAGATACTATACGGGACATATAATTAATAGCTCATGATAAAGTAGATCAACTGTATTCATAAATCTTAACTAAATCTGTAGAATATCATTTACTATGACTGGCATCTGCCTTAATTATTTTAATTCACGGGTAGTCTATCATTTGTAACTTAGATCTAATGTTGTTTTTTCATGTTCATAATTGATTATTTCTACCAAAAATAAATGAAATATTGGCATACTGATAGGAGTGTAATAGGAGTGAACTAAAGGGACTTCGGTTACTAGTTTTTATTCTATCTCCCAGTTGTGTTATACTTCATGAAAGTATCAGATCACTTTTTGATAAAATAGTTTTATTTGATTTAAACCATTTTCTAAAAGACAGAATCTCATCTTTTTTGTGAATATTAAAATACTTATGAATTTCTTTACTGGAAAATGTTTTGTCGGAGTTGATTATTTTTTGTGAGTTATTTTGATCTATTGATCAGGCGTAAGAAAACCCCACAATAGTGAATATAAGTGTACAAATAAGGATGATATTTTTCATTAGAGTGAATATTTGATAAATCACCGTAGATATAGTAAATACAGATTAGTTTTGCAAGGGGATTTTCTTTTTTTCTTTGCATAAAAGATATTCTCTTCGTTCTTTGTCCTAAAAAAGGATTAGCTTTGCGTCGCATTGCACCCTTGTGGGGCATAAACCCCGAAAGAACTAAAAGTCTAGTCAAACAC
>JAYVGP010000020.1:0-2121 GCA_043772005.1 bacterium
TCAATATCAATATATCATAAGATGAGAAAGAGGCAGTATGGAAACAGATGGATGACCCAATTCGTCCCTCTCTGTAGAGAAGAAGTGAGAAGACTCGAAGAAAATCAGAAGTTCGGACAGATGAAAAATCAGCACAAGATTATCTCGGTGAGATGAAAAGGTGTTACTTTATAGGCCTCTCTATTTGAGAGGTTCAGAAACATTTAAAGTAGCATATACTTTTTATTCCAAGTGACATAGCTTTGAAGGAAAAAAATTATGTTTCATTTGTGCACTATATTTGTTTTAATTAGTTTAATATGGTATTATTAATCATAATTATTCTTTAAATTCTTATAAAATGATTACTAAAAAATTATATATCTCTCTCTCACTACTTTTAATCTCAACAACAATCCAAGCAAATAGCGCTAACTACACCGTTCAAGAATACTGACCCTATTCCAATATTGGAATGATCATATTATGACGTGAGACTGTTGTTGATAATGGATTCCAATTTTCTCCTGATGGGAGTGGATTTTCCTACGTTGTCTCAAATACGAATTTTAGAAAGGTAAGAAGTCTCGCTGAAATGAAGTATACCGTTGTGGAAAATGGTGTTGAGAAATCACAGTACGATAATTCATATTATCGTACATATGCACCCATTGGGAATAGTTTTTCATATGTTGCAAAAAAAGATGGCAAAGAATTTATTGTAAAAGATGGAGTAGAGTGAGAGAAATATGACGAAATTAAGAGCTTTCCCATCTACTCACTAAATGGAGAAAGTCTCACATATATTGCCAAAAGGGATGACAAGGAATTTATCGTAAAAGATGGTGTTGAGTGGGAGAAATATGATAAAGTAAAGAGTATGCTAACGTATTCTCCTGACGGAAAAAGTTTCGCTTATCTCGCAAGTAAGGACTATAAAGATATCTTAATTAAAGATGGTGTTGAAATTGGCACATACGATAGTTACTGAATAAGAGGAATGCTCTATTCTACTGATAGTAAGGAATTTATTTACATAGCGAAAGATAATGATGGAAAGGAACATATTATTCGAGAATGAAAAAAGGGGAAATGATATGAGTCTATAAGTTTTCCTTTATTTTCTCCAGATGGAAAAGACTTTATTTATAAAGCATTTAATATTACAGATACTGGAGGATACCAATCATTCATAGTGAAAAATGAAGTTGAATGATCTATATATCGAGATATTTACCGCATCGGATATTCACCTGATGGAAAATATTTCTTTTTTCTTTGATCTACCATTGATAATCGAAATGTACTCGTAATAAATGGAGAAGAATATGAAAATTATAGCAACTGACCGTCTCCAATATTCTCCTCTGGTGGTACAAGTTATGCTTTTATTATGAAAAAAGATGACAAAGCAACCGTCATCAAAGATGATGAAGAGGTATGAAAATATGACTATGTCACTGGATTACAGTACGCACCCGAGTGAGATAGCCTCACATATATGGCCGAAAGGGATGGCAAAAAAATGCAAATCGGTACTGATAATGAAACTCAGGAAGACAGCATAAAGGTCTATTCATCAGATGGAAAAAGTAGTACTATCGTAGAAAAAAGTGGAACTTGATTCGTTGTAAAAAAGGATGGTGAAGAGCTTGGAACATTTAATCTTGTTTCAAAAGTAATCTATTCTCCTGATAATAAAAAACTTGCCATAATAGCATGAAACGAAGAGTGAAGTTCTATATTGCTCTATACTTTTAATAATACAAAAAGTCCAGTGGCAGGAAACACAAAAGATCTATGAAATGACTGAAAGCCAGTATCTGAAGAGCCAAAAATTGAAAATTCTCAAACAACTTCTCCTGCTGGAACAAATGCTGTATCAAATTCAGGAAACAGTTTGCTCTACATATTCTGATGATCTCTTCTTATAATTATACTATCTGCTTGAGTATATATCGTCATGAGAAAAAGGCGACTTCAGAATAATGAAAATATAGTGGGCACTCCTGTTAACGACCAATTAGCGCAACCTGTAAATACAGTGTTGAATAATCAATCAAATTCATTAAACACGTAAAAAATAAATAATTTAGTTTTAAAAAATCCCATTCTAAAGAATGGGATTTGAATTTTCATGGT
>JAYVGP010000021.1:0-162383 GCA_043772005.1 bacterium
TATGCCAATAGTAGGACCTAACGGATCACCACTATATATTGCATCAGGAGGAAACAATGTATATGTACTATCTGTTGATCTTGAAAAAGCTAATGGTAACTCTACTGGTTATGCTGCTGCTAACGGTTCATTTGTTCCTAGATCTCTTAGTTCTACAGCTACTGGATACGCTATCAGAGTTCAATAATTACATATCTGTCTTACAGGTATAATTAGAACTCATCTCTTCGGAGGTGAGTTTTATTGTTCAATAGTTATGGAGTAAATTATTAGCCGAACTGTAAAAGATATAAATTTATAGCTTATTCATTAGGTTCTTTTAATCACAAGTTCATGCTCCTGTCAGTCCAACCGCCATTCATCACGGATACCTGCGACGCAAGTCAGGACATCTTCCTCATCCTCTAGATCAATCAGTGGTACACCAAACTGCCCAATATCTACTCACTCGAGACCCTTTTGGACTTTACACATACAGGAGTAGCAGGCGCCACTACGACAGCTATATCCAATATCAATACCTGCTCACTCTGCAGACTCCAACAGCGACTGATGTCTATCAGCCAAAAATTGCCCCATGACAGTACCATCATGATCTTGTACGGTGACATGAGTAGTACTCTGGGCTGACGGGGCGGCTACTGTAGGATCGATAGACATAATGATCAATAAGATATTAGTAAAAACTAATCTTAGTATATTGATTATATCACCATTCTCAATGGTAAACTAAGTTTAGGAACATATCCCAAAAATCTCTTGATTTATAGTTTCTTTTTCTTATATCAGAACATGTTCTATTTAAATATTATGTAAACATCATGTGAAGAACCAAAAAATGTAGAACCATCGAACTTGATATCCCTGGTATGAAGTGTCACTGTATGGCTCCGGTATGATTAGATTATGATCAACTCGAACAACTTGATAAAGTCATGCTTGAGCCAGACGAACTCCAGTCTCTCGTCTATCAAGATATTGATAGTCTGACCATGGATCAAGCCTGTGTCAAGATGTGAGTCTCCAAGACGGTTTATGCTGGTATCTATGCATCTGCTCGTCGTAAAGTAACTCAAGCTCTTATTGATGGCTCCATGTTGAGGATTTGTCACTCTATCAGCTAAAGCTAAAGCAGAGAGCTAATGGGAGCTATTTCTATCTTTATTTTAGTCATTTCCTTTCGCTTTAGCTTATCCCTTTCGCTATTTTATTACTATCTTTCTTATATCATGAAAACTCTCACCAACTCACAATTCACTCAAGCTATCTCATCAGGAGTTGTCGTTGTCGACTTCTTCGCAGAACGATGTGGCCCATGTAAGATGCTCGCGCCATACCTCGAAGAGATGTCTATGAAACTTGCGGGACAAGCTACCTTCTATAAAGTCGATGTCGATAGCGAACAACAACTCTCGATGGCTCAAGGTATCACTGCGATGCCTACGATTAAGGTATTTATTGATGGAGTAGAATTTCGCATGATCAGAGGCGCTGATGCACAAGGTATCTGGACAGCAATCAATGATGCAATTAAATCATAGTAGAGCGCAACGCGTAGCTAGTCCTTTAGGGCAAGTAGGTGTGCTGGAGCGGTTGCAGGGATGTAATTGATTGTAAAATTTAGCAACATCATTACAAACCCTATTACTTTAATTGGTTTTATAAATTATATGCACAAGAAGCTAATTATTATCTGATCATGACCTGCATGACATACTGCGGCTATCTATGCTGCGAGAGCCAACCTTGAGCCACTCATGTTTGAATGATGGATGGCTGGAGGAGTAGCTGCTGGAGGACAACTCACTACGACGACTGTCGTGGAGAACTTCCCAGGGTTTCCTCATGGGATCGATGGACCCAAACTTATGGAAGATATGCGTGCTCAGTCGATCAATTCATGAGCTCAGATCTTGACTCAGACCGTGGACTCAGTCGACTTGTCAGTCAGACCATTTCGCTTATTAGCATCTGGACAGGAATATACTGCCGATAGTATCATCATCTCCACAGGAGCCACTGCCAAGAAATTAGACTTGCCAGGTGTGAGCGAATACTGGATGCGTGGTATCTCAGGATGTGCCGTATGTGATGGGGCATTGCCCATGTTCCGCAACAAACCGATCGTAGTCATCGGAGGAGGAGATGTTGCTATCGAGGAGGCGATCCATATGTCACACTTCGGATCCAAGGTATATGTATTGGTGAGATCTGACCGTATGCGTGCCAGTGCCGCCATGCAAGCCAAACTCACATCCAATGACAAGATCGAGGTTCTCTGGTATACCGAGATGACCGAAGTCACATGAGATGGTAATAGAGTCACATGACTCAATATCATCAATAATCAAACCCAAGAAACTACTCAACTCGAGATTGCAGGATTATTCTTTGCGATTGGTCATATACCTAATACAGGATTTCTGAGCTGACAAGTGATTACTGATGAGGTAGGGTATATCATCACCACACCAGGCACCACTCGTACTTCTGTGTCATGAGTATTTGCTGCCTGAGATGTACAAGACAAGGTCTATCGCCAGGCGATCACGTCTGCAGGTACATGATGTATGGCAGCACTCGAAGCTGAGAAGTGGTTACAAGACAATACTCACTAAATCATACTTGAATTATGTAAGCAAAGGACTACTATTCCATTAGTAGTTTTTTATTTTGTGCTATGATATCCAAACTCAAACCCTTTCAATTTCTCAAAATTCTTAAACAATACCGAAAGATTATCCGAGTAACACTTACTGATACTCGTATCCCATCTATCCTTAGGATTATGCTTATTGGGACGATCATTTATATTGCTTCACCATTGGATTTTTTGCCTGATATGATCCCATTGATAGGTCAGATTGATGATATCTGACTGGTCCTTGTAGTTCTTAACTATATCAAGTCCAATATTCCTCCACAGGTGATGGATGAGATCGATGGCAAAGTTATCAAAGGTAATTAAAAAAATCTCGTACCGATACGAGGTTTTTTTATTTATTGACTAATAATCAAGCTATCCTTCATCTTGTCATATAGCTCTTGAATCTCAGCTGGCGGATCATATGACGGGAACATCGCAGGCAGTGGTGGCATTTTGATGAGTAGTTGTCCAGCAGCAGTCACTGTATTGTCTATCATCATATCGATTTGGTCCATCGGTAGACCATGTCATGTCATCGTGGTACGAATCTCATCTTCTGACATAATATGATATTGTCAGACGACTTTGCGCCTATCACGATCTTGATAGAGTTTCTGATCCCTGATCGCAAGAGCGATCTCCCATGGTTCTTGCTCATCAGCTTTGATATAGTGGTAGTTGTTCCCACACGTTACCATATATCATCACTGATCTGTAAATTGCATGATAGTATTATTGATCTGCTTGGCAAGTGGAACCAAGGTATAGTCTTGTACGCAATATTCGATGATGATTTTGCCTCACATCGTATCAGCAATACGGCTGACAAGGTCATAGATGGTTTGATAGTCAAGATTTTTCTCCAATTGTGAGGCGATCACTGATTGCTCTCATCACAGTAGGATAGTCAGGTTAGATTGATACTCACTGAGCAGTTTTCGATCTACTCTTGGCTTATGATAGTATCATGTCGTGCTCGCAGCAGATACGAGCTTGAGGAGATCTTTGTAGCCATCCCAGTTATTAGCCAATATAGTGACAAACCCCAGATGTTCAAGATCTCATTTTTTATATCAGATGTCATGTACCAGTGGTAGGTCTACGCCAATGATGGCCTGGATATTGGCTTTTTTGGCCTTTTGATAAAACTCAAGCGCTCCATATAGTGCATAATAATCGGTAATCGCGATGGCTGACATTCCTCGTGTTTCGGCTTGCTTGAGGATATCTGGTATTGATCCGATGCCTTCGAGCAGCGAGTATTGGCTATGTCAGTGGAGATGGACAAATGGCATATGAGATAGAGTTACAAGTTACGATTTACTAGCTATACTACTGAAATAATCTGATTTATCTACTCAATTTTTGACTGGTCAGGAAATTAAAAATTTTCTGCCAGCGAAATAGTTTGCGGAGCGACTATTTCGATTTGACGAATTAAGATGATTACAGTATAATTGAGATAATGTTTTTATAATAAATCAATCACAATGAATAAAATAATGGACGCAGCACTAGATTTAGTTTGAGCTACAGAAATTGGTAAGCAAGTCACCGATCTTAAAGATAATGTAATGGATACTGTCGGACTCAAAGCCGAAACCAAAGAAGCCCTACAGGAGGCAAATCTGGATCAGGTTGCGACTGCATATGAATCACTTGTAAATAAAGTAGGTATTTCTGATCAAAAAGAAACAATCACTAAATTTATCAGTAAGGGGGATAATAAAGATGAGTTTAGAGTTCTTCACGCAAAGATCAAATCGCTTGCTCAACAATGAGGCGCAGATATATCCAAACTTGATGAAGTCCTTACAACACATGAACTTACTGGATGATTTGACTGAGTAGGAACATATGGTGTTGTAAACTTTTTTGGCAAACTTTTTAGTCCTTTCAAAAAGGTTCTTGAGAAGTTAAATCTTGTTCATTCTGCCAAAGATCTTGGTAAGATGGTATTTGCAATCAACGAAGCTACCAATAAAATTGATGTAAGCAAATTGAACAATGAATGAGAAGATAATCTTAATGAAGAATTTAATGAATGAGATCATGTCAAAATTGATGGGAAAGAGTTGCTCGGGACAGATGTATCAAAAGAAGCAAAACATTTTGTAGATTATGCTGAGACATATGAAGACGAAGAGTATGTTTGGTGAGGTAACGGAAAGAAGTGAGTAGATTGCTCATGACTCATCACACAGTGTCTCAAAAAGTGATGAATCAATATTCAAAGAACTGCTGCCACACAAATTAAAGATACAAGACTCAATGACCGTTCTATTGAAAATGCTCAATTATGAGACCTGATCTTTTTCGAAAATAAATGAAAAAATCACAATAGACAAATTACCCATGTGTGAATCATTAAGGGTCGTCTTGAGAATGGTGATGTAGTAATTTATGACGCATCAAGAAATAAAGAGCAAGTATCAACAAGAGTAATTAAATCAGTATCAGATAAATTTGAATATCACATCAAAGATACATCACAGCTATTAAAAGACCTCGAAATCGAAAATATGGCATACAATAATCATACTGGAGAATCGGTAGATTGAATGATTCAAGCTGCGTAAAAACCTTGCAATTCTAGTCAAAATCATGATGATACTACTCAATCACGAGTAGTTTTTTCTCATTCATGAAGCGTCAGATTACCCTTATTATCACTATGTTGATGTTGGCTTGTAGCTGGGGTTTTGTAGTTGCTCAGACTAATGTTAAGACGACATCATTGACAAGCTATATGAATACAAAATCAATCACACTTACTCAGCGACTCAATAATAAAAGTCTTTCACCACTGGTTACCGCATATGCAAGCCCTAAGAAGACATTAGAAGAAGGTAATATCTTTGCTGAGCAGTATTTGGTCGCAATGTGGCGTGAACTTGATATTATGTATAATGCACTAGGCGCATATCGCCAGTGACTGATCGCAACACAATCCAAGGTTATTCCATGAGGAAGTACGAGTGATTGTAATGGTCTGACTGATTTGGATGTACTAGCTTTGATGAGTAAAAGTGCACAATTTATCGATCGTATGAGCATATATCCTACGATTCAAATTGAATCATTTGATACAGCTATACTAGATAATGCATGTCGCAAGTGGGTATCATGTGTGTGAGAAAGTGCTCGTACATCATATAGTGTTCTGACCGCAGCTCAAGCTAAGCGACCTATCTGTAGCGATCGTGTTGCATCGCAGTTTCTCGCATTCTACGATACGAGCATTCTAACTGAAAATTTTGATACTGTTAATCAATATAATAATATTTTTGCCGATGGCTCGGGTGCTAATGCGCCATTTGATCTTGGGGAGGATATACGTACTTTGATGGAGGATCATTTTGAGTATCTCGTCAAGATGAAAGATAGCACTGATAAAGCTGGCATATTGACATCAGTCAAAACTGCTCCAGTAGCGCTATTACCTGATGAGCTTATTGCATCAACCCAACAGCTTCTCACAGTATTACAAGTAGAAAATGTAGTGGATCCTCGTCAAGATGCACAGATTGCATCACTGATTGGGCAGTTTACAATAGTATCATGAAGTAGCGCTAGCATCCCCACCGGTAGCATTCTCAATGCATGTGTCGATCCTGCAGTCGCTAAGCAGAATATAGATTCTATACTACTACAGCTTCAGCAGACTCAGCAAGCCACTCAACAATATAATCAATCACTCAATATTGATCAATCACTCAATAATGCGATCAATGGATCTCTAGACTCTACTGCTAATCAGCCAGTCAAATTATCTGCTCTTGTGACACCTGATCGTACTATCATTGATGTGGCCAGAGCGCCCTCTCTTGCATCTAATCCTTTATGAAACGATATAGCAAATATTAATGATGCTGACCTAGGTCTCGCATGATGATGAGGGTCTGGCCCTAATTGAAGTGTAGATACGGTACTATCTACGACACCAGTAGTTGACCCGATGAAGCAGTGTGCATCATCATGTGTTCAGAAGTATGTATCATGCAAGCAAAATTGCACTAATGATGGGGTATTGTGATGAATCTTTGATACATGTAAGCAAGATTGCTTCAATACAAAGATTGCATGTAGCGCAGCATGTTTTTGTCAGTATCAATGAAGCACAACTCCTATTACTGGTGAGATTGGCAAGATTCATGAGATGTTTGAGCTTCGTCGATGTCTTGTCCCTACCAATAAGCTTCGTAACCCTATAGATAGTAGCTGTTTGAGAACTGATCCAGATACTGGAGTGATCAAATGACCATCAATTCAGTGTCTATTAGACAAGACCATCGAACAATGAGTCTATAATAGAGAGTCTGGACAGTGAGGATTACGTGTCAAACCCAAAGAACGATTTCAACTCCCTAATAAATTTGACCTCACTAAGATGATTAGATTTACTATATGAGTTGCTAATAAGCCCATCAGTAGTGATCCAGCAAAGCATAAGGATATTGATGAATCTCAAGCAAAGCAAAATTATATACGTGAGTCACAATTACCCCCATCACTGGTCAATAGTCAGCTCGCAGGCTCAACACAACAAGAACTATGACAGTTTATCGAGAACCAAATTCAGCTTTGGATTGATATTGCACAACAAGCACAAGCAATTCAAACTATTGTTTCTCAGAAATAGAAAAATCCCGAATAGTCGGGATTTTTCTATTATTGGTTCATTACTTGCTCAATTAATTCTTCTTCTACCTTATCAAAAATATATTGTTCTACTGGTCTTGCGCCATATGCAGGATTATAGATATCATTGATAATAGTCGCAACTTTATCGTCACTATATTCTGGCAGAGTGATGTCTGACTTAGCCTTTCGTTGATCAAATAGATTATTGAGGTGCTTACGGAAGATCTCAGCCAGTACTGTCTTGGATAGTGGGCGGAATACAATCTTAAAGTCGATTCTATTGAGCCACTCAGGAGTGAAGTGACTATTGACTTTATCCATCACGAGTGACTTGGCATGATCATAATCAAAATCCGTACTTGTACCTAATCCAAACCCGATTTTACTACCCTTGTCAGTAAAGAACTCAGATCACAGATTACTCGTCATGATAATGATGGTATTCTTAAAATCGATCAGACGACCTTTATTGTCCTTAATTTGTCCTTCATCCAGAATTTGGAGCATAATATTGAGCACATCAGGGCTTGCTTTCTCAATCTCGTCGAACAGGATCACCGCATATGGTTTGCGTCTGACTTGTTCAGTCAAGTTTCCTCATTCATCATACCCTACATATCATGGTGCACTACCAATGAGTTTACTCACGGAGTGTCTCTCCATGAGGTCTGACATATCTACTCTGATGAGAGCTTTCTCATCGTTAAAATAGTCCTTAGCAATCAGCTTCGCAGTAAATGTCTTACCTACTCCAGATGGTCATAGGAATAAGAATGATGCAATAGGTTTGTTCTTCTGTACAACACTCAAACGAGATCTTTTAATAGCCTTAGTCACGAGTTGTACGACCTCATCTTGTCAGTATAGTGATATTGTTAAGTCAGCATCCAACCTTCTGAGCTTATCTACCTCTGACTCGCTGATCATGTGCGTAGGGATTCCAATCTTCTCCGCGAGGACATTATTGATATCTGACGAAGTCACGATTGGTCTGAGATGATGCGGCGTATTGCTTGACCCTCTGAGTTCTTGAAGTTTGAGTTTAAGTTCATTTTGCTGTTTTTTGAGTTCTGCTGCTGCAAAATAATCTTGATCTCCTACTGCTTGCTCAATTAATGCGTCAATCCCAGCTGATTGCCCATTGATAAGTTTGTATTGCTGACTGCTTGTTTCATCAAGCTTGACGATTGCTTTACGAGCACATGCTTCATCAATCAGATCGATTGCCTTATCTGGGAGATGTTTAGTCAATATATATCTCTTGCTCAATGTCACTGCTTGCTCAATAGCGCTATCTTCAATGCTAACTCCATGGAAGTCTTCATATCTTGTTTTGAGCCCTGTAATGATTGCGATAGTATCATCATAATTGGGCTCTTCTACATTGACCTCTTGGAATCTTCTCTTGAGAGCTGCATCTTTTTCAATGTGTTTTTGATATTCATCAAATGTTGTTGCTCCTATTACCTTAATTTGACCTCTTGCAAGCATGGGCTTGAGCATTTGAGCTGCATCTCCAGCAGTACCCTCAGCACTACCAGCACCCATGAGTGTATGAATCTCATCAATAAACAAGATAATACCAAGAGTTGGGTCGGCTGCTTCATCTAAAATTGATTTGAGTCTTGATTCAAATTCACCACGATATTTAGTCCCAGCTACAAGAGTACTCATATCGATCATGATGAGTCTTTTATCAATCAACTTATCAGGTACAGTACCAGCAACAATCCTCTGAGCCAATCACTCTACGATTGCTGTTTTACCTACTCCAGCCTCACCGACAAGTAGGGGATTGTTTTTCGTCTTGCGTAAAAGTGTATAGATGACTTGATCAGTTTCCTTGTCTCTACCGATCACCGGATCCACCGTAGTAGTACGCACGAGATTCGTCATATCAATACCAAAATGATCCACTGCGAGTTTCTTCTTTTTGCTTACGGCTTCATCTTGTCCAGCAACGGCGCTGGTACTTTTGTCCTCAGTATCACTATCATCATCACGATCCATAATGTCCGTATCGTCTTCGTTAGTAATAGTATAGTCTGACTGATCTCCAAGCCCTATCATCTGTTGGATAAGAGAAGTCATTTCATCATCTTCTCACTCATCATTGAGAAGGAAATCTAGATCGATATCATATAGTTTCACATCATATTGCTGTTTGATTGCCAAAAACTGTGTCATGAGTTCATCAAGACCAATCTCAAGTTCTTGCACAAGTGCACTCAGTAATCATATTCTCTTTCCTACTTTTTGGTATGGGATTTTTTTCAACTTGAGATATGCTTTGAATGTATCACTGATTCATGCTCGACTGAGATTGAGTAAGTCCACAACACTATCTTGCTGACCAGCAAATAGTGACTGCTGGAGACTATGTTCAATCATGAGTTGGTGATGATTACCTTGCAACACGTGCAATGGTGAGTCAGTATATCTCGTGCTAATATATTCTTGTAACCATTCAGATTTTCTAATACCAATAATTTCCCATAGTGAATCATGGTATGTTTGTTGTTGTGTGTGATCATAGAGTCATAGTAGCATTTCATCATGTCCAATCATCGACTGATTTCTCGAGATCGTATATAATCATGCATGTGCAATACACTCTTGATATTCGGGTGTTAGGTTAGGTTCTTGCATGATGATTAGTTTATGAAATTAGTAGTATATTCTATTGTTCCAGGGCCATAAATGCAAACTGTTGGGATTGACAAATATTGCTTTTTGTCTCAATATGATGTCTTTTGAGATTATAAGAAATTACTTTATAGTTAATAAGATTTGACACTAAAAAAGATCAAAGATTTTCTCCGGTAGAGCATAGGGGGTCTTATTCTATAGCACCAATATTGTTTAAGTGCTATCATAAATCATATATAATCAAAAATTTAGTAATTCCAAGTCTTTTTATAAAAAAACCTTACCCGAAAGTAAGGATTTTTTGGACTTGCTGGGATTCGAACCCAGGACCAGTGGCTTAAAAGGCCATTGCTCTACCGACTGAGCTACAAGTCCATAGAGACAACTACTACAATTATGCAGTAATCATGACTTTTCTGAATTTTTTGTATGCTCTTGCGCTCATTTTAATATTTACTTTCATACCATCACCAAGATCTACTTTTTTAGTGATCATATTCACCTTAAAAGTTCTCTTGGTCTTATTCATTGCATGAGATCTATTATTTCCAGATCCAGTTTTTGCCCCAGTGAGCATACATATTCTTGTCATAATATACAATATAAGTGATTAAAATTGTCTGTATGATAATTAATTAGTCTGACTTATGCAGTAGGAGTTGTTGCTTCAGCCATAGGAGTAACTACAGCATCCTCAACCTCTTCTTCAAGAGCAACAGCAGCTACAACAGCTAAGTCAGCATCATCCAATATTATTACCTTTTTACCAAGGTTAATATCTTTTACAAAGATACCATCATCAAGTGTCTTGATCGTACTAATATCAAGCTCGATATGATGAGGTAGATCAGCAGGAAAAGCCTCTACTCTCACATGATCTCTCACGAGTTCAATCTTACCAATACCATCTTTATCGACAGGTGCAATTCCTATGAGGATGATTGACACTTCAGCAGATACTTTCTCATTCGCATTTACAGCTAAGAAATCAATATGAATCACATCGTCAGTGATAGGATTCTTCTGGTAATCATGTACTAATACCATTTCCTTACTATCTCCTTCAAGATTAATCACCTGAGAAGAACCAGTCTGTCTATATGCTTTGATAAACTCATTTTTCTTGACCATCATATGCAAGTTTCATTCTACGTGTTTACCGTAGATATTACATGGTACATATCATTGATTTCTGAGTTGTTTGTTTTGCTTACCGAATATGGTACGGTTTGTGATATTCAATTTCATCCGATCGGATTATACAAGATATAAATGAGAAATATAGTTAATACGCTTATTCAGCTATCGCTTCTGTAGTTGGTTTTACTGCTGGCATTTGTAGCAACGAGCTACCTCTATTTTCTTTTGAAATAATACTTTTCATTTTTGCAGCTTTACCAACCTTAGTTCTGTGGTAGAAGAGTCTTGACTTTCTTACTTTATATTCATCCAAGAGCTCCACTTTTTGAAACTTATTGTATGAAAGTGGATAGATTTTTTCAATCTTAACTCCTGATGATTCGCCTCTAAGTACAAAACTACCATCATGATTATGAGGTTTATTGATTCTGAGGACAATTCCACGGAATTTCCAGATTCTCTTATTGTTTCCTTCTCAGATGTTTTCTTGTACTTCGATAAGTTGACCTACCTTAACAGGCAAGATTTGATATCATTGTTCATTTACAATGTGCTGGATCAGTTGGAAATTCATTACGATGAGAAATTTATGATTGTAAAATTATATCAAAGAAGGCAATTATGCTCTTCTTACTTTTTTGACTACTTCTGCCTTCCACTTTCTTTGTTGTTCGAGATCTTTACGAAATTTCATCATCACAACTTTTTCAACTCTTATTTGAGCTTTTTTAAGCTTTTTCTTAGCACCACTTGCGAGTCTCATAATTACATAACATTAGAAAGTAAATCAGTCAGACCTTTTGATTCGATCTTCTTCTGCACCATCGCAGTAGTAATACCGTATTTTTTGAGTCTTGCTTCAGCTTTAGGCAGAGTTGCTTGTACCCATTTAGTATTTCCCCAGTTAGCCTTCTTCCTCAGAGTATCAATATAAAATTCATACGCTTTTTGGAATCTCTTACCAGATCTCTTCTGGGTTCTTTTCGGATTATAGAACAAATGTTTAAAATGCTCTCTTATTCACTTAGACATTGTGGAAAGTATAATAGATAATTAAAATATGTAACACGATAATTATTAAGTCTGACTTACAGATATTTAGCAAGATGAGCGTTGGCTTTGTTTGCTTCGGCCATTCTATGAGCTTCCTCCTTCTTCTTAACAGCAGTACCTTGACCAGTATAGGCTTCAAGTAATTCCTTTGTAAGTTTTTTAACAAAAGAACCCTTCTTTGCTCTTGAAGCATCGAGAATCCATTTGCATGAGTAGAAGAATCTCTTCTCACCTCTTACGTCCATCGGGATAGCATAGTTAGCTCCTCAAACTCTCTTACTCTTTACCATGACATTTGGTGAAGCATTTTCAATTGCAGTTTCCCATACGAGAAGTGCATTTTCATGCCCACTTGCTTGGATTTCAGCGAGAGTCTGAGTAAACAATCTTCTCGCAATAGTTTTTTTACCATCTTCCATAATAAAATTGATAAATTTCTCTATCTTAGGATTTGTACTTGGAAGATGAAATAAGTCAGCTTTTTTGTAACTTGTTGGCATAATGACATTAAGGAAATTAATAAATTGGTGTGTTCTTCGCCGCAAATGTCTCACAGCTACTCACATTATTGCTCTTCTTCTTTATTTTTTGATTTTTGGCCTTTTGGCTCCATAAACAGATCTTGATTGTTTTCTACCATCAACACCACTGCAATCATATACTCATCTCACAATATGATATCTCACACCTGGAAGATCCTTTACTCTTCCTCATCTGATCATTACCACACTGTGTTCTTGAAGATTATGTTTAACTCCCGGAATATATGCATGTACTTCGGCACCATTACTCAATCTTACCTTAGCTACTTTACGCTGAGCAGAGTTAGGTTTCTTAGGTTTAAAGATAGTTACTTTGAGACAAACACCTCTCTTGAATGGAGCAGAAATTTCTACTTTTTTATTCATTTTCAATTTGTTGATACCAAATTGTAGGGCAGGTGATTTGGACTTATACTTCTTTGCAGATCTTCCCGTCTTGATGAGTTGGTTGATAGTAGGCATGAATACAAAAATTGATTAGGACTAATAAATTTGGAAACTTCCACCATCATAGCAATTTGATATATGAAATCAAGTCAGAATTTGTCAAATTTTACCTCGTTAGACCGATAAAACTCTCGAGTTCAATTTTTCCAGTACCTCATAGCTGGGGATATTCGACAGTACTCGTAATTTTCTTCATATTGGCGTCGATGGTAGTTGTGTCACCAAGAACTTCCGCAGGCTTGATTGTAATATATCTGTAGAATTGTGACGGAATCCCCGTTCCAGTATGACTATATGTTGTAATATTGTTGCCGGTAGTGATATATAGTCTTCTGCTTGCAAACGTCGTTCCATCGAGTACCTTAATGCCATTATTCATACTTTCAATAGTATAGATGACATTATCACCCGTCATATTATCATCACAATTATTACTATTATTAAGAGCGATACATCATCGTGTCTGAGCCTTATCAAGATTTGTATCTCTGATATTATACATCATTTCAAGTCACTCTTTGGCAAGCATGGTGGCGGTGGTTCTATTGCGAGAACGAGACCCAAGTGATAAACTGCCAGTAATAATAGATAAGATCGTCAAAATACCTATACTAAAGACAACGATAGTGATCAATACTTCGATGAGAGTCATAGACTTAATATGGTTGTAATTTATGAACATGATACTCGTTTCAATTTACAGGTAGATAAAGATAGTGTATAACATTTTGCATCAGCACCACCAGGGATATATGCCATAGTAAGTGGCACATCAACATTAGTAATACCACTAAGAGAGCCTACTTGTGTTAGTACACATTGTCATTGACTTGTATCAAATGATAATATTTGACTTACAAATGCATCAGGGATGCCGTTGAGCGTGGATATATCAATCTTAGAAACATCGTCAAAATATAGAGAGTTTGCATTAGTTCAGCTAAGTGTCATAGATGTGCCTGTGTGTGCAAATATTAAATTTAGACCACTACTATTGGTAGTTATAGCTCTAATAATAAAAGAATTATAATTTGCAAGAAAATTTTCTCTTGCGATACGAAAACGAAGCTCTTTGGTCTGATTACCAGAGATATTGAGTGTAATACTAAGCATAATACCAACCAGTACGATGACGATAATCATCTCGATAAGAGTAAATGCCTTGTGTAACTTTGTCATTATAAAAAGTAAATAATGAATAATTGATCTGAAAATTAAGATCCTGTGAAATAAGCCCAGTTCTGTCAAGTCATGATATTGATCTCTGGATATAGTATCATCAAACACGAGGGTCTGCATCACTATATCATCTTGCACGATCCCCACTAAGGAGGCACGCTTGCACCGACAAGGGTTTACCACTTGCTTGGCATTCTACCAAGCTAAGTACCGGTAGTGATCCAAAGATCTCATCCAGATGTTTCACCTTTCATCAATAGTATAAACTATACAATCAATTAGTATTATCTCTGTGGCACTTTCCTTTGCTATGAACAGATCCAACCGCTGTTAGCGGCTTGTCTCGTTATGGTGCTGGGACTTTCCTCTGTGACTGATCACAGTATCATGATATCACAAGATCTCATCAACATCATGATGAATACAATGTCAATTTCAAGTTGAAAACCAAGTTAGAATTACTATTATTAGGATAAATTTTATTTTCTTGTGTGATACTGATGAAATCTTCCCTTATTGTAGCATTAATCTTGATTGGAGTTGTGTTTATGATATCTGTACTGTTGATGAGCCCTAAAGGCTGACTTGGTTTTGGTATTGGTGGTGCTGGTGGAAGTAATGAATACTGATCCAAGAAATCTATTGAATTTACTCTCAAGAGAGTTGCGATGATTACAGGTATTGCATTCATAGTAGTTGCTCTTGCGATCCCCTTGATTGGTGACTAGTCTGTGTATAATGTAAAACTGATAGGGATTTCTTGCTGTAATGGCAAGATTTTTTGACAAAACAAAAACACTCTCCGAAGAGAGTGCTTGGTATAGAAGAGATATTATCCTACAAACTTACCGATTACAAACATAATGAATTGTACAATGATGTAACTGGCTGCAATAAATGCAAGACCAACTGCGGCCTGCTTAAGAATTGTGAAGCCTTCGTCATATTGTTTGCTGTCACCATTGGCAGTGAGCATCTTAAATCCAGCCCAGAGAAGAATAAGGAGAGCAATCAAAGCAAGAAGACCAAGTACCCAGTTTACAATTCTTTTGATACCACAGATGAGTACAGGAGTATCAGCACCACAAGAAGATCCTTGAGATACAGCAATACCGGCATCTACTTGAGTAGGGAATGCGGATCCAGCAGCAAGACCATTATTGCCATTAGCACTTGTATTGCCATTTTGGGCAAATGCTGGGGCGAGAGTAAAGATTGCTGCAATACCAGCGAGGAGAGACCCAAAGAGGAATTTTTTCATTGTGTTGTAGAGTAAGGTTAAATAAATTATATCTAATTATACACCAGTACCGCATAAAATGCAAATCTTTTTGCAAAAAAAACCTGACAAAAGTCAGATTTATTTATTTTTATAACCAAGGATGATTATGTCAGCTAGTAGAAATGGGAACATAAGCGCACGATATAAGCTTGGTCTAGACCAAAAATAAGCAGGATAGTCCTTGAGGAGAAATGAGATAATCTGATTAATCCTGGTTGTCATTGTTATCGGTATCACAAATAGTAAGTTTGCTGAGAATAGATGTGAGGTAATCTGTGAGATATAGGTCTCAGCGAATTGAAGAGATAGTTTCAGCAAGGCTTATATCGATTGTAATATCAAATGAGCGTTGAAGCTGTTGAAGGTCAATAGTACTGATACATACTTCTCATTCGTATTTCATAATGATATGAATTTGTTGGTTTGTGAGAGGCGATTTTATTGTAGTATTCGCTATAATTTCTACATCATTTGTGCCACTATTGTTGGCCGACATATCATCCAGATTTTCATCTGGAGCAAGTACTCATCAGACTACAAGTGTATCTCAGCGAGATAATTTCTCCATTTCAAAGTCTGTGGTATCGCTACTCATCGTCAGAGCAAATAATGTATCAGGTGCAACATCAGAATTTACCATAGTATCGGTAGTTTTAGATAGTACTCCGCTAGCTTCAGCGTTGATGTCAGATGAGTCAGTTGTAATATTATATATGATTTGAGTAGGTTTAGTACGTACTACATCTTCGTTCGAAGGTTCACTGAAAGCAAGTAGCGATTTGACATCATCAGTAGTAAAGTCAGGACTAGTGAGATCATATGTCTGGCTAGTTGATTGGGTTTTGAGTTCATCATAGATCATTGCTATTTCAGCGTAAACCTTGACTGAGTCAGTCACTTCCGCTACATGAGAGCTCGCAAGCTGCTGTGTGACTGGGCTAGCAGTATTTGGTACAATCGATTCGATAGTAACTGAATCTCACTTATTCTGAACAAACTGTCTATCCTGAGTTGTGACGAGAGCAAGATGTACGACATCATCTTTATTAGTAGTAATACGAGATGTGGGGGTCTGGATAGTGAGTTGCTCATAAGTAGCATCAGTTTCACTATCTTGGCTTGCTTTGTCGATTTGCATATAACGCGCATGATCTACTGATAAGATCAAACCTGAATCGGCATGTTCTACAATTGTGAGTTGGGCAGGTCACTCGACCACACCATAGCTACCATCTCTGAGAGTAAAGTCAGCTTTACTCGTATTATATAGGTACACAACATCACCTCATTGAAGTTTGTTGGTTTTTGTAGATACTCCGTTGCGTACAATATTGATGTCTCATTGTGTAGCGAGGATATCACCTACGTAGCCAGCCTGTACTACGCTACCCTGACGAGCAATCAAGAGATTGTTTTGATTCTGGAACAATGGTGCAGAGATCGGGGTGTATAGTATGTATATCAGAGTAAATGCAAGAGCGGCAGTAGTAGCAGTTTTGAAATACCAAGAATTCCTTATCATCGAAAATGAAGTTGTCTGACGAATTGTAGGTTTGATCTGACTCTGTATGTTAGCAAAAATTTGTACCTTACGATCAGGAGTTAAACCAGTCTTCGACTGCATATTGAAAAAATCACGAAGTGTTCCTGCGCTCATTGCTATGATTGACTAAATGTAATCTCGCTGGTATATACGACTAAGTTACGACTTTGTGACAAAAAAGTTTTTTTAATATACTATTCATTATTCAACCTCTATATAAGAGTACATAAAACTCAATACAGTATTTAGTTATGGAAACACTAATACAAAATAATCAAAAATCCCTTGCAATTTTATTGTATATTGTTATATGGTACTCACTTGATTCTTTTTTGTCAAGTGAGAGTACGTTAGCTTTAGTTATTTAGTATTTTTTGTAGTACCATTGCACTTTAGTTCAGTACGCTTACGGCTTGTTCTTTCATTAGAACAAGCCATTTTTTTTTGGTTAAAACTATTGAAAAAGATAGCATTAGGGATTTTTAGTAAAAAAAGTCCAAAAATCATTTGTAATTCATATTTGCTTGAGGTGGCATTTTTTTAACCTCTATTTTGCTGGACTTGCATTTTCATCTTGTTTTGTTATATATCAGACATGAATCATATTACTCTTACTCCCATGACTCCCGTAACACCGATGATGGTGGCGAGATTTGTTATGGAGTAGAAGAGTAGAACTAGTAGAAAAATTAGATCTATTGCAAACAAACTCAATCTCGTCACCGAACTCAGCCTCGTGTAGATGAGATTTTTTGTTTTATATCACTATAACTGGATGGAGATAACTCAAGCAACCCAACAAGAACACATCACTGTGACCAAGACGATCACACGCCATCAGGTACAATATTTGTATGACATTTTGGATTGCTCTGAAGTGAAAGATACATATGCTTGTGTACAAGACACCTTATACTCACTACTGCAGTATCCTGATCAAGAATATCAGATCATCATTAAGAAGCTTAGCCATAAAGATCCAATATATTATCTATCTATCAATAACATTTGTAATGATGAATATATTGTACAAGCACAAGCAATTGTTTGGCACGATCTATTGCAGTGATCCGCTCTTGCAAGACTCATTAGAAAATATAAACCAAAAGACAAATCTTTAACCTTAATCATCTAACCTATGAGCAACAGCAAATCCCTGGGAAGGGAGACCTGAATAATCACTTATTCTGACTTCGAACAAGTTGACATGAGAGTGGGTACCATCGTGACTGCTCAACCATTCCCCGAAGCTCGTAAACCTGCATATCAACTCACCATTGATTTTGGCTCAGAGATCGGTATCAAGAAGTCATCTGCACAGATCACCGTCCACTATCAGCCAGAACAGCTGATCGGTAGACAAATCATTGCAGTCATCAACTTCCCAGCCAAGCAGATCGGTCCACGAATGTCTGAAGTATTGGTCTTGGGAGTACCAGATGAGACTGGAGCCGTGATCTTGCTTACACCAGACAAGGCCAGCATGGATGGAGTCAGAGTTTTTTAAATCCTCACTATAATAACATGACACAAGCACAAGAACAGGACGAAGTATTATGGGCACAGTTTATCGATGAAACAATCGAATCTGACTGCGTGTATATGCTGGTTGACGCTGACACGAACTATGCTGTCCTCACGCCTGAGTGAGCTAAAGGCGAGGAAGAGCAACCTGTCTACTTTGCTTTTTCCAGCAAGAAGTTAGCAGATCTTGCAGTAGCAAATGGATTTGATGATTGTAGTATTGTGGCACTGGAACATGCACACTTCCTCCAGTTTCTCCAAGAGCTTCACAATGACGATATTGGTATCATGCTCAATCCTCATGCACCTGACATGATGGGTGAAGAGTATGATGCTGGGGATGTCTACAATGAACTTGGTGAAGCATGGGAGATGTTTGAAGACTAATCCCTCCGCCTTCGGCACCTCCTTTATGCTCGCTAGAGTACTTTATCAAGGGAGATTTTAAATGTAGTATCTTCAATTATATCATGAAAAAATATCTCATTTGAAGTGCTGCTATCGTATTATCATTGTTGTCATTATCTACTGTCGTAGTGCAAGCTGCATGGGATAGTTGAATCGTATGAAGTGGTAAAATCAGTATAGCTGACACAAAGCAATTTATGACAATTCCTTTGTCTCGCTCATGGCTTGAGATGAACAGTGTTGATTATCTGATTACAGAGGGCTGGAGATACTCGATAGAGGAAACCTCTATTCACAAGCTCGTTAGTCATGGTTCTGTCGACTATGCAGTGCCATACGGGACTCCCATCTATGCTCCTACTGATGGATGGATCCATGCTTCATACTATAACACGACATTATGAGCAGTAGGAAAGCGTCAGATGTATCAAGGTAAGACACTCAATTATGGGTTATGATATTGGGTGCAAATCATTCGTCCTGATCCACAAGATCCATTCAACACTGACAAGATTACATTTATCCAGCTTGCGCACCTGAGTAGATTCAGTCCTAGTGTGGCAGAGACTATCGCATGACTATCATATATCTACGATGCAGGAGAAGACGCCATCAAGATCAATAATTACTCCCTCTCTAGTCAGGATCTCGCAGATATTGTCAGAGGTAAAAGCGTCTCACATATCATTCCGATCAAACAATGAGACCTCATCGGATATGTAGGTAACTCATGACTCGAACAAGGTGAAGATGTAGGACCCCGATATAAGCCCAAATCACATATCAAAGATCCTCGTAACTCTCGAGATGAACCACATATCCATGTCAATATCTACAAGAGGTCTCTGGATGGTAGCAAGAAGCGATGATCAATACAAGATCCCTATTATCTCCAAACTACAGCAGATAGATATCCTACTCATATCAATGGATTGACTCTGACTTCCTGACATTTATTCAAGTCCTTTGATGGTAAGCTTCCGGATTATGCAAAGTAATACTATTTTATATTACTAATATATTTATACATTATGAAACTATCAACACTATTTACTAAAACTCGCAAAGATAATCCAACAGGTGAAGAAAGTACCAATGCAAAGCTTCTTCTCAGAGCATGATTTGTCTATAAAGAGATGGCAGGAGTCTATACATTTCTTCCATTATGACTGAGGGTTCTCACTAAAATTGAAAATATTATCCGTAAGCATATGGATACCGTAGGTACAGAGATGCTAATGACTGCTCTTGCTCCAAGAGAAAACTGGGAAGCTACAGGCAGAATTGATAGTGTCGATGTACTCATGAAAACGATGTGAGCCAACGATATCTCTCGTAGTAAATCAACCAACGAATATATTCTCAATTGTACTCATGAAGATATGGTCACACCAATCGTCAAATCATATATCAACTCATATAAAGATCTTCCAGTTACAGTCTATCAAATTCAAAATAAGTTTAGAAACGAAGCAAGAGCCAAAAGTGGAATCATGAGAGGAAGGGAATTTCGTATGAAAGATCTGTATAGTTTTCACCCTGATCAAGATTCCTTTGCGGCATATTACGAGCAAGTAAAGCAGGTATATGTGAAGATCTTTGAGGAGTTGTGAATCGGTGATGATACATATGTGACGATGGCGAGTGGTGGAGATTTTACTCAAAGATACAGTCATGAGTTTCAGACGCTATGTGAAGTAGGTGAAGATAGCATCTACATCGACAGAGTCACAAAACAAGCCATCAACGAGGAAGTGTGGAATGATGAGACTCGCGCTTTATTTGCTCCTGATACACAATTTGAACTTGCTACAGCGAGCGAAGTAGGTAATATTTTTCCGCTTGAGAGTAAGTTCTCCAATGCGATCGACTTCCAGTATATTGATCAAAACAATACCAAGCAGGCTATCGTGATGGGTAGTTATGGTATCTGACCAAGTCGTACAATGGGAGTGATTGTTGAGAAGTTTCATGATGATAAAGGTATCATCTGGCCAGAAAACATCGCACCATTTACTCATGTGATTATCCCGATTGGTGAAACCGCAACAGTCAAATGATTTGAACTTTATAGCAAATTACTGGAGCAGTGAGTGGATGTAGCTATTGACGATAGAAATGAGTGACCTGGGTCCAAATTTAAAGACGCAGATCTCATCGGATATCCATACCAGATCGTAATTTCTGATAAGACCCTTGAGCACTGACCAAACATGGTAGAGTTTATCGCGAGAGCCACTGGAGAGAAGAAGATTGTGAGTGCAGTAGAAGAGTTGTTTTAGGGATCTGAAATTGATGAATGAAAATTCATCTTTTTTTCTCATAAAAATCATTATACTACGAATAATTTTACAATTGTGTCATTAAATCAATGTCTAATCAAACAAGCCCAGTTATTATGCGTTTTGATAACGTATCATTTGCCTACGATGAGAAGAAAGTAATTCTTGAATATTCAGACTTCTCCATCCGTGAAAATACTAAGATTACTATCATGGGTCAGAACGGTGCTGGTAAATCTACAATCTTCAAGATGATCTTAGGTGAGCTCAAACCTCAAGTTGGTAATATTCATATCGCTAAAGATAAGAAGATCGCGATCTCTCGCCAAGTTATCCCCAGAGATCAACTTGATCTGACCGTGAGCGAGTGGTTTGCAACTGCATTTCATGATATTAATTATCAGCTCGATCGCGATATCGACAAAGTCTTGATCGAAGTCAGTCTTACTAATACTGACCACAATAAGAAGTTGAGAGATTTTTCTGGCTGACAACAAGCTCGTTTACTGCTTGCTTATGCGTTGATCCAGAATCCTGATATCTTGCTCCTCGATGAGCCAACTAATAACTTAGATGGAGATGGGATCGGTAACTTGATCGGGTTCCTGCTATGATATACTAAGACAGTAGTAGTCATCTCGCATGATGCAGATTTCCTTAATATGTTTACCGACGGAGTACTCTATCTCAATGTTCACCTCAAAAAAGTAGAGCAGTTCTGGTGAGATTACTATGAGGTTGTCGATCAGATCGCTCGTCAGATCGAACGTGATGAGATGAATAACGCTCGTATGGAAAAGGAAATCCAAGACAAAAAAGATAAAGTCAACTTCTTTGCCAATAAATGAGGTAAGATGCGTAAACTCGCGAGTAAGTTTCGTGATGATATCGAGGATGCTGAAGATAGTAAGGTAGAAGTCAGAAGAGATGACAAAACGATCACGGCATTTGAGATCCCATTTGAAAACCTCAATGGCCCAATCGTCACGATCAATAACGTATCGCTCATGTGACTGGATCGGAATCCTGAATCTCATAAGCTCGACCTCGAACTGAGGAAATGAGATAGAATCTTACTCAAATGACCAAACGGTATTGGTAAAACTACACTCCTACGCAGACTTGTAAACGCGCACGATGGTGACGCGACAATCCATGATGATGTTAGAGTATGATATTATAGCCAAGATTTTAATGCGCTGGATATGGATATGGTGGTGTGGGATGCGTTACGCGAGATGTCTGAGGCAATTACAGATCAAGATGCGTATCGTGTAGCTGCACAGTTCTTGCTCAAGGGCGATATCCTCAAGAATACAGTATCATCACTATCAGAAGGCCAGAAAGGCTTGCTGTGTTATGCGAGATTTGTGATTCAGCAGCCACATTTATTGATCCTTGATGAGCCGACTAATCATATCAACTTCCGTCACTTACCAGTGATCGCAGAAGCAATCAGCAAGTATAAGGGAGCGATTATTATGGTATCACACGATCAGTGATTTGTTGATCAACTTGATGATGTGAAGATTGTCGATTTGGGAAGATTGAGAAAATAGGATAATAAAAATCTACTCATGAGGAGTAGATTTTTTGTTAGTTTGATAGAGCTTCCACTGAATAAATCATCACAAGATGAGAAACACCCCAACCATCACTACAAACATCGTTTGAAGTCAGAACTGGTCTCATATCCATCACTGTAGCGGTAGCGCGACCGCAAAGATGATACGATGGATCATACTCATACTGGACAATGTAGTGGCTCTCAGTGAACTGTCGATCTGCTGGTTGACATAGTACGTAGACAGTGTCGATTGGATTCATCTGACGCTAAATGCGATACAAATACCCAAGAATGCAATCAGCCAGTGAGTACCTCGTGATAGTAGTACAAATGCAAGTATGATGGCTGTAAGAAATAATACCAAACCACGATCACGACCGAAATACTCATCATAGTGATGTGATAATATACTACCTCATGCAACAAATACTCTTGCCAATCACCATAGCACACCAAACCATGCGATCGGAGCACCAAGCTGTTCGAGCCACTGCTGCTGTGACCATACGAGTGAATAGGTCGAATATGCGATAATGCCAGTATAGAGCACCAGCCACAAGATATATGGGTTGCGACGAAATACTGATATTACTTGCTTACTATCATTGAGGATATGGTAGGTTTGATCTGCATGAGATGGATGTCTGACTTCTTCCAGCGACCGAGCCAATGGTAGTCCTGCTCCGATAATCGCAGCACTAATCAGCCACAAGATATCCATACCATAATATGCTCCGATCCATCATCAGATGATACCTGCGATCACTCATGCAGCATCTCAGGCAAATCATAGTCTTCATTCTCGCTTTTTGGCTGCTTCGGGTTTGCCTCACTGGACGAGTGTATCATACAGCAGAGCACTATCGCTACCCGAGATACATGCATATCCACATGCGAGTATAACCTCTGCAATCGCAAACGTGATGAAGCTATTACCCAGTCGATATGCCAGATATCACGCTACCAAAATGCTGTATCAGATGGCAATCGAGTGCTTCCTCCCAAATCTATCACTAATATATCCTGTAGGTATCTCAAGCGAAAATAGTGCGACTGAGAAGATCGACTGGAGTAACATGATCTGTGTCAGACTGAGTCCATGTTGGGTATAGAACAACGCAATCACTGGCACAATCAGTGACATACTCCTCATGAGTTTGAGGATGACGAGTTTTCGAGTGTTCTTTTTGTTCCAGGGGGTTTTCTTCTTTGATATAATGGCGTCTTAGTGATTTTGTATTGAGATTCAAGTAGTGAGATTGAGCTCTCATCCGTAGCAGAGATGTTTTGGAATACTAATTCATTTATCTTGTTGTTCAAACTGTGGCCCAATAATATCATCTATTAAGATGAACTGATGATCAGGGTATTGTTCTTGGATACGTAGGTAAGCGTTTACTTTTTGATTGTGTCAATCATGTTCCTGATTTCATCGAATATGTTCATCATTATATCAAATCATCCATGAATCATTTTTTGCTGAGAAGATATATCACTGATTAAATCAATAACTATCTTTTTTATAGAACTCACTTTCAAGATAGTCTTGCGATCTTGCGGAACAAATGCCGAAAATAATGCCCGGAATCAATTGTTTGATTGTATCGTTAGTATGAGAGAATCATGGCCTAAGGATATTTTTGCCATATTCGGTTAGAGTATCATCAATATCTCGTAGTAATACTATGGGTTTCGCAACATCTAAATTATTCAAGATATGTGACAATTTGGTAATTATTAGTTCATAAAATGAACACTCTTTTTCAATATAGCGATTGAGTGATGTAATAATATCGTCATGAGAGTAGTATTCCCCATCAGATTTTGCCTTAGAAGAAAGTAACTTACCAAGCTCGATTTTCATAGTATAATCAAATCCTCAGCGAAGATTGCTACATCATATTGTAATCACTTCTGAAAGTTTCGAACTCATGATTCAAATTATAACTATTTGACATTATGAATCAATAATATTTAAGATATTACTTCACCACGGCGCCATCTTTGAGTCTAATGACATCATCTGCAAACTGGAGCAGTGACTTATCATGCTCGATCATCAAGATGGTATCACCTCTATCCAAGAAATGCTTGAGGACATATAACAGCTTCTGGATATCTTCTGGATGAAGTCCTACTGTAGGTTCATCGAGAAAGTAGATGGAGTGGCCTTTATATTGTTTGAGGAGATGCTTAACCAGCTTGAGTCTTTGAGATTCTCATCATGAGAGGGTATGAGCTGCTTGACCAAGCTTAATGTATCCCAGTCCGATGTCTACCATAATCCTCAACTCATCTTCGATAAACCCGATCTCGGAGAAGAAGTCATGGGCTTCGTGGACATACATCTCGAGGATCTCATTAATGGTCTTGCCATGCCAGCGCACAGTCAGGATCTCTGATTTATACCTCTTACCCTTACATAGTGTACATGGGACATAGGTGTCAGGAAGGAACTGAAGCTCCACCTTTTTGATACCATAACCGTCACATTCGGGACAGCATCATTTATCAGAGTTGAACGAGAAGTAGGAGTCCGTAAATCATAGGATCTTGGCATCCTGCGTACCAGCAAACATCTTACGGATATTATCAAATACCCCGATAAAGGTTGCAGGACAGCTACGAGGCGTCTTACCAATGCTGGATTGGTCGACATAGATCACGTTGGATACCGTATCGTAGCCAGTGATGTCAGTCACTTTGATCTCCTCCATAAACTTGACCATCGCTTGTGTCTCCATCTCAGCGTATTCTTCTTTGCGTACGGCGGTCGAGGTGAGAATATCCTTCCACGCAATACCCTTTTGCATCATGGCCAGACGGATATATCACTGGACGTACTTGAGTCTATCTTCGAGGAACTTGTACAGCGTATGATACATCAGTGTCGTCTTACCTGCACCACTCGGACCAGTGATAATCGTAAAACTACCTAGTCTGACTGCTGCATCGATATGCTTGAGGTTATGTTCGTGTGCACCAGTGATGCTGAGTCTATATGGTGATGGGAGGTGGTCAAATTTGATCTTCACTTCTTTGCGACCAGTGACGTACTGAGCGGTGAGTGTGTCAGTCTTTATGAAGTCAGGATATGGTCCAGAGAATACGAGCTCTCCTCAGAAATCTCCCGCACCAGGACCAATCTCTACCACCCAGTCAGATGACTGGATAAACTCTTCATTATGTTCTACGACCACGATGGTATTACCCATATCTTTGAGTGATCTGATGGCAGTGATCACTCTCTGGATCTCATCATCATCAAGTCCGATCGTAGGTTCATCCAAGACATACATAATACCAGTCAGCTTATTACCCAGTTGCTTGGCGAGTCTGAGTCTCTGGATCTCTCATCATGAGAGGGTATCCATACTACGAGCCAGGTTGATATATGCGAGTCACAGGTTTTGGATCGTCTGAGATCTCTCGAGCAGTGGTCATAAGATACGATCGATGAGCTGGATTGGTTTGATAGTTGTTTCTTTGTATGTTTCGAGAAATTGGACTAAGTCGCGGATGGGGAGTTTTTGGAGTTGTGCGAGGTTATAACGATTTTGTTTTACATCTTCTGATAATTCTAAAAACACATTCAAACTCTCCGGTCTGAGTCTGTCTCCATGACACGCTTCACATGGCTTGAGGTTAAACATACTCTGGAAGTCGACACCGAGGACTCATTTATTATATTGAGAGGTGAGGATATCATTGAGTCCACGATAAGTGATTGTCATATATTTGCCTCATTGAGCGATACGCAGTTGCTCACCATCACCATCAATCACTACCTTGATGAAATACTCAGGTAAGTCAGACCATCTGGATTTATCATTGATACCATATTTTTGTGCGAGTTTGGCGAGGATCTGCTGACCTAGTGACGAGTCCTTCCATGGGATGATCGCTTCCATATACGGTGATGCAGTATCAATCACGGCTGTTAAGTCCACGTCGAGCGTCTCACCAATACCATGACAGGTCGGACACGCTCCCTCGATACGGTTGGGTGAGAAGTGCTGCGTTGTAAATTCAGGATAAGTGATATTACAGTGAGGGCAGAAGATTTTGTCAGTATATCGGGAGATCGTCTGACTGCTGTCGTAGACATCCTTACCAATCTTCATACTTGCTCAGTCATCCACATCTGCTCACTCCAGTGTCTGATAAATACCAAACTTGGTTCATTCGTTGAGGAGTTTGACGATATCTTCACGCATACGATCATGATTTTCATCGCTAACGGTGATACGATCGAAGATCCCATATACCTTGATTGGGAAGAACTTATCAGGGATTGCAGGACTTTCAAGGTAGAAATACTCAACGATCGAGGTATCCTCGAGTAGTGTCAGGTATCTGGTATATCATTCGCTGCGATCCATACGAGTACGATTACGCTTGATGAATTTTTGAAACTCTTTGAGATTATCGTAATTACCTATTTCTTGGAGGATATAAATTTTCTCCTCACGATGCTGGTCGTAGATCTGTTTCATGATTCCTTCTACTGACTGGGCACGGATTGGCTCTCCACAGCTATAGCAGTACGCATCTCATACCTTAGCATAGAGCAGTCTGAGATAATCATCGATTTCCGTCAGCGTACCGACAGATGATCTGACATTACCCACACGCTTGTTCTGCTCGATGGCGACTGCTGGTGACAGTCCTGAGCTATACTCGATTTCAGGTTTTGCTCCCAAGTTAAAAAACTGTCTGAGATAACTACTCAGCGACTCAATGTAGCGGAACTGCCCCTCTTTATATAATGTATCAAAGGCAAAGCTGGACTTACCACTACCACTCACACCAGTAACGGTGATGATTTGATTTTTGGGTAGATCAATATCAATCCCTTTGAGATTGTTGGTAGTGACACCCTTGAGAATGATCTTCTCGCCGGGAGGAGTATGAATATAATCCGGATTATGAATATGAATCGGCTGACTAAAAACTTCGATATGGTCAGAGTCGTATGTTTTGCGCTTAAGTGCTTGTCTTGCCATATAGTGAGTGTAGAAGTGTATAAAATTATAAGTTCTCTGCGAACCAAGGTGACTCTCAAGTATATGGTGATTGGATAGTAAATTGCAAGAAGAAAAAACCCAACTGAATAAAAATTCAGCTGGGTTAGTGTGAGATTCTCGTGTCAGGAGATTAGATTAATCTATACTGGAGTGTAAAAGTTAATTACACTACCAAATTTTTCTTTTTCTTTTTCGTCGTGAAAGAAAGACCAATCTAAGGTTGCTAATAGTTGTCCTTCCTCTTTTTGGTAGTATACTAATACTACTTTTTGACCAATTACTTTTTTAGCATAGTGCTCATCACAATACACTAAATTGAATTGTACTAATTTTTTCCTAAGGTCGGATTCAGAAGACACTGGACCCAAAATAGATCCTATGTGAGACTTAGGTTCTCCAAAGTATGAATGAATTATTCCATACCCTGGGTTTTTTTTAATTTTCTCTAATTGCTTGAAGCACTCATCCCTACTAACTATAAGTACTTTTATCACCTTAGCATCTTTTTGACTTCGTACTACCGCTCTCACTTCAGAATACCGACCCGAAAGTATTTGGTGTTCATTTATTTTTTCCCATTGATTGGCAGTAAACTGTTTAATAGGAAGTAAGTAGTTATTAAACACTGTCCCAACTGATGGGACCGTTAGTCGATTTTGCATGTTATTTTTTGTTTAGGAAAGGGTTTGTTTTTGAGAGAAATTTACAGGCATTTTCTCGATAGCCTTTGTCCATAGCGACTCAATTGAGCCACTATATCGAGTGTATTTTGCAACGTAGTTGTAGCAAGCATCAATTCGCTTACCACATGTAGTTACAATGACGTACTTCAATTCTTTAGCTGCTTGCTTAGGAATTACAAGGTTCCATCCTTGTATTTGAAGCTCTTCTCGAATTTGTTTTATTTGAGCAAGTTGAGCTTTTTTATTAGCTCGTTCCTCAGATTTTTCACGGAAAACACGTGAATTCGGTAGGGCATTACGCCTAAAATTTAGTCCCATCTTAGAAAAACGGTTAAGTTTGAAAATAATATAATGTTAAGGTTCTCTGACACGAGAAATAATAATATAATCATTTATCAAACAAGGTCAATACTTAATTTGAGATGAGGGTTTGGATTCTGTTAAGATACGAGTCTTGTATTTTTCATTTGGTAGCGATTTGATCCCGTATTCATGATTGTTTTAGTGTTTGTTCGAGATTATTACTTTTATTGTATAGCGATTTAAGGTTGGTAATATCTGTTTCAGATAAAATGTATGCACCAAAGATATAAGATCTTTCATGATTTTTATTTGTTCGTATGAGATTTTCTGGTCTGAGGTCGTCTCGATTACCACTTTTGGTAGATAAGACTTTGTCCCCCAATCCATTGTATATGCTTTGTACACGATCAGCAAATAATTTGGCTACCGCATGGGGAACATAGATTTCTATTTGTTTAGGCTTAGAGTCTATTAGTCCTATAGTACTAATTTTAACACTAGGTTTTCCATTTTTCTTAATTTTAGGGCGGAGTATATATTGTTTTAAGAGATTTATCAGGTCATTATCAATATGTCATCAATACATAAAATTATGCATAATATTATTGCTCATTTCTCATTCAGTAGATAAAAGCTTAGCCTTAAATCTTGGAGATAATATGTCTCATTGATCGGAGATCATATATTCTGAGTTAGAATATTTTTTTCGCTCTATGTTCATTAAAATTTTGGTACTTTATATAAAAAAATTAATAATGTATTATTAATAATCTATCTATCAAAAGTCAATAAAAAAATTATCACTATATTATTATATGGCAATAGATAATAATATATATAAAATATTTGACAAATAATATGTTTATGAATATAATGTATTTGTAATCTTTATTTATTACTTAATTCTACACCAATTATGAAAAAATGATTAATTCTCGGAATTGCAGCTGCAGCTTTTGCACTTGCATCATTCTCAACAACAACTTTCGCTGGTACAGGATGTATTGGTAGTGGAGCATCATGTTTCACGACTACATCAGTACAAGTTAGCATTTTACCTGGTAACATGTGTATCGGTAGTACAGGTGACTTCAACTTCGGTAGTTTCACAGCTTCATCTTCATCTCAGACTATCACAGGAGCGTTTGTAGGTACAGGTGGATACTTTCATGTAGATGATCTTAGAGGAGCTAATGCATGATACTATACTACAGTTCAGCTTAATGCTGATCTTGTTGGTCCTGGTGTAGCTACTATGCTCAGAACAAACGTATTTATGAAGACACCATCATCTACTACTACATTGCTTGCAGGTGCTGCAAATGCCGGTGTGGTGGTTGACGCAGGTATGTCAGCATTCCAATCACTTGAAACTCCAAGACAGCTCATCAAGAGAAATACTGGTACTAATAATGGTGTAATTGGTCAATACGGAACTCTTCCTCAGTTGCAATTGATTATTCCTGCATACCAAGCAGTAGGTACTTATACTGGTACTCTTACTTATACTTTGTATAGCAACTAACCTATTACGATAGATCAAAAAATCCTGACTTCGGTCGGGATTTTTTTGCTTTGGATGATAATTTTTTTTAGTCTTGTGATCGTTATTAAACTATACTAACCTTTTGGCTTAGTTTTGATAGTACCTCACTTGCTACGATCTTTCAGAAATCTACTTTTAAAATACTCAATTGCGTCACGATTAGTAATGATAACTCCGATCTCACGATTATGATCCATACTGTTGCTTGAGTAGTTGATACTTGATATAAGCAAATAGCGATCATCGATTAACATCATTTTGGCATGCGGATATGGATTCGAGACGATTGAGATTTTTTTATTCCCAAAGGTATCCACTGCTTTCTGAGCAAAATCATTGTCTGCAAGTACCATCTGTATATCTTTGATGCTTGATTGTTTTTGTGATATAAGTTTCAGTAGTGCCGGGTCTTCGAGATATTGGTTTTGTATCCAGATGGATCCAGTGGCCGCTTTGATTAAAACTTGAATCTTAGACCTACAGTTGATTGGACAGACAAGAATATTTGGGTGGATCTGACTGATTGTGAGTGGTTTTCACTTTCGATCAGCATCAAAGAGTGCTTGGATATTTGCCACTACTCAGGAATCAGTGAGTTGTACATAGTATTCACGAGACTTATTAAAACCTCCATCAGTCAGATTGGCTGTTTGGATGATTACCCAATTAGGAGTAACAAAAGTTTTGGCATGGACAAAATTAGTACCAAGACCTAGATCGGAGTCAGACATCACCTTAGCTCCAGCATCCTCCAGGAGCGCCTTAGTCCCAATATATGAGTTACCAAAGCTCGAATATTTTTTATTTTCGAGTATGATACGCACGGGAATCTTTGATTCTATAAGCTGTACTAATGGTAATTTGGCACGATTATAGGTAATATCATACATCCAAAAATCGAGATGTCACTTGGCAGATGCTACAGCAAACCTCCGCCATTCAAAAGATTCCTTGGGTGAAGAGATCATAATTCCAGTCAGATTGATGAGTTGATCAACACGAAAATAGTCTACTATAGTATTATTAATAGGAGTATGGTTATTTGTTGTATTTACTCAAGAATGTGCGATAGGGGAATTATCTCGTATGATTGCACCGCTACTAATTCCCCAGATGAGAGATCATCAAATTACTAGCCATATGATACGATAGGGGCGTAACAGCGATTTCATATGATGTAGTAGCATAATATAAAGTCTATAGATCGTCATCCTCATCAAGTAATCCTGGATCTTCTTCATATGACTCATAGATATCCTCTCGATCTTCATCAAATTCTTCTTCATCAACAACATCTTCGCCATCAATAGTCATCTCTTCGCCATCGAAGCCAAACTCGTCTTCAGATTCATCTGGCTCTACAAGTAAACTTGGGTCGATGGTAATATTATCATCCTTAATAGGAGTGGTCATGTGCTAATATAAGGAGTAAATTTTATTGTAATAGAGGCGCTGAACAATCTATCACAGTTGCACCACAAGGGTATTATAATCATGATATGCTATTTTACTATTATCTACTATGTCTATTTGTGATTTTTAGGGCATTTCATCAAGGCTCTTGGTATTCGAAGAGTGAGCACATGACAGCAAACCTAATAGGATTTAATAGACTACATTGAATTTTGAATGAATCGTGAGGTTTTGCAATGTTCCTTCGTATAGCCGTATTCTGGCAAATTGCAAGTGATTTTTTATTGAATTGATGTTGCTCTTGATTCCTAATGAATTTGGGGTATACTTTCATGCGGTGCAAGAAAATAACTTTTACTCTTTCTCCCCCATACTATCATGATGAAATGACTCAAATGGTGAATTATATGATTGCTTGCATGACAAGCAATTGGCTTATTTGCATCTAAGCCAGCACTCAAGAAGAAATTTGCGACTGCTCAATGAACAGATAAAGCTAAAGTTGTCTTTGATGAACTTGTTTCATTCAATAAATGACTCATTGAGTCTATTGATTTAACTAAGGTCAAAAGCGATATTGCATTTCGTGTGGAGCACCTTCAAGAAGAGGTGAGCGATCTAACTGATCAATGGTCTGGACTTAGTCAAGATAAGCTCAATCAGTGGGTTGGCTATCTTAAGACTAGCACCGAGCAGCTAAAAACCGATGTAACAAGTTATGTAAGTGACTTAGATGAGAAGCATCAGTTGACCGAAAAGTTATGAACTCTCAAAGAACATATTAGTAAATTACAATCAAAACTTACTGAAACTCCAGAAATAAAATAAGCATATTCACCCTTTGAAATTGCAAACTACTTCGCTATAAGTGAGGTGGTTTCTTTTTTATCTCATTTTTTATATATTCACTATGAAAATTACAGCGATCCACGCCCTCGAGGTCCTCGATAGTAGAGGTAATCCTACCGTAGAAGTCAACCTCACTCTTGATAATGGTACTACTGGTAGAGCAATCGTACCATCTGGTGCAAGTACTGGTATTCACGAAGCACTCGAACTCAGAGATGGAGACAAATCGAGGTATCTTGGTAAAGGGGTACTCAAAGCAGTAAATAACGTAAATACAGTAATCGCTGACAAATTAGTTGGTCAGTCATTTGATACCGTTGTAGATTTGGATCAAGTCATGCTCGATCTCGATGGAACAAAGAATAAATCCTCCCTTGGTGCAAATGCCATTTTGGGTGTAAGTATGGCATGGTGTGTTGCAATGGCACAGGCTCAAGGAGTAAAATTATATGAATTTATCGCTACCCAGAATAACAAAGGCGATGGAGTAGTGCTTCCAGTGCCTCTTATGAATATTATCAATGGTGGGTCACATGCTGATAACAATCTCGATATCCAAGAGTTTATGATCGTGCCAGTAGGGGCTACATCTCTCACTGAAGCAGTACGTATGGGTGCGGAAGTATTCCACAATCTCAAGAAGATCTTGCATGGTATGGGTATGATTACTGCTGTAGGTGACGAAGGCGGATTTGCTCCAAGTTTGGATTCAAATGAGCACGCTCTTCAGGTAATCATCCAAGCAATTACTGCTGCAGGATATACTACTGATCAAGTCAAGCTTGCTCTTGATGTTGCATCGTCAGAATTCTTCAAAAATGGTAAGTATCACCTCGAAGCTGAAGGTAGAAGCCTGACTAGTTCTGAGTTGGTAGAGTACTATGCTGATTTGGTTTCACGTTATCCGATCATCAGTATCGAGGATGGATTTGACCAGGATGATTTTGTTGGATGGGAAGAGCTTACTGCTACTCTTGGTGACAAGATCATGACAGTAGGAGATGATCTATATGTAACTAATATCGAGAGACTACAAATGGGTATCGATCAAAAACTTGCTAATGCTATCTTGATCAAGCTCAACCAGATTGGGTCAGTATCAGAGACTCTCCAAGCTATCAATCTTGCTCATGATCATGGTATGAGATCGATTACATCTCACAGATCCGGAGAAACTGAAGACAGCTTTATTGCAGATTTGGCAGTAGCTACTAACTCAGGGTTTATCAAGACTGGGTCACTGAGTAGAACAGATCGTATCGCGAAATATAACCAACTTATCAGAATCGAAGCTGGTTTGGGAGCGAAAGCACAGTATGGAAGATAATTTCAATAAAACTATAAGAAATATATGGAGCAATCTGTGAACAACAGTGAATACCCGAGAGGGTATTTTTTATTTGATTTGATTTTGTCAAGTTTTTTGATATAATAAGATATGGATAATGTGGTAGTAGCAAGTAAAAATATAATTAGAAATTACATTAGTACGGTAGAGTGAAATCGTAATAAATTTATTGTTTCAAAGGAAATTATCAATATCTTCCAATGAAATCATTATGAAGATGAGAGAATGAACAAGGGTAAATCATCAGCAAGTACATACGATGTGACTAATTATCCATGACTGGGAGTGTATTCAGAACTATTCACTAATGATACACTAATTCATAGATTATTATATGAAGAGTTTGGTGGTGATGATAAATTAATGAGTTATAGTGAAGACACAAAAACATATAGTCTTAAAAAAGCTTGAATCACAAGAATTAATATGGTGTTTAATGAGATGGAATCTCATTATCTGCGTTACCAGCAAGCGGTACGGAGATTGATGCTACAGTCATTCAATCAGTATCAGTGATCCTTAGATATCAACATTGATAAAGAAATGAAAATTAAATGAGAAGTAGTCAAAAATAAATGATTTAAACTGTCTACGGAAAATGAGTCGGTTGCTTTACAACAACTTACAAAGTTTATTAAAGTGATTGGTTTATTAGAAACGAGTAAGTGATTAGGTTTAAGTGTTATTGAATCAAAAGAAGATCTATCATTTGATGAGACGATCTACTGATCACAAACTACAAGAGATTTATTTGGTAGGTATATTAATTTTTTTCGTCGTAGGTTGCATATGGATCTATCACTTGTTTATCAAAAAAGAGCAACACTATTTTCTACACTAGCAAATGATCTATTGGAAGATAGTTGTGTTGAGTATAAAAGTGATGATGTTGTGAGTCATAGGGTGCCTAATGCTACAAGTTATGAGGATTATTCTTATAAAATGAATGTGCCATTTAGTCTTAATATACATGGGAAAGCGATTAAGTGTATGTTAAGATGAAGGACAAAATCCTCAAAATCGATTAATGATAAGCTCGAAACAAATCCAAATTACGGTTATGTAGAGGCGATGAATGATTTATTAGGATTTACTGTCACAACAGAGTACGAAGAAAATTTACCAGAAGTATTTGATCGGCTTGCAACGCGTTTTGAGCAACAAAAGATAAATCAACGAGAACATAATCCTCAAAATATGAAATTTAGTCAGAAGTGATGATTATTTACAAAGATTAAAGAGCAATTGGATCATAGATGATATGAAACAAGATTATATAATCATCACTGGTCAACAATGAAACTACCCAAAGTAGTAACTGATGAGAGGTATAAAGACTGCAAACGAGAGCTTGATATTATCAATATTGATGGTCATGCTGCTGGAGTAGAGATCAAATGTATGACAGATGAGATGTTTGACTATTCTGAAAATGATCCAGATGCTGGTAGTAATACTATGAAATTTAAAGATAAGTTTTCGAAAGAATGAAGAATTACAAAATTAATAGGAGCGAGATATATCTCGAAATTAATTAATAAAATTCAGAAAAAAGGGACTTATAGATGATCACATATCGATCCACAAAAAATAAAAGACTACCTTAAGCAATCTCTTGAGCTTATACAATTTACGCATGAGTGAAAGAATTATCTTGCATATCTTTCTAAAAATCATAAAGAGCATTTTAGAGTAAATAAGCTCTTGAAAGAATACTATGCAGTGGAACGAGCGAGCCCCATCCTAATAGATAGGATTCGTTCAAAATAATACTTCCTATTTGCAAAAAACAGCCCCCATCAGTATACTAGTCATATGACTATGATGGACCAAAAATCACAACCAGAACTCATCCAACTCGCTGAGGCTAAATGATCTATAGTGAGAAGGTTTTGGCGTATTGTGATGATTATGATTTATGTGACGGTGTGTATTTGAGTGGTGTATGGTATTGTCTATGCACAAGAGCATGGATGAACATGAGTAGCAACAGGAGTGAGTTTCTTGTGAGCAGCTACTGTATTTGCATTGCAGAACTTCATCGCGAGCTTCTTTACGTATTTGTATATTATCTGCACTAATCAGTACGATAAATGAGATATCATCAAGATCGGAGATCCTCGTATGACGAGTATTGGAGAGGTGTTGGATATCTGACTTTTTTCGACGACGATCAAGGAGCTAGACAGTGAACTACTCTTCACTGGTAGACAGTTTACACTTCCAAATCAAATCTTCTTTACTACGGGAATATACAATTATACCAAGCATAATCTGCTTTTCTGGCATAGTATTAAGACCCTTTTGGCGCTACAGCCATGAGTGGGATGTGATGAGTTATTGGATCGTTACCGTGAGATTGTTCATCAGACTCACCAAGAGATCACATTAAAATATCCACAATATTATAATCATACATACACTCATCACCCAAAATATACATACAACATCACTGACAGAGGTATCGAGATAGAAGTCAGAGTTAATATTCATTTCTATAATGTTTTAGAACTCAATAATCTGACTGCGTGTCGTTTGGTTGATGCTCATCGTGATGAGGTCATTACTCTTGTGGAGAACAAAGACTACAAAGGAGTATTTGGCTTGTAATTAGTATTTTAATAATTATATTTTTTGTGTGTCATTTTTACAATTTAATTTAAATAACAACAATAATCTCACCTTGTGAGGCTTTTGCTGGTAATATCAAACATATCATTCCAAACCAAGCTAGTCTCACAATCCTCCTACGGAAGTGAGATTTTTTTATTCTGGACGACGCAACGCGTCGTCCCTACAACTATTATTCATGTGCTATCATCTTCATCGTACTACCATCATCTTCTGAGAGCAGTGAAATTACTTTTGGCTACCTAAGTGGTCAGGAAATATAATAGATCCAAGTGCAAGAGTATTAAAGAGTTATCAGCAATAAACTTGTCCTTGAGAATAGTAGTAAGATGCCTATAGTTTATTTATTATTTATTATCATTTACATAATGAGTGCAGAACAACTAGATCAAGAAATAATATTCTCTCCAGCTATAATACAATGAGTCCAGCGCGAAATGATTGATACACTCAATCAGTGAGCAGAACTCAAAAAAGCAAAGATTGATTTAATCAATTATATTGACTGGAGTGATCCTAAATATGCTGAACTCGTACAGATGCGGATTGATGATGGTCAAACACTTCAATCTTTTGTACATCAGATCACTCGCGCAGATTGGCATTATGCTACATATCTCCATCAGTGATCTGAGTTTGAATCATTAAAATGAGTATTTCCAAATAAGGATAATATTTATGGCATTGATTTATTATTACATAGTGAGGAGTGAATTGCTCTCGTAAAGACTGTATTATGTGGGTATATTATGGGACGGGACGGGGCTTAATGTTTAATCTTTGCTAATTTCTACACGATGAAACCATGAATCTATCGTTATTATAAAGGTAAAGAATATAAGTTTGTTACACTTGCATTGGATACAAAGTACTGACGTTAAAATAGTAGTATATTGAGCACTCGATGATTGTCCTGATCTTGAGCCTGAGTATAGAATAAAATCGTATTTCACGAGACTCTATGGCGTATTCTTTGAGATGATGGAATAAAAAGGAACAAAAACGGCAGATAGTACCAAGGTTTGAGTGGTTAAGAGAGTAATATAGTCAATCAACCAAATAATTCAGATAATTCAGATAATTATTGTTGATTGCCTAAGTAGTAAATTGTCCCGAATTGTAAGTCTATCTTAAATTGTGAGTTTACCGGTACCAACGTGAGAAAGTCTAGATTACTGAGTCAATATACTATAACTTTAATTACTATGTAGAATCAATGAAGCAAAAAAATATTGTACCACTATGTTGTCTCGTACTTTATCTCATCGTCGCTATCCGATCAGGGATCAATCCTTTGGAGCGTGGTACACGAGTAGTGGAGATCCTGACATCAGCCATATCAGTAGTGATCCTGGTGATCATGTATATGAGGTGAGTCAGGTTTAGTAATCTATGATATATCCTGATGACCATACTGCCTGTCATGCATGCGATTGGGGCACACTATACCTTTGCACTGGTGCCAAGTCAGTGGCTGTCAGATCTACTGGGTACAGATCGTAATATGTATGATCGCATCGCTCATGCGTCAGTATGACTATATGCATATGGGATCGCAGAGTATATCGACTACAAGAGGCTCACCAAATCACTATGATTCAAGCTCATGTTTGCTATCTTTGCGATCATGGCGCTAGCCTGTGTGTATGAGTTATTTGAGTGGGCATATGCGATCATGGCAGATCCTGCAGCTGGTATCGCAATCCTAGGATCACAGTGAGATATCCGAGACGCACAAAAAGATATGCTTATGGACACCATAGGAGCGCTGGTAGGGGTTGGGATATATTTGCTTACAGGTAAAATACTTAATAAAAAATAATCATATAGTTCCTGTTAGAATTATATAATAATAATAAAATAGTACCAAGATTTGAGTGAGCGAGAGAGGAATAATTTATTTTTCTAAATATAGTGTTAATGTGATTATATATTCATCATGTTATCAATAACTTTTCTCCAAAAGAGAATGGTGTTGTTGAACAAGTTAAAAATCATATTACTGAAAAAATACATCTATTTAATAACTATCTTACTGATGATCTAAATATTATTTTACGTTTTGATCCAAAAGATGTTATAAGTGGCATGCGTACAGCTTGATATACTAATACATCTTACATGGTATCCATAGTGCTTGATACAGATATTAAAAAATGATTTGATCAAGACTTTTTTTCTGAATTAACATCATGTATTACCCATGAAGTACATCATATTGTTAGACGAAGTAACCCATGATATTGAGAATTGTTTTGGGATGTTATAGTGAGTGAGTGACTTGCTTGTTTAGCAGAAGTAGAGCAAAATCCACAACATAATATCTTATATATACAGGCAGAAGATGAGGAAATAAAAAAACTCATTACACGAGCAAATGATCAGTGAGAAAACTATGATCATCGAGAACGATATTTTGGTGCATGAAAATTACCTAATCGAGCTGGATATAAATTATGATACTACTTACTGTCTCAGTATGCTAAAATAAAGAATCTTTCATCATGGGATTTGGTACATACTAAATGAAAAAATATTATAGAAGATGAAGATTTTAAAAATTTAATTAATTTATAACAATCACATGAAAACAACAATCAAACACATTACAGCCGAGATGGTCGGCACAGAAATTACATTATCAGGATGGATCCAGAATATCAGATCATCGGGTAAGGTTGCATTTATCGAGCTGAGAGATGGTACTGGATATCTCCAGTGTGTCATCGAACCACAGTTTGTGGAAGGATTTGAGCAGATTGCAGGACTTGGACAAGAGTCATCGCTAAGTCTGACTGGACTCGTGTCCAAACACCCCAAGAAGGATGAATACGAACTTCAAGTCAGATCATATCACATCTATACTGATACCAAAGACTATCCACTTGGTACCAAAGATGACCATGGGCCAGAGTTCTTGTTTGACAATAGACACCTGTATCTCAGGTCCAAGACACAGGTTGCGATCATGAGAGTGAGAGATACAATCTGTACTGCCACGTATCAGCGGATGAAGCAGCATGATTTCACCAGGATCGATGCACCCATCTTCACACCTAACGCTTGTGAGGGTACCACAGAGCTGTATGAAGTCGAACACGTTAACGGAGAAAAAATGTATCTCAGTCAGTCAGGGCAACTTTACATCGAAACTGCAATCGCTGCACATCGTCAGGTCTATGATTTTGGGCCAGTATTCCGTGCGGAGAAGAGCAAGACTCGCCGTCATCTCAACGAGTTCTGGATGATGGATGCAGAGATGGCATTCTGTACCTTTGAAGAAAACCTCGCAATCCAAGAATATCTCATTAAATATATCATTACTCAGGTCCTCGAGCGCAACGCAGCAGATCTTGTGACACTCGGTAGAGATGTGACACCGCTCACCAGCATTGTCGATACTCCATGGAAGCGTATGACTCATGAGGAGTTTGTAGCTGACCTGATCGCTCATGGATTTGACGTCAAGCAGTGAGACGATATCGGATCTGACATCGAGATGCAATATATGGAGCAGGTTACCCAACCGGTTTTTGTCACTCATTTCCCATTGGCGATCAAGGCATTTTATACCAAGGAAGATCCTGATATGCCATGATTCTGACTATGTGCAGATCTCCTCGCTCCTGAGGGTTGTGGTGAAGTAATCGGAGGAGCACAGCGTATTGATGATTATGATACACTCCTCGCTAAGATCCAAGAACATGATCTCGACCCAGCGATCTTCGACTGGTATCTTGATATCCGTAAATACGGAGGAGTCCCGCATGGTGGTTTTGGTTACGGACTTGAGCGTATTGTGAGATGGTTGTGTGGACTTCACCATATCCGCGAGACGATTCCATTCCCGAGATATGCGAATAGGATTAGACCGTAATCCCTCCGGCTTTGCCACCTCCCTTTATCAAGGGAGTACGTGAAAATATAATAAACTCTGATTGTGGTAGTTCCTCCTTGATAAAGGAGGGGGACCCGTAGGGTGGAGGATTTAGAAAAAGGACTGAGGATTTTATATGCCAAGCAATCTCATGAAAGCAGATTTCATCTGATATAATACATCTCTCAAATGATTTGCTCGCTCAAATCGTACCGTGATGACCAAAGCAGAAAGTCTAGTGTGGAATTATATTCTTAAATGAGATAGAACATGATATAGACGACTCAGACAGAAACCAATAGGAAATTACATCCTTGATTTCTATTGTGCAAAACTCAAACTCTGTATCGAGATTGATGGTGAAAGTCATGACACGAAGCAAGAACAAGATGAAATCAGAGATCAATATCTACGAGAACATTATGGGATTAAAACAATCAGGTATACCAATAGTCAAGTAGAGAAGAATTTGCAATGAGTAGCGGATGATGTAGTATGTCAGATTGATCAAATCATTTAATTATTTATTACATAGTGAAATGACCTTATTTCAAAAATACTTACTACTTCTATTGGCTATCTTAGTTGGCTCTGTAAGCTATTATCTAATTTCTGCTACTATTAGTGATGGTGGTACAAATTCTTCATTGGTTGAGGATTCAAATTATAAAACTACATGACAAAGTATTGCCCTACCAAGTGAATATTATGTGCGTATTGTTCACGTATGATGAGTAGGAGTAATTGATTGGCAAACCGAACTTGTAGATCCACTAAGTGGAGATGGTCGAGACTTATTTTTGGATCAATCTATATATAAGCTAGGTGAACGATCTCCCGCATATATGAATAAAGGTAAGGATATTATATGGTTAAATTGTAGGAGCTGATACTCTCGTAAGGATTGTTGGTCAGATAGCGATACGGAAGTTTATCTTGATGATGATTGATCTTGTTGAATACAAATTGATAAAATGAAAATATTTTGAAGACTTGAATGTATTAAATCATCTTAATAGTTTATGAAAATCCTCACTATCATCAACCAAGTTCAAGCTCTTAAGTCAAGCTATGGCGTATATTTTTTGGTTGTGCTATTGCTTATTTTAGGCTGATGCGACCCCACTAAAAAAGATATTGCTGTAAGAACCCTTCCTCAGTCAACATGATCAATCGTCTATTCGGATAAATTTTGTTCATGACTATCGAAAGCATATGAGTCACTAGGTATGTCCAACGATATTCAGTTTTGTGGAAATAGTTCTTGAGAAAAATATTTTATGCAACAAAGACGATGAGTTGAATGAGGATCATGAAGAATCTTTTTTGATGTATATTGAAATGAAATTGGCTCAATTGGACAGTATGGAGCTTGAGATGGATCTATTCCATTATATCCTACTATATCTTGAGTGGTGTATTATTTTAACGATTGTAATCCTGTTAATATTAAAAAATGTGACGTCATAGATCTATATGAATGGAAAAGATGAAGAGAATGAGTAGATGGAAGACTTAATCAGTCATGTGGCTTATTAACTCGTAAAATGAATCTCAATCCTCCCAGAACAGGTAAAATTCGAGAGTATCGAGAGAGATATGCACTTTGTACTGATGATAAAGAAATATTTTATATATTATTTACTGGTCAAAAAAATATTATTGATCAGTATGCTCCATGGAAAAATTATAATACAATTCAGTATTTTTCACTCAGTTGAGGCTCTTTATGATACACAACAAGATATGAGTTAGGAAAAGAGACAGGTCTTCTAAACTACATAACAGTGTTGGGTAATGATTCTGATAAAGTAATTTATTCAATTAATCGTTGTGTTAATTCGTCTCTTGAGAATTGTTTTTAGAAGATTGGAAAATGAATAATCACCTATTGTTGATTAAAATATCGATCTATTAAATTACTAAAAAACCAGCCATCCAGCTGGTTTTTCTGTTATTCATCTTTACTCATTACTATTGAGATAGTGAGAGCGATCTTCAGATACTGCTTCAATGCGAATATCCTCATCAAGTGTCCCTCATACGATAGCATCATCGTGAGACATACTATCTTGGATTTCGCCTTTGCTATCATTGATATAGACGTACATTGGGACGATCATTGGCACTCTATCAAGAGCTCTTTTGCAGTATGATTCAAGCTCTGATCTGATATCTTTGAGGATGTATTTGATGTCAGTATTACGCTTAAGTCATTCGAGATACATTTTTTCTGCACATTTGACGATGTCTGTGTGGATCTGACGTACTTCTGAGCTATAGACGAATCCTCTTGATTCGATCTGTATGTTACCCACGAGATTCTTGGTTGTACTATCAATCTTGAAGATAAGGTTGACGAGTCAGCTTTCGGCCATAATCTTACGAGCTTTGATCACAAATTCACCTGAGAGGTGTCACATACCTTTACCATCGATCATGATCGTATCGAGCTTGATCTTCTGATCTGCGATAGATACTCAATCGTTAAACACTTCGACGATATCACCATTATCAACCATCATCACATGTTCCGCAGGGATACCAGTCTCGATACCGAGCTTCTTGTTGGCCATACGTAGTCTTGGTTCACCATGGATCGGCATCAGATATTGTGGCTTAAACAATGAGATCATAATCTTGAGATCTTCAGCATAACCATGTCCTGATGCGTGGATATCCATATCATTGTTGGTTACGACATTGATACCCTTGCGGATAAAGTCATTCATCATATCGTAGAATGATTTTTCATTACCGGGAATTGGGCTGGCTGACGTCACGATTTTGTCTCCTGGTTTGAGGACGAGATCTCTGTGGTCTCCTGTACTCATACGTTTGAGAGCACTAAACTCTTCTCACTGACTACCAGTACACAATACCATCACCCTATCATCAGGAAATGAATCAATTTCTGGTCACATCTTACGTAGCATGCCCTTGGGTACGTTGATATATCATAGTTCTCTAGCAACATCTGTATAGTTGACCATACTTCTACCAGCGAGGAACACGGTTTTGTTGTATTTGACTGCTGCATGGATGAGCTGGATCACACGACCTACATTGGATGCAAATGTTGCCACGATCAGACGAGAGTTGGTCTCTTTGACCAGTGCATCGATGGTATCACCAATTGCTTTTTCTGAGATGGTACGACCAGGTTTGATAGCATTGGTAGATTCACACATGAGCAGTTTGACACCTTCTTGTCAGATACGAGCAATCTTAGCTAGATCAGCAGGTTTGTCGATCGCAGGAGTAAAGTCAATCTTGAAATCTCCTGTGGTTACGATCAATCATTTTGGTGTGTGGATTGACATACCCATGGATTCAGGGATATTGTGGTTTACGTGGAAGAATTCTACTGTATAACATCCAAACTTGAGTACATCAGTATCTGGGTTGACGAGCTTATATTTGAAATTTCCGAGGATCTTCTCTTCTTCGAGTGTCTTCTTGATCAAACCGATCGTAAGTGGTGAAGAGTAGACAACAGGCCAGTCAAGGTCTGCGAGGATATGTTTGAGTGCTCCAATGTGATCTAAGTGACCATGAGTGATAAGGAGAGCTTTAATTTTCTTCTTATTTTTGCGCAAATATGCAGTATCAGGGATGAGGTAGTCAACTCCATACAGCTCTCCACCAGCAAATACTAATCCAGCATCAATGATGAGGATATCATCACCATATTCGAGGAATGTCATATTGGCTCCTACTTCTTCTAAACCACCGAGTGGTACCACTCTGAGCGGCGTATCTTGTTTGGAGAAGTCCAGATTTGCCACAGGCATATTGGATGCTTGTGTGTGAGAGAGAAATGATGAGAGCTTGGGCATTGCAGGCTGATTGGCAGTACCGGTACGAGTAGGTCTCTCAAATCCTCTATCACCTGATGATCTATCATTAGATCCCTGTCTTGGAGCACCTGTACCAGAAAATGATCCAGCAGGACGAGGTGCACGATTGTTAACAAATGGCTTACGAGGACCTTTGTCTCTGAGTGTTGCAGCATCAATAGTGATGTTACTATGAATTTGTGATTCGGTTGTTTGTGCTGCGATATCCCCATCATTGAGGATGACATCATCGAGCGTGACTGTTGTGTTGTTTGTCATGTGTTTTGTTTTGTGTAAACAAATAAAAAGAAATTTTCGTTGTCTTGTAGGCGAATTCCGTGAATGAACTATGAAACTAAGTCAGATTCATTATAATGACCAAATTGATCAGAAATTTACTACTATATTAAGAACCAATGAAAGCGTTACTAACTACGTTAGCAGCAAAATCTAGTGACTTTGCAGTGTGAGAAAAAGATATTCTGACTTTGGTGGACGAATGTCGTGCCAACCAAGTGCCTTGTATTACGTCGGCGACCCGTGAGGTACTGATTGACTATATTAACCAGTACAAACCTCGCACCTATCTTGAGATTGGATCTGCACGATGAGTGAGTTTGTTTACCGCACATCAGCAAATTGTTCAGCGATGAGGTACGGTTACGGGTATTGAGCGATCACTGCCAAATGTAGAGCGTGTCCAACAGATGATTCAAGATCATCAATTGACCGATATCGCTATTCATCACATCAATGCAAACCATCCATGATGGGAACAAGCTATCATTACGAAGCCGATTGATTTTGCACTAATTGATGCACGTAAGTCGAAATACCATATCTATCTGCAGACTATCTTGCCATATATGGCTCAAAATTCGATAATAATCTGTGATGATGTGATAGAGTTCGAACACAAGTTATCTTCACTATATGAATTTCTAGATCAAAATCAAATGAACTATGAAAAGTTAGAATTGAGTGATGGAGATTGAGTAATAGTGATAAAGTTACCCTAAAGGATCTCGATGCTCGTATGAGTACTAGTTTCACGTTGTAAGGTTCGTAGGACTTTGAAATTGATATAGCACCCTCACGGGTGTTTATTGTTGCTTACACGATCTAGTAGATCGTCTTTTCCGAGCATTCATCTTTTTTACGGGTAAAATATCTTGAGGATATTATCCTGAGCGTACTAACGAAGGTGGCTAGTTTACGGTATGGTCTTGTAGTGTGTAGTCTCAGAGGGATTTCCTAAGGTCATCTGTATGTGATGGCTCGTAAATTAATTATTACGACATATCTACGGATTCCTCGCTAACTGTACCACCTCATTACTGGGTTGGGTGGGGATAGAACCATCATTAGGTAGCAATTCCGCAACAACCACAATTCTACTATCAGCAGTACCTACGGGATAACATCCGACCAAAGTCAGGTATTGCTTGTCATCATCATGATACTTTGCATACGTCTTGGAAACGTTTTTTGGTTTTACGATTTCTTTTTTGATGATTTTATACTGGTACATTTGATTATTCCAGATGATCTTGACGACCTGTCATTCACTAAGTTTTGGGATATTACGGAAGATCTGACCAAATTCATTGTTATTCCGCCAGTAGTCACTTGTATGACCAAAGATAAGCATATTACCACGCTCTGGAGTACCTGTGTTGGGGTATCTGATGACGCCACGTTCGAGTTCCGCTTTAAAATCACCCTTTTCAAGTTTCTCAGGAGTATAGTAGGTAAGATCGACGATTGGAGTATCAACTCACAAATCATCAATAATAACTCTGTTGTCAGGTGGGAGAGTGTTGAAGATAAGAGCATTGCTCGCAAGTTGATTTTTGAGATGATCTTTGGTATCGAGATAGAAGTGATTGTTCGTAGTAGACTCTACAATATCTATATCGGTATTAATGATTCCTCCATCGGTAGAAGCGATCACTGTGGGTGCAATCTCTCTAATACCCAGCAAATCTTCCATGATTGTTGCTTGAAATAGATGCAAGTTAGTAAATACAATACCAGCAATAGCGCTTACAGACATGACAATACCAAATGCCATCACCTCTTTTCATCGGTGAGTTTTTGATTTTTTACTTATTTTATGAGCTTTGGCTGGAGCGGCTGATATAGTGGGAATCACATGTGATCCTCACGTAACTACTACTGGAGCTGGGGTCATATCAAATTCTAAATCATCAAGTGTAATCATCATCATGTCTTCAAATAATACCTATCACTAGTATACTTGCATGTGGTAATGAGGTCAATTTTGAATGATATTTCGATCTGACTGAGATTGACATTTACTAATCTATTGGCTTCATAGAAAACATTTACACAATGAAAACCCAATAGATTAGCTAATAAATTGATTCTAATGTGTGTTATCAATTTATTAGTATGGTAGATTCGTGATCTTGGTCTTGAGATATGGCCAGAACATCTCTACTGGAGTGAGACCACTCTTGATCTCATATTCAATCGTGATGAGTGACGAGAATAGTGACTGAAGTCAGACTAGTCTATGTTTGATAGATTCATAATTCTTGGTAATTCTCCCTACGGTAAATGGTGGTAGTTTTGTGAGAGACATGAGTTGACTACTATTGGTGATACCATGATTCATGGCGTCGACCGTCATGATCACGCCCCTGAGTCACCGATAGAGTAGTCACAGAAAACCATACGGATTGTCATCTACTTGCTGGAGACGATCGATTAGTCTGAGAGTTTCTTCACTTGATTTATATAGTACTGAGTCGATCACTGCAAAACTATCTTGATCAATATGAGGGGTAATAATCTGAGTTAAGAGAGTGGAAGTAATGAGTTGAGGAGAGAATGTATCAGATGCTACGTGGTACTGAATATAATCCTTGATTTTGCTTGTTTCATGCCAGATACGATATAGATCTGGGCTAGCGATGAGATCGGCGATTTGTTGGCACTGACTAGGAGAACACCATTCACCAAGCTGCGAAGTTACGAGCTCTAGTCAGCTTCACTGATCTGCACTACGATTAATAACTCCAAGATTACTATCAGCTCATGCACTGTCAAAGAGTTTATAGAGCCTTCATCTTTTGTCAGGATTTGATGAGACAAATATGATGATAGTATCGGCATTGATCGTCTGGTAATGATCATAAAACCATTGGATAAATTGATCTAGTTCCTCTTTTTCTTTTGCTCACTTTTTATCCTCACTGGAGAGCGGTAGTCCATGGATGAAGATACATGATTTGGTAGCAAACAAACCTCACCCACCATTGATCGTATTGATGATTGATTTGGTATCGAGCGGATGATCTACATACACGAAGATAGATTCAGGATTGAACTTAGTACGAAATGCAGTCATCCATTTACTAATCTCTTGTTGGATGAGAAATGGTTCTCCTGTGATGAGGTTAATTGGTTTGGCCATAAAATTAAATTACAAATTAGAAAGCATATTTTTTATTCCTTCTGGCTATTTTATTTCACTCCATTTCTCACAATGACGGGTGCTCAGAAAACTACGACTTATATAACTCTGGATAATCATCCTCCACCTTAGGCTCACTATCACCATCAATCACATCACCGGTACGAGGCTGCTTCATATAGTCGACGATAATATCACTGAGTTTATCAACAAGAAGTTCGAATTTGTCATATTGTGGAGTATCTATCACGGCTTCTTGTGCGAGCGCAAGATCTCTGGCGCGTTGGACGATAGACTCGTGTTTGTAGTAGTTGAGACGCTCTACTCGTTTGGTAGGCTGGACTACATTGGGGAGAGTATAGTTGGTACCATGTTCGATTCACACAACTACATCTCATTTGTTCAACAACCAATCAGTCAGACCATGTTGATGATAACTAATTGTTTGGATACTGTCCCAGTCAAAATTGGTCTGCGAGAAATCAAGAAATCAGACCTGATCCATGATAGTTAGACCTTGGGGTGTGACCACTACGCTGTCGAGATATAGCATCATAAAGTAATAGTTAAACATCAGCAATATAGCACTAAGTCATATTGCTGCTACCCATCCTGTAATATGATCATATGACATAATATTGGTCATCAAGGTGTACAAGATCCATACGATCAATGCCATTGCTCCATATTTGATCATCAATCACACAGTCTTACCATGATGTTGTGGTATGATGATGACGCTGTTGTCAGTATTGAGATAGTGTTGTATGATGTGTTGCTTAAGCATATAGTATATGTAGTTATTCTATCAAAAAATACCAGACAAAAACTAAAAATCCACAGACATTTAGTGTCCATGGATATTGTAAAGTTACCAAAAAATTATGCAGCTTGTTTGCTTTGTACAGCAGCCATCTTTGCTATCTTTTCTTCATATTTCTGACGCATACCCTTAGATTCCTTGACAATTGCAGCTCACTTGTTAAATACAGCATGACATGCTGGACAGTTTTCCAACTTGATAGGACCCTTGATCGCAGCAGCGAGAGTATATGATGTTCCACACATACATGTGACTTCTACATCTGTAAAATATTGTCCGTGAATACCTTTTTGCATAATATTGGTTTGAAAGTTATAAATATATAGTTTTGTTATATTACTGTGGTTGATTGTTGCTGCTCGGAATTGATAGTATGTGCTATTATTATAGTTCTGGGAATCGGATATTAACTTCATAGTTTGCTTCTTCCTCGTTACCTGATGCATGGATCAGATTATCGATAGGTCTACGTTCAGCGTTTGCGAGATATGCACTATCATAGCTAAAATCTCACCTAACTGTGCCAGGAGCAGCTATTAGTGGTATTGTGTGTCCAATTAGTTTCCTAATAAGTTCAATAGCATGAGGTCATTCAAACACACATACAAACACAAGATCACTCGATATCATATCCACAAGCCAGTTGCGTACTGTCATTCAGATTTCATGATGATTATCCGTTCAAAAGCTCTCTATGACATTCATCCCAAATTTGAGATTGTCTTCTACAGATCTTTTACCCAATGAAGCAATCCACTCTAATCTATCGTCAGGATAATGACGACCAGCAGTATTAGCATCAGCATGAATTAACTTACCAGCTATCATTTTGAGTCAAATACGCTCAAATCTACTAATAATCTCTCACATATGTCATCCACTTACCGCTTTAGGTTTAAGAATCACAATACTGCGTTCGATCATTGACATAGAGAATCACATAAGATCTAAAAATGATTGATCTTTAGTATAGTTAAATCTGACTGATTTTCAATGTGTATTTTGACTATTTTTGTGTGAGTTGAGCGATGAGGGAGTTAAGGTGAGCTTTATCATCACGATAAACTGCATATGGAGCTTGGATCAGTAGGGGTTGGTTATTATGCGTTATCTCCATCAGTACCAAGATATTGACCCAAGTAGAGTCATTGTAGAATGTGAGAGAATCTACATTAAGTCAGATTTGTTTGATTTGATCACTGGTTACAGTGTTACTTTCTCATGCTCGCTTGATAGTGTTGGTGTTACTCGTGATGATGACGCGTTGTGTATCCATCATGATACCAGCAGGACTGCTGATTCACAGACGCATGAAGCTTTGTGGAACCGCATTGAGAGAGGTGAAAGAAATATCTGGGGTTCACGAGTCTGCTCTTTCTCAAGGACTCACTATTGTGCCAGATTTAGGAGTCTGCTCTTTCTCAAGGACTCACTGTTGTTCTGGATCTTTTATTTTTGTAACTTTTCATAAATTCATCGTTGTTCCAGATTTTTCATTGATTGACTCTAGTCTTGCTGGCAGAGCTGGAGTGCTTGTCGTATCTTGTATAAGGATTTGACGAGGCGTGCCGTTCCAGCGTCTGACAATGTCTGATCACTGAAATTGCCATGCTAACAAATAGACAAATGCAAATGCACATGCCAATAACATTAATGCAGTATGTGTGTGATGTTTATCTCTATGACTCATTAATTACTTTATAGTCAATTGATAGTGATTTTCAATTGATTCATTGTCAGACTTATCTATTATTGTTGTATGCAAACCATTGTAATTAGTTATTTGATCATTATAAATTGTCTGACTCTTATCATGTTTGGGCGAGACAAGCGACGCGCAACTCACTCTTGACGAAGAATCAGTGAGCGTCAGCTATATATTTTGATATGATTGGGTTGAGTGATCGGTACGCTATTGGGTATGAATATTTTCCGTCACAAGACGGTCAAATCATCATTTATAATCAGATTTGCTGCGATTGCTTTTGCTTGGATTATTGTTCTACTCTTCTACTTATTCTATTTTTAAGTTTATGCAAGCTATATTCGAAGCATTTAAATGATTATTTTTTCTTTGTTCGTTATTTGTAGCGCTCCTATATTCGATCGGTAAAATCGTCTTCAATCCCGAATGATATCATCTGACACTACTCATACTGATGCCTGGATATCTCCTTCTTGCGGGGTTGATGCTAGGTTATATACTCGCTAATGTTCAAGCTGCCAAATATGACAAATATCCAGAATACCTACACAATGTCTACAAGAGATGATTGGTGATTGGTATTATACTTGGGGTATTATTTGCAGCTATTTATCTTGGTTTATACTATACATGAACTATCGTTATTGCTTAATTGTAGTACTATTAGCACTGACAGTACTCGCAGGCTGTGGTAGCAAGACCGCCATGCAATCAGTCAGCTCTGGTCCATTTACAGTACAGATTGCTGACACATACAGTGTTGCTCCTACCTCACCGGGGTCTGACCTCACCTATCAAGCTGGTACGAGTGGCGAGCAGTCAGTGATTCAGTTTGCGCAGTCTCGTGTCGATAGTGGAGTAACTATCGATCAGATGGCTTCACTCAACCTCCAGAAGCTTGAGTTATCATTACCATGATATAAGTTTATCGAGCAGAGCTCTCGCAGTATTGACTGTAGTGGGGATTATGATGGACAGATGGTGTCGTTTATCACACAGCAGGACGATAGCAAGTTATTTCATAGTCAATATTATACGTTGATCGATGGTCAGTGATATATCTGGTCTGTGAGTAGTATGGTAGATGATACACGCAAGACTCTCACCAATATGGTTAAGAGTACGATTTGTGAGTAAATATCAAAAAATAATTTACATTTTTATCAGATAACAGTCTTAGCGTATGATAACAATTATCGGATAATTGTTGTAGTATATTTTTTCAATTTATACTATAATAATAAATATATATATTGACATTAGTATATATATAATTAATATAATTTAGCATAAATAGAATTATTTGTGTCGAGAACGCTGAAAATCGAAAGAGTAAGCATCAAAAAAAATCAAAAAAAATCATGAGATCATTAACAGTAGAATGGGGCGACTACAAAAAACGCACCATCAAAAAAGTCAATTTGGAGTTTAACGGCTACTCCAACAAAGAAGAAAGCCAAATTAAATATGCTCTGTCATTTTGGAATTTCTCCAAAGAAGTTTTGAATGATATTGAGAAAATTTCGAAGGAACAAAAAAATGAGTTCCTTAGAAATTTCACAGAAAACAACAACCCATATGTGGCACTCGTAGCAAAAATGGAAATGTTGCCCGATGAAGCGTTTCGTAGACTTCTATGGAGAGAAAATATTGATTTTCTTTCTTTAGAATCGACCCTACGCCGATTATCGGCTAATCAAACAATAGCCATTAATCAAGCATGGTCTCAGCTTTATGAGATTCAAACAGTACCTTCGGTATATGTGAAGACCTTAAGAGGTCTCTTCCTGGTGTTGCTCGGATTTATCACCTTCAAAAAAATATCCCAACTATCAAATCAAAATCAAGATGGTGAGAGGTATTTAAAAAAAGGTGCATGGCTTTATAATCTAGCTTTGTTAGATTTCGGATTTGGTCTCTACAGAAACGGAACAAAAAATGATGACAAGTTAACTCATAAGAGCCCTTTGGATTTTTTTAAGGATCCACTTCGCAAGAAAACCCATGAAAATGACTTCTGGGTAAATAAAGAAGATGGTATTTATTATTTTTTCTATTATTTTTGTCGAAGTTGGATGTTTTTCCGTCCGCTTTCATCAAATTTTACTGAAGTAAAATGGAAACCAGTAGTTTGTCCTGCATTTTGGTTGACACTTGTGCTCAATAGCTGGTTCTTCTTTGGTCCATTTGTCGGGTTAGGTTTAGCTAATCAGGGTAAAGTAGCACAATGGGTTGCGGCATTTTTGATAGTTCCTACAGTATTGTGGATTATTATCGTTTTAATTATTGCTGCAATGGTTGGCATATCTATGCTGTATAAAAAACAAACAGATACAATCAAAACAATTGGTAAGATGTTTTTATTTGCTCTTATTTTTTATGCTATTTGTGGCATTGGTTATGTTATAGTAATATTTGTAAAATTGCTTGCTACTAGAATAAGTAATTTGTATGATATGATTTCTATTGTATCATTTGGTCTAATTTTGATAACTGTTTTCTATTGGTTATGGTCAAAGATATTTGAATCAAGAAGTCACTTTAGAGATAATAAGTGGTTTACAAAGATTGCTTTCACTTTGATATGGTTAATGGTAATAAGTAGAATAGTTGAGTATCGTATCACTATTTATCAAACGCTAATCAAAAGCATCAAGGATCTTGCTAATTACGCTATCAATAACGTATTTTATATTATCATAATATGTTCTATTGTGGGCATGTTGGTGGTAATAATCAATTATGTTGTTGTTATCATTAGGGATGAAGAGAAGTTCTGGAAAAATAGGTGGAAACTATTGGGCTTAGGCTTACTATTTGTAATCATTCAAATTACGTACTTATGTACTCAAAATGATATTGATGTCATTGGTGATATAGCTATTTTTTGGTTTGTAGTTCTGTCTCTTATCTTCTTTGTGCCTCTTATTACGAGTATGCTTAGTTTAGAATCAGAGAGAGTTGTTAACAATCGTTCAAGAGTAAAATCCTGGTGGAGTTACAATAAGAGTCTTTTTATTAGTAACTCAAAAAAAGAGGATATATCTGTCCAAAGATTGTTAATGCAAAATAACTCTTTGAAGACCATTGAAACGAGTGATCTTTATGATTTTCTCAAAGGTATACAAAACATTAGAGAAGAATTATTCGAATCACATATTTGGTCTGGAGTTTTTTTGAGATATATGCTACATTATGGTAGTATAGATTGGGTAAGTTTAATTACTAACGCATTATCAAATGACTTAAGACAATCATTGGAGTGTGATAAAGCTCGATTTTATTTTATCAAACACATTACCGAAGGATTATCTTTCGATGATGCGCTGAGAAGCGCAATGATAATTGAAAAAGAGGAAGAGCAGAAGCAATTAGAGCTTAGTAACAACCCTCCACAGAAGATTGAGTTTGAAGATACTACAATTGGTCAGTGGTTAATCAAGTATATTACAAACCCAACCAAATGGGTATTTCAAAAAATTATTGCCCCACCATTTATATTTTTATTTAATATTGTGGGTGGATTATGGGCTATGGCAATGACGATGAAGGATGCTTGTCCAATGACAAATCCCGATGAGTCGTTGTAAAAATCAATATAAAAAAATAAATTAGCAAAAATCCTCGGTTTTTACTGAGGATTTTTCTTTTCCAGAAATTTAAAATTATTTTTTTACTTTATTATCTCCCCAATCTGACAAACCGTATTCCAATTCCTCGTCGTAGCGCTGACTTTGAGTTTCCTCTCGAGGAAGTTATTGGAGAGCTTGGTCGTGCCGTATCAGTTGGGACAGAGGAGATAGACCTGCTGATCTACGATGCTAAATTGCTCTCACTGTGTGCAAGCTGCGATGATCTCTGGGGTAGCTTTTTTGATCGGCGGAGATGAGAGAAATGTGATATAGAGATTGTCAGTACTTCACTTACTATATGGACATTGTTTGATGATCTGACTCCACTGATCGGTGGTCTTGACTTGCACGACAACATCTACTTGGAGCTGGTGACTGATCGCATGAGTGACCATATCAGTCAGCCTCATGATGTCTGACTCACCACTGGAGAATAGTACATTGCCACTCTGGATATAGGTCTGTACCTCGCCAAACCCCAAACCCACAAATACTCATGCGAGCGTGTCCATGGTGATTTTGTTGTGTCATCAGACATTGATACCGCGGATGATACAGATATGGGTGATCATAGAGAGCTTACGAGTTATGAGTAAATGAGTTACAAGCGAGATATGGAAATAATATTGTTTTGCCTTATTATATCAATATAGTTGTCGTCATGACACTTACGATCAACTGCTCATCAGATAGACTCCAGATCTGGATCTGATCTAACTACCAAGAACTTCCCAATAGATGATTGGAGATTGATTTCCCCTGACAGCTGATTCAGCGAATCCAAGAACACCAGATCACGGATATTTATGTGATCAATTGACCTGGCTCATTCACCACCTTGCGTGTGGTATGTCTCACGATCAACCTATATGTGAGCACTCATGCATGAGCGATCAGACTACGACATTGCACCAAGACGGATCTATATGATAAACTAGTAGTCTGACTAGGTCTAAGTCAGATTGCAATCTACATCGGTCAGCGTAACAATATGTGGTTATATAATCTCACGACTAAAACTTATAATATTATTCCTAAGTCTGATATTGATCCTCATGTTCCTTATGACGATGTGAGTGATGATTACGCTGGAGATCATGACTGTATCCGTATTGCTCTTGATCTGTTGCCTACAGTGATGATACAGGTCGATATTCTCCATCCTCACTATCTCATGGAACCGAATATTTCTAAATAGAAGCAAGATCTGCAATGCTACGGTCACTAAAGTAGCGCATACTTTTATTGAGAATCTCTTTTTGATAGATTTTTTGTAAGTGGCGATTATACTCATTACGATGAGTAGTATTGTAGATTACAGATAGAACAATATTTTTTTGATCATGAGTCAAATTTTTCCGTTTCTTTTCTTCAGGTACAAGTGGCTTAATGAGTTTTTGTAAGGTAGTATTACCATATATTAGAGGCTTTTTATTCTCGTTCGATAATAAACCAACAAAGTCATTTCTTGATAGAGATTTTATATTAATATATTTTTGTATAAAAGCAATTCTCTGTATTTCAAAATTTTGCTGATTTTCCATAGATATATTATTAAGTATAAGATAAATATGTAAATAATAATATCTAATTAAAATAGAGAATCAAGATGTTTATGAAATTATTTACATGATTTTGCTAATGATTTCCTTATCATAATTATAATTTATCATTTGTAATTTAACGATGCCCATCCAAACTCTTAAATCAGAACTTCACAAAGCTCATGAATATTTTCTCGACCAACTATTGGGTCTTCAGGTAGGTAAAGCATCACCGAGGCTTATTGAAAATATCGACTGCTACATTCCATCATGGGGTATGGAGCAAAAAATCTCCCAGATTGCCAATGTAACTATGATTGACAACCAAACTCTCAAGATTGAACCTTGGGATAAGGGTACGCTCAGTAGTATTGAAAAGGGTATCTATGACTCAGGTACTGGTCTCACTCCTCAGGGTATGTGAGATTATACTCTTGTTAAGATTCCACCCATGACGACCGAACGTCGTCGTGATCTGACCAAACTCGTGTCTAAGATGGGTGAAGAAGCTAAGATTGTAGTTAGAAATATCCGTCACGATGTTCTCAAAGATATTAAGTCAGCCGTGGATACCAAGACGATGTCTGAAACTGAACAAGAAACTCTCGAAAAAGAAGTAGATAAGATTGTCAAAGAGTACAACAGCAAGATTGATGATGAGGTAAAGATCAAGTCTGACGATGTCATGAAAGTTTAGATTCTAAAATACTCTATTTATTTATATTTGTCTTTGTTATTATGCTCGCTCGTATCGCCTTAATCATAATTATTTCATCGGTTACCATCTTTTCAAGTATTAATACGTTTGCATCATTTAACTCTGACTATGCAAAATTTATCGCTGAAACGCTAAAAAATGCACCATCATTGTGAGTACTTAATCCCAATGTTGTGAGTGGATCGCTTGTATGATCATATGAGACTACAGTCTGAGACAGACTATATACTCAATGATCAATTGGTTTCAAATGACAGATAGATAGCATGAACCAGAACACCGAACTTAGTCTATCAATAAGCTGATCATACACAACACAGTCAGGCACACAGTTTATCGATACGGCTGCACATACGGTGATTGTTCCAAATGAAAATAATATCTCTAAATTTTATCTAACACTTGATCATTTTACAAGTAATGCTTCACGATCACAAGAAACTGAAGTTCAGTCGCTGATCACAAAGCTTACTGCAAATTGGTATGTATGAACGGGAGAATCTGACTCAATCGGTATAGACCAAGTGTTATGACAGTCTAAGATGATTTCATCTATTACACAAAATCTCGACACTCAGATGAAGTTATATCAGCAGATGGTCAAGTATCCAGTCATTACTCCCATTGGGCAGCAGAATGCAAATTCTATCTATAATATTAGATTAAATAAGAGGAACATGGCTCGTATCATAACAGTGCTTACTACGATATCTGACGAATCGAGTATAGCATCAGATAGAAATGAGATGAGAAGTAATATATATCGCAATATGGCATCGGTACGTAGTAATGGTACATTTGATCCAATGTCCAATGATATCCAACTCAATCTTGTAAATGAGGACTCTAGTCCTACTATTGTAGGACTAACTCCAAAGTCCCTTAAAATACTAGTAACGGATACTGGTGCCAATCAAGCTATGCTTGCTTCGACATGGGATCGTAATATGATATCGTTACAAGCTAGTGGTGTGGTGGATGATGATACTATATTTAGTGTTCAAATGGTGACTACTAGTCATCATGCACAGTTGCTTTGATCATACACTGATGATACAAGTGCATGATCGTTAAATGCTCAGGTTGATTTCTACTCAGATGATGTTACTGTCATACAGCCCGAAGATGCACTATCAATCAGTGAGTTAGATCTATAATTATGTAATCTTAACTATTAGTATAAACAAAAACTCTTCTGTTGAAGAGTTTTTTTGGTAAGCTTTGAGAAGACCACCCCTAACTAAACAACTTTCTAAAATCTTCATCTTTTATCATCTCAATTGTCCATACTGGCTCAAATGTCATCATGATAGCACAGTCGTAGTCATTATATCTATCTTCAATAGCATTGACTACTGACTCAGTGATGAAATCTGCTGCTGGACATGCAGGAGTAGTGAGAGTCATAGTTATATTAACCATTTTTACATCTTCGAGAATTTCGATTTCGTAGATCAGTCACATTGTCCAGATATCAATGAGTGGAAACTCTGGGTCATAGACTGTCATGAGAGCATCAATGATTTGCTGTTCAGTTAGCATAAGTTTGCGGGTTACGAGTAAACAACTTTTTTGTTTCATCCTTTACCCCTTTAAAGGGTGGGATATACGTTATTGCTATTCTTCTTTTATGTTCCCTTCATTTGGCTTAATAATACCAAGCACCATCCCAGCAACAAACATACATATTACTAGTAAGATTACTCAGATCCACCATCACCAAATACCAAATCAAATCAAAAGCCGGTTTACGGCTGCATAAGCACCAGTAATGAGTGATAACTTATAGGCATACGATGCGAGATAAGAGTATTTTTTATCACTCAAAAGTGACATGATAAGTAGATAGACATAAAACCCTAGTCACCAAATCATGAGTATTAGTCAGACACTTGTAATAATGACTGAACTACTGGGGTCGATCCAAGGATCAATAAATCTGACTGAGCTAATGAGAATCATCATACCGATAATAAATTTGATAACAGAGCTGATATGATATGCGTTCATGATGGTGTAGAATAAATTATTGAAGTTGAGTTGAGAGATAGATCTGTCCATCAATATCGCCATGCTTGCTAACACGAGGAAGCACATGAGAACACTCCATTGTATAAAAACCATAATGCTGGCTGAGATAGTTATTACACTGCTCTTGAATGATAGGGTGCTCAGATATCTGGTTGATCATAGTGATGCTACTACCACGATCAATATGATGAGAGAGTCGTTGCCCGAGGATATGAGTATATTGATCCACTGCCTGTATGATGAGTTTACGAGTAAGATGATTGATTTGATCTCAGTGTTTCTGATGATAATACTTTCATACATTCATTTCCTCCATCAGTTGTCTTAGTTCCCTTAGTCACCAGTTAAGATATTCAATGCCTGCATATTGTCACTTCTTGATGACGATACATTTGATCATATAGTCTTGTAGATACACAAGAGCGTAATTTGCAAGCTTTGTGTGTTGGTTGAGGTATTCAATAGTATATAATGACTTAGGTATTAAGTGGACAAGTCATTTTTTACATTCTTCTATGATGTGCTTGGGTAAGATTTTGGTCTTGAGCATGATAAGTTGTATCTGACACTGAATCTGGCCGATATGTCACCAGGGGGCATTTACTACTTCTTTGTTGACAAGAGTCTCACTGATCAGAAATGTCATAATCTGCGTAGTCACATGATGATCCATTTGTCCTAATGCTATCTCACGATTAACAATTGTTTTGAATTGAGTAACAGTACATGGATCCTGAGTATATCGTGAAACCTGCGTCAATATCCTATCGAATCCATCATCTTCAATCAAGATATAGTCTTGTATCTGAATATGGTCAGTCCGATGAGATTGATGAGTTTGACTACTACAATAATGATCAGACCACGAAATAATACATGTCTGAAGATGTGTAGTATGAGATTGATCAACCACGACACGTACCATAAGCGAACAGTGAGATAAAGATACTACACCATACACTATTTCATGACAAGTTCAAGTGCAAGGCATTATTTTTTTTAGTTTTTGTGTGATAGTCAAGATGTTGATTTGCGATTTATTAATTGCTACGATATAATTACGCTATGTGAACAAATCGTTATCTCAAAACTACTATTATTACTCGAGCACTTTTGATCTCTGTGATAGGTTTTTATGTTTCATTGTTTTTGTTTGAGGAGCGGCTCGGATCAGGTGTGCGATTATTAGCAGTATTTTGTATTTTGCCCTATGCCATTATCTACTTCCATCGTGAGCGGAAGTATGGTGTCTGACTTCTTGCAATTGCGAGTGTCGTACTGTGATTTTATCTTGGTTGGAGTTTATACCTAGCACTATGATTTATTGCCGCACTTATTGGATTTTACAAGACAGCAGACGCGATCCATGAAGATGTTCATAATAAGGTCAAGGTGTCAGATTTTGGTGTATTTACTTGAGAGTCAGTAGAAAAATTTGTTACATATATGACGCTTACTTATGTGTTTAGTTTTATATCACTCAACTCAACATTTAATCTCAATTGCTCAGAACTATATCAATACAGCGATAAGGCATTAGATATAGCTTTATTGAGAGATTCAAATATCTCAAAATATGTCGAATGATTCTTTGTGATGAGTATCAAGCCGATTATTGAAGCGCCAGCGGTAAAGAACACTAAGACTGTTGTGACTAATGGAAATACTACTAATAAGTCTATACCTCAGCCTACCCCAAAGACCATAACCAACGATCCTGGAGCTAAGTATAGAGTTCCATCTAGTGATAATACGTTATCTGATCAGTGATGATCTATCATTGATGCAATTCAGGTTCATCAAGTTACTGAAGTAATGTCTGGTAATGAGGCAGTACTAACTTCAATCAAGAAGCTCAATGATATACGTCAGAGCATCCTCAATCAAACAATTGATCAAGGTAATAATATTGAAGAGTGAGTTTGTGCTATTGTTTTCAAAGAAATCAGAACAAAGTATAATAATCCTAACTTCAAGATTAGTGTTATCTTTATGATGTATCTTGTGATGCGTCCTGCAATGGAGATGGTATTACACCTCATCTCTTATGTAAACTGGGCCATTTTCCGTGTGATGTTTAAGTTTGGCTGGTTCAGAAAATATGAAGATTGGGAAGTAGCTGAGAATTTGGAATAACAAAAAATATATGGAGGTATCGATGGGATTTGAACCCATGGTTATAAAGCTTTGCAGGCTCCTGCATTGGACCACTCTGCCACGATACCACATCATATATTTTAGGTCATCATAGTGATTTCATTGTCTGAATCAAGATAGCGTCCCAGAATTTGTTTATGAATTCGGAGAATTTGCAAAATAGTAGCAATAAGGATATACTTATAATGATCTATTTTACTAAATACTGACTATGGCTACAACAACAAGCTGTACTGCTACAGAAATCGCAACTAATACCTGTAAACTCGATGTAAACGAAGCTTTGTGCATCAAAGGATGATGCAAAGATTGATACGACAGCAATACGGCCAATGATCCAAATATTTTGGTACAGGATATCTTTCTGACTGCTACAATGTTGATTGGTACGGTGGTGACTCTTGTACTCGTTGTATCTGGTGTGAAATATATCATGGCGGGTAGTGGTGACTCATGAGCTGCCAGTGAAGCCAAAAAGTGAATTAAGAATGCTATTATAGGATTAGTCATTGTTACATTTAGTTACACGATCGTGAGAGTAATACAGTATATTGTAGCATGATATAGATAGTTGAGGACTAGGACAAATATTTATTATATACTCACTGAATTGGATGTTTGAAATCCAAACCAATGATCATCATTATAAGCATAAAGCCACATTTCTCGGCGCATTGATTTTGGTATTATGAATTACGGTTCGGACTAATGTATTCGCCCAGAAAGCAGTAAAAATATCATTACCGACTGACTATACTATTACTCAGATTGAATCAGATGTTGTTCATTGAGATGGCAGACTAGATATCATAGTATCATGAGATCTTGACGATACGGTGCCTATTACGTCATGATCTGTATCTGGATTCAACTTAGTCACCGAACAAATATCTCCTTACGAATGATCAATAGAATCTACTACATGAGTGGTAATGGCGAGCGGTAGTATCAGCTCATGAAATACAACAGATGAGGTTTCAGATACAGCTCTTATTTATGCGCGCAAGATCGAAGCATTAATTTCAGTGAAGTGACAAGAGACAAGACTTAATATGATAGCAACGATGAATAATTTTCTATCAAAATACTCCCCAGAGCATCCAATGTATCGTATCGTGATGCGTATTGTTGAGATTATTACTTTATGAGATATAGCTCATAAAGTTGAGTATTGTACGCAGTTTGACGGAGAATATATTCTTGAATTATTCGGTATGCCGCTTGATATTTATTCAACAATCAAATATAATAATCAGCTCCAAAAATGCCAGATTACCTATCAATACCCCGATAGATCAGTACACACATGTCGTCTTAATGAACAACAAAAAACTCTTCTTTCAAGAGCAATGAAGCAGAAACAAGGTCTTAATAAGTTTGTCCCTGATTGGGCATTTGAATCAGTAGTAGAGTGATTCTTGGCGCAAGGTATTTGCTTTGAATCCCAGAAATCAACAACCATTATCGATAATGCATGATCACTACTATCTTGATCTACTATGAGTTGGTCGGTATCTACGGGGGTAACTGTTACTTCGTGGTGGAAAAACCGAGGAAAATAAAATTATATGTAATAAGTTATGATTTGTTATAGTAGATTTAACATAAGATTAAAATAATCTTAATCTATTAAAAATCTACTACCTAGTCTGCAATCGCAACCACGCAATAGCGGAATTCATTATCCTAAGGTAGGAGTTAACCCTAATTTTAAATTTAATGCACTATATATGAAACAAAAATCTTTTACCTTATTGAGTTACTGATCGTGATTGTGAGCATTGGAGTTTTTTTGGTAGTTGCTTTGACCCCAAGAATTATATGAATGCAAGATAGAGTGAGAAAATCAGCAGCAACAGAAAAACTTCCAAGATTTTAGGGTAGTAGTGTTTATGATGTAAGTGAACACCAAACAATCCCTCAAAAATATTACTGGATCATCATAGACTTCATCAGTATGTGATGGTATTATATGAAAAAATGTTAAAAATATTCCTTCTAATCATTTCTGTAGGCAAACATGGATAGCGGTACTCAGAAATATTGAAGTAGCAGTAGGTGAAGTTTCGTGATCATTATCATCTATGGAAAAAGATCCACGAGGATCTCCGTATCTGCTTGATGAAAACGAGTGATCAGCAGGTGCACTATGTGTCTTTGATACTTTATCGAGCGCATGACCCAATGGTATTATCGATGGGATTGTCGACATGATACAAGCAACAGCTCTTGAGATAATATTGGTATCAACCTTGCAGGATATGGTTGTGCCGGAGCTTACTAATTATTCTTTGATTTCACCTCATTCAAATACTTCCCTGAGATGCTTGGTATCGGTGATATATCAATCAAGAAATTCCATCAAATGGGGTTTTTTGTTGAGGACTTTTTGAGTCTGACTCAAGAGTAGGTTATAATCTCATGACTTAGGATAGATCATCGTGATTGGATCAAGTAGCCCTGTTGGTCTGATAACTTGCTGTACTACCTGTTCGCTATGTTCTAATTCATATTTGGCCGGAGTGGCAGAGACAAAGAGGGTTTTACATTTACTTTTGGCAAGACTTTGTGCATTGATTCATAGAGTTCAGGTATGCTCGATCCATCTGAGTTTTTCTTGTAATTCCTCAAACCCCAGTGGTCTATGGTCAAATGCCGACGGAAGTCTGAATCCATGCTCCACAAGAGCTACTTTACGACTATGGTCAGCACTAGGCATAGCAGCAAGTTGTCAGATTCCCAAGTGTGATTCATCCACGATCACGAGCATATCATCAGGAAAATAATCAAAAATCGTGTTTGGTGCTTCACCTGGTTGACGTCCATCGAAGTAGATACTATAGTTTTCAATACCATTGACGAAACCTGTTTCCTTGATCATACGGATATCATATAGGACTCTTTTTTTCAATCTCTGAGCCTCAAGGATATCTCCCCTGCGTTCAAAATCGGCCACACGATCTTCCATCTCTGCTTCGATCCTCACAAGGATACTATCAATATCAGACATATCTTGCATATATTGACTCTTAGGTCGCACCACTACCTTGTCTAATGTCCCCATATCGGCAAATGTATCAGCATCTTTACGCTCGATAAACTCGAGATAGTCTTCATTAAAATGACAACGATACACAATTTTCTCCGTACTAGAGAAAATATCCACCATCTCACCTCTCACATCAAACATCCCTGGCTCGATTGATTGAGTAACTGGTTTATATTGCATTGCAATTAACTTTCATTTCAAATCCTTGAATGGATAGCGTTGACCAGCGATGAGAGTCAGACATGAGTTTTCCCATGTTTCCTTGGTTCCGAGACCATACAGCGCCGATACCGAACTCACCACAATCGTATCCTGACGAGTAAGCAAGCTAGCCATCGTACTCAGACGATACATCTCGATTTCACTATTGATCGTAGCTTCCTTCTCAATATAGACGTCCTTGTCTGCTAAGTAACTCTCTGGTTGATAATAATCAAAGTAGCTGACAAAATAGTGTACCGCGTTGTTCGGGAAGAACCCCTTAAACTCCGTGGCAAGCTGTGCCGCGAGGGTCTTATTATGTGAGAGGACGAGCGTAGGTTTGCCAAGTTGCTTGATCACATTGGCCATCGTAAATGTCTTACCAGTACCAGTCGCACCGAGGAGTGTAATTGCTTTCTGTCCAGCGTTAAATCCATCGACGATCTGCTTGATAGCTTCACCTTGGTCTCCTGCTGGAGCGTATGATGATTGGAGAGTGAATTGGGTCATGATCACTATATTGGTGATTTACTAAATCAAAACAAGCTCAAATATAAAAATATTGATTAGTATTTTAGTCTCTCAAAATATGAATAATCTTCTCTCTCACTTTTCTTGGACGGGAGATGTAGTTGAGCTTGATCATGCCCGTATCAATCGCTTCATCAGGATCATTATGTTCAACTTTATATTCTCATCACTCAGAGAGAAATACAATAGTACCATAATTAAAAATGCTTTTGAGTAGGCCATTTTTCTCCTCATTGATTGATCTAAGGTTCGTAAGATCTAGCGATACAGAACTCCTTCTAAACAAACCTCTCTGCTGATAACTCACGATCTGGCGAGGAGTAATGATAGCAAAATCCATATAATAATCCATGAGCTTACGGGTAGTATATCCAATACTTACCAAGATACAGATGATAATCATGATAATACCGGTGTTAGTGATGATCGGACTAATAGATCACGCATATATCAATCTCATCTCAACGTACATCATGATGCTTATTACAATGAGAGATAGTATTCATGGGAAGAAAATTTTGAGCCAGATGTAGATCGGATCTCTATGGATAATCATAACTTTTTCTTGACCAAACTTGGCAATCTCTTTTTGGTAAAGCTCATCATCCAGTTGTGTGTCAAAGTTGGAGAATATTCTCATGGTTTATACACACGAATAAAATATTTAATACTAACATATCATGATCTGATTTGCAAGTCAATTTGACATCAATTTTCTTCTTGCTTTTTTCTATCATAATCACTACACTATATGCTATAGTATCCCTATTATTCTACACCCTATCATGAAATCTACTCCTCGTGTCTGACAGTGTCTCGTACTGCTTCTATTGGTTCTCCTTGCTGGATGTAGTAAACCATGATCGACAAGTACTCCAGAGGTAGACTCTATTGCATATAATCCGTGATTGGAAGATGTGAGCGCTGGTTTTGCTTCTTCTGCTGTTAGTATCAAGCATCTTATCACAGATACTATGACCAACAACTATAGATATTATGGTGGTTATGATAATACTGCAGTGACGACGCATGCCTTTGATAGCTCGGTGAGTGGGCAGCAGCTTGATCAACTCATCATCAATCTCAAAAATTATGATCTCAGCTATCAGTCTGATCAGATGCAGCAATCTACCAATGTTACGATTCGCTCTATCTCCAAGTGCATCCTCAACCTTACGGGTAATGATATTACATGGGCTACAGACACAACCTGACTACAATATCATGTGAAACAGTTAGATCTAAGTGGATCAACATTTACTCCACTCGTGGATGGTGAGACATTATCACTGGGAGATCAGCCAGTATTTGCAGTGACAGTCAAGAATACAACAGCCAATCTCATCCAATTTAGTGGCTCCAATAACTGTGGCCCAATCAGTCCATACTGATATGCAAGATGGTATGTAGTTCGTTCATCTGTGCCGTCATTGCTGTTCAGCTATTGATATAAAACATATTCATGATCCACTGAGATCTATCGCTCAGGATCATTTGACATGGATAGCCGTAACACTACCGATACATTTAGTTATATGTTTGAGCATCAAGCATTTCCTATCGGTACCGTGATCACCATCTCAGTAGGCACAGGATATGCATATTGGACTACATGATGGGTTGAGTGAATTGGATGAGCTACTGCGATGAAGTTTACTGACAAGGCTATTATTATTGACACTTCATTGTTCGCCGATGAATCTCATAAGGTCGTACTCAAGGATAATTTTGGTCAGCGGTACAACTGGTGAATTGATGGATATCGTACCATTAGGCTGACTACAGTGAATGTTTCTGCTCAATCTCAAGAGTATGGATACTACCTCGGGTATCAGACACAATATCCAAGTCTCATGATTGATGCTATTGCAACCAACAAGATACTATCTCGTAATCTCTCATGAGTGAAGATTGCTGAGTCTGTCGGTTTTGATAACTGTTATAGCGGAGATTGTTTTGCCTTTGACATCAAAATCCAATCATGACAATCAATAAGAATAGTGACTCTGTCAGACTGATTTGGTATCACAGGATCTGTCGATCTTAACTTCAGTATGGGAGCCATCAAGCAGTCGCTCAAAAAAGCTACCATCAGATGAGAATGAATCAATCTGCTGACCATGTGACGCTGGGATAATGCGATCCAAGTGGATTATACCAATATCAGTGATACTCCTATCAACTATTATGGATGTCGCTGGAAGCCTGAAGCAGCTATTGCAAAGCAGCTATCTCGTGTCTGATATGAGTCATATGGTACTAAATCTGCGAGACTCGAAGATCTTCTGTTCGTGTGTGATGATACAGCAGTGATCCAGACACTCAAGCCATCGACAAATCTGTATCGAACTCCCAAGACGAGCAATCTCGCTGTACCTCAACAACTACAAAACACCAAGGTCTTTGCCGTCAAAACTCCATATACTGCCAACAATGCAGCACAGATCTTTGCTCAAACTCAGATCGGTATCTATGTCAAACAATCTAGTAATCAAGCAACTGTATGGCTATTTGATCTTGCAACCGGTCAACCTCTCACATGATCTGCAACGCTCAACCTCTATCAACTTTCAACTGTATGACGAGCGAGCTCTGGCACTATCACGGTCTCCAAGTGGCCTTATATCACAACTACAACTACGTGGTGAGACCTGACTGCACTGACTGCTCAGGTCTGAGATGATCGATGATTTGTCACACTTGGATGAAAAAACAATCAAACCAGCTACCGAAGCAATGATAGATCGATCAACCTCCAATCAGCAATCATGGTCGGGGATGTCACTGATGGTCGTACTGTCCCTACCTGGTGATCCAATCCAGTGAGTAGAATCTATGCCTATACTGATAGATGATTGTATAAGCCAGGAGATCAACTCTTCGTCGCATGATGGGCAAGAAATATGACTGATATCGGTAGCAATACGGTGACTGCTACTGGAGGTATCAGTATTACACTACGCAAGGCATCTGACTACAATACCATTCTCCTCCAAGCATCATGAATCAAACTCGATCAGTATGGTGGTTTCAATACGTCATTTGTGATACCATCGACGGCGTGACTGGATGATTATTATCTACAGGTCGAAGACAGCAACGGAGCGCAATATGGACAAACTCTTAAAATCAATGAATATCAAAAGCCTACATTCTATGTCGATCAAACACTCGCTTGGTCGTGAAGCCAGTATCAGGTTGCGATTGATCCGACCTATTATTTTGGTAGTAAGCTACAATCATGGAGCTACACCACAGATCGAAGTGCAAGCACCAACTCACGATGACGATGGTGGTGGGATATGGGCAATAAGTCAGACTACTACTATGATACCAGATTAGAATACAACAATACCTCTCCAGGATCAAGTATGAGAATCTCTGGCGTAGGATCAACCAAGCCTGTCAGAGCAAATTTGACTAGACGTGATATGTTATCCAGTCAACCACTCACTTCCAAAGCAACAACTACAATCATTGATAATCTCTCCAATGAGACTCAAATCATCTCTACCTATGATGACATCAAACCGCTCGTCAGCATTGGACTACAGTGATCTCCTTATGATCGGTATTATGCCAAGGATATCAAAACGCTCAAGCCGATTGCATGAGTGAGTTCTGGAGATGTGAGCCAGATTGCTCGTTTGGAATATCACTGGTATTACTATGACTGGAAATCACAACAACTCAACCAGTGAGTCGATGGGTCACTGTATTACAACAATACCAACTATCAAGAAGTACAATCAGGAACACTCAAGTGATCATCATGGTCTGTGCCAGTATCTCCAGTGTCCAAGCCTGGTGAACGACTACTGATTGTGCAAGCATTGGACAAGAATGATAGAGAAATCTGACGCAATGAGCGTTCGATCTGGTATGCGGATGGCGATGCTTACAACTATGGTTCGATGAACAATAACTACACACTGACCGTCTCCATCGACCAGAAGCAATATGATGAAGGTCAGACGCTACCCATCAACATCACACCATATATCAATGGTGCAGTCGTACTGATCACCGTAGAGCAGTGAGACCGTATTTTGGATTCATATCTGAGGACACTAGATGGCAGTCAGATCACCGTCCCAGTCAAAGCAACATACTACCCAAGTACGATCGTATCAGTATTGCAGGTCGCATGATCTGATCTCATCAATCAAGCAAATGCAACTAAAGTGCGCAGAGAACCTCGTATGCGACAGTGATACGGTCAGGTCAAAATCAACCAAGATCTCATGAAACTCAATATCGATGTCACCACTGACAAGCAAACCTACAAGCCATGAGATAAGGTCACACTCACGGTCAAAACTACTGACTACAAAGGCAAAGCAGTAGACGCAAGATTATCAGTAGGAGTGGTCGATAAGTCGCTCAATGATCTGTATAATTATTTCAAAAATCCATTGTCTGACTTCTTTATGTCGTTGGGTACTACGATTACCAATTACACCAATATGAAGTGGATCTATCAGTGACTCAAGGTATTTACGCAAGAGTGAGGTAAGGGATGAGGATGATGATCTCGTAATCCATTGTGATTCCTCAGGGAGAAGTTTGATGATGTAGCATACTGGAGAGGGTGAGTATATACCAAGGATGGAGTCTGGACGACGACATTTACTCTTCCAGATAACCTTACGACTTGGACGATCGATGTCGTATGAGTGGCTCGTAGTAGTAAGGTAGGTACGACCACTACTAACATCATGGCAACCAAGGATCTCATTATTCAGCCAAATCTACCGCTATATGTCACGATCGGAGATCGTATTGATGTGCCAGTCAAGGTTCTTGGTATAACCTATCAGATCAACAAACTCAAAGGAGAAAATGTCATACTGTCGGGAGTGGTGCGTACGATTGATGGTATCATTATCAGCACAATTCAAAGCAAAACCAAACTAAATAGTACGATAATCATACCTATCACAATTGATCCGAGTATTTATCGCTACCATGATGTCGTGATCGAACTTGATGGACAGATCGGCAACTATCGTGACTACTCGATCCAGACCATCCCACTCAGGACCAATGGCCTCAAACAACTCATGGTCAAGAGCAGTGCTGGAGCACAGGGGTCACTATCACACACTATCCCAGCCAACTCGATCGATCCGCAGATCACACTATCACTGGGTCAGATTCCACTCATATCTCTCAATACCACATTTGACTATATGATTCACTATCCATACGGATGCGCTGAGCAGACGATCAGTAGTGCGTGGTTCTTGCTTGCTGCGCAGCAGATGACCAAGTATGCCTTATTTACTGGATATTTTAGTGGAGATATGGTGATGCCGCTGTATGATAAACCATTTAGTCTGACGAAGGCGATTGATGATGCCAAGACTCGTGTATGGTGATATCAGTCCAGCGATGGTGGGTTTACCTATTGGGGTAATGATAAAACTCAGTACACACTCTCTGCATATATTTATGGTATTATGTCTCGCTATCCACAGCTATCCCGCGGTTATGAGTGACAGATATCACAACTCGAGAGATACCTGGATAGTAATGGCGGAGCATCCAACGTAGATCAGTATCTGTATTATCTCTACTACAAATCGGAGACGAGATGATGAGTAAACCTCACACAGGTACAACAGCTCATTGACGCTGACAAGACTGCTCGTGTAGCTCCAGAGTTATTGTGAGCTCAGATAGCGCTCAACCTAGGAAACAGAGAACTTGCGCTCAAGTGGTTCAACAAGCTCAACATTGATGACTTTGATGGGGAGCAAAGTGAATATGGGTCACTGTATCCACTTCTCACTCCTCGTAGTGCGCTATCATTCTACCAAAGACTTATTATGCAGCTCGGTGGAGATAAACGTGATCAGATGAATGATGAATTGATCGTTGCTCTGATTCGCCAGAAAGATAGCAATGGTATGTGGTGATATAGTACCATTGATACCATGGCAGCACTGTCGATTATCGCACAGTATCAACAAAATCACCAAACTCGTCCGATCGCTTGTACGATCACCGTCGATGGGAAACCACAACAAATTACGATCTCCTCATGATCAACTCATACGATGATGATTGCATCTTCAGGCAGTACCAAACCACTCATTGAGTGGAAATGTGACAGTAGTGTGATCATGGATACTAAGCTTGATTATGGATTATTGGTACCGCAGACCGCTGATCTGACCAGACACAATGTTGAGTATCTGCAATGGATGATCCCATCGAGTGGTGTGAAGGTTGGCCAGACCATCAACGCTGTAGCACAATTCAAAATCACGCAACCTGCTCCTCACACAGTCGTAGAGCTCTATGTACCAGCAACGCTCAAGCTCAGTGATATCGTCAACAAAAAAGAATCATCATCACGAAACGCACCATTCACTGTTGAGTGAAACTACAATTGTCAACCAAGTCACTATGAAGTCAGGTTTGATAGATTATTCTTGTACTATGACACACTTGAAGCCAACCAGTCATGTCGTATCACCATCCCAGCGATTGTAGCATATAGCGGATCCACTGTCTCTATGTCAAGCAAGATCTGGCAGATGTACGATGATAGTGTTTATGCGACACAGATGCCCACTATTAAATAATAGATAATGAAAAAAAACATCATATGGAGTATTATATGACTTTGTCTGATATTATTCGTAATATCAGGAGTTTTCACTTATTCCAAACTGCCAATTATCGATTCTAATACGAGCATTTACTCCACATGACTGAGTGACTTAGTGTTCAAAACCGAAGACCGTAGATTCTATTCACATATCGGAGTTGATGTGCATGGGATGGTAAGAGCTAGCTATTACAATATCATTCATGGTCAGATTGTGCAGTGATGATCAACGATCCCTCAGCAGCTCATCAAACATGATCGATGACACAATATGAGAACGCGATCTCATAAAATTCAAGAAGCTCGGTGAGCATTTATTCTTACAGCTCTAAACTCTAAAGTATCAATTATTAACTACTATCTTGATCATGTCCCATTTCCCAATGGGTGAGTAGTAGGATACAACTTGGCATGTGAGTACTACCTTGATAAACAGTGTGATCAACTATTTGAGTCAGAAATCCTCTTTCTGATTGCAGTAGCACAAGATGGATCAAACCCTTATCATCCAACAAATTTTGATCGTATCAAAAAACTAAGTATTCAGCTCTGTCATAAGACTGATCTTGACTGTAGTCAGATGGATCAGTTATTGCCAATACAGGTCGATGATCTTTCACGACATGATGATAGTCTCGATCCTCGTACTCGTTTAGTATTACAAGATTATCCAAGTAATATATTTGATCTTTATCTCACTGATCAAGTCGATTCAATCATCCAGACCAACCGCAATCTACTCGAACAACATCAGGTCCATGATTGCTGTATTGTCATAGTCTGAGTTAGCTGACAGATTATCTCATACAACCAGTGCCGTGCTTACGATGAGCGTGTGGGTACGGTGGATCTGTGTCGTACTCGTCGCCAGACTGGCTCAGCGATTAAACCATTTATCTATGCTCAAGCATTTCATGAATTCGGCTATACATGAGGGACGACGATCGTAGATGAGCCAGTATCATTTGACCTCGGTAATGGATCGCTGTATGAGCCCAAAAACTTTGACAATCAGTATCATGGGACAGTGACGCTTGCTCAAGCATTAGGTAATAGCTTCAATATTCCAGCGATCAAACTCACACATCAGCTTGGTGTAGCCAATGTAATCTCCAACATCAACCAACTACGCCATGATTATGGGCAAAACCTTACATGACTTGAGTCAGATAAGATGATATTTACTCCAGAGCAATTATGATTATCAGTAGGATTAGGGACCTATGAGATGAGTCCACTGGAGTTTGCAAGGCTATGGAGATATTGGTACTCTTCGTCTCTTACTACAAAAGAAATTAAATCAATTCTCTCTGATTCACTCAATCGTGTGATCTCATTTGGTCAAGATAATTTTCTCAATCGTTCATGATGGTTTGTGAAGACTGGCACTAGTCGTAAATTTGTGGATGGATGGACTTGTGGGTGAAAGCTTCATCGTAAGCTGATTGTCTGTGTATGGGTTGGAAATCATGACGTCTCGAGCATGGATAGTAGTAGTGTTGATACTGCTGGGTATTTACGGTATTTGACAACACAGTTAGTCGATGACTAAAATTTGACAAAATAGACCATTCCGACTATAATTAAACCAACTATTCTGTTGTTTCACTATTCATGTTTAAATCTATTTTTTCTTCCCTTATATTGTGTTGTATGTTTATGGCTTGTAGCTTTATGGCTGTTTCCGCTCAAACTAACTATTATGGATCGAAAGATGGTAATATTATCGATATTGTGGACAAAGTACAACAGAAGAACCCAGTAGTACATAGTGTCTTCGAGCAGAAAGTCAGAACATATGCCAATGGTAATGCAACATGGTTTGGTAAAGAGAACCGTATCGCTAATGGTGCATGGATCCTTGTAGAAGCGATTAGTCCTTATGTGCAGTGGTTGATCTTTTTCGGTATGAGTTTGTCGGTGATCATGATTATCTATAATGGATTTCTGATTGTCAGTGATCCTGGAGGAGACAAGACCAAGTCAGCTAAAGAAAATATTAAAAACATCGTTATTGGTGTCCTTGTTCTTGGCGGATTCTATTTTATTATGAGGATCGTGAGCGGTTTACTTCTTAAACTGATTGGTGGATAATGAAAAAGTTTTTCTTCTGACTTTTCTGACTGGTATGTTGTGCTGTGCTGTGAGCATCTACGGTTCTTGCGCAAACTCCAAATTCGTTACCAAACCCAACAAGAGATTTCTTTGATAAGATGACTACTACAAGTAATGATAAATGAGCTCGGGTATATAGTCCTACATCATTTGGTATTGATAGCAAAAAATCCCTCAAAGATAATATTAGAGATATGTTTTATCCGTCAGCAATTTGAAGTAATAAATTACGACCAATTCTACAAACTATTGCGGCAATCGTCTTCTTTATCTTTATTGTTGTGATTGGTGCAACATTCTTACTTAATGCTGATGAAGATGGTGAAATCACCAAAGCTAAAAACTCGTTCCTGTATCTAATGTATGGATGATTCCTTGTATTTGGCTCAATGTGGATTTTACGCCAGCTCAATGTAGAGACTTCCGATGGGTGAGCCTCTCTAGTGGTAGCAGTCAGAGATAAGATTATCTTTAACTTTATTACATTTATGAAAGCAGGAGCATTCTTTGTAGCGATCCTTCTTATTATTTACCACGGTCTACAGATCATCAGAGCATATGAAAAAGAAGATAAATTGACCGAGGCTCGCAAGGCAGTAGTCAATATATTGTGAGTACTAGTACTGATCAAGGTTATTGATTATATCTACTTTATTGCTTATGCTAAGACGTTTAAGACTCAGGCGGTTGATCTGATCATCAGAGTAAGTAAGTTCTTCTGATGGTGAGTGGGTGTACTGGCTGTGATCTATCTCATTTATGCAGGATATATGCTCGTGATCTGACAATGAGAGTCTGATAGACTCAAAAAATCTACCAATATCATCAAATGAGTCTTCTTTGCGGTGTTAATTATCTTCTTGTTCTTATTAACAATGTATCAGTTGTTTAAGGATTTAGCATAAAATTACTTAGATAAGTGATTGTTTTTATTTGAATACATTTCTTGCAATACTGTTTAAGATCATTATTCTACTGCTCATATGGCTAGAGTAATGATTTTTTTACCATTTAAAACCATAGTATGGCAAGAACCAATAAGCAAGGTATCGCGAGCAAGAAGGCTCAACAAGCAAAGCAAGCAAAAAATACAAAAGGTCAGAAAAGATTTGAATACCCCAAGAGAACCCTATCTGTTGATGAGGGTAAGGAACTTGGTGTAATGTGAGTGCAGACTAACCCCAAAGGAGTAAGCTATCACTGGTTTCTAGGTGGTCGTAAGATCTGCTATGAGACGAGAATGAGAATTGATCCTGATGGATACCGTTTTGTGAGACTTCCTAGTGGTGGATCAGATTATGTCAGTGTAGGTATGTCTGGTTGGGCTCGTAAAAAAGTGATGAAATCATTGAAATACAAGAAATAATTCATTGCGAGCGTGATTTTATTTAAAGATAGGATCGTTAGTATTTATGAAATCTACTAGGTAGTTCGTTATCTCGAGTTGTGAGAAATTCCTAATTCTAAGCGCAACGCACTATATTTAATTATTATTATTTTATTGATGAAAAAACTATCTGGTGTTGCGATCTGGCTTATGGCGTTCCTCGTGATCGGAGGGATTAGTATCTTTCAAGAGTACTTCTCTGAACATACATATTACTATGATATGCTCAAAAACTGAGATAATTGGCTCTTACTACTCTGGTGAGTAGTATCTGCTGGTATTCCATTGGCTTACAATTATTTTATGGATCATAAGGCAACTACCAAGTGATTTATTTGGAGCACTATTATTGCAATCTTGTTATTTGCATATGCTTTTATTGCAGTGAGAGATGAGTTTATCTGATCTGCATTTCTTGCATTACCGATCAATATCTGACTCATGATTGGATCGGCATGACTGATGCTGTGAGGTATGTGGTCTGGTGGGTCAATGTTATATCGTAAGCTCTACCGTCAGGAAGCAGATACGCTTGATCGCTGAGTAACGGCATTGATATTGTGATTTGTAGCGGCACTGGCGATTTCTTGGATTTTGGTGATGACGACACTCTTGTACCAGGTTGTGGCAGTAGCATGTCTTGTAATCTGTGGCTACTTGATCTGGAAAGAATCCTCATTTTGGAAAACATTAGCTCAAAATGTATCAGCACTCATTAATAATCACCTTGGTTTTGACACCCTCTCTAAGGGTCTGACCACAATCCTATTAGGTATCACAATTATGTATTTGTGTTACGGTATTATGTTAGCATTTATTCCTTATCCCACTGCTTGGGATGCAAATCATGCATATATGTATATCCCCAAAATTTGGGCAGAGCATCATGGATATTTATGGAATTCACTGAGTGCGCAATTCTCTCCTTCTCCATGGCTAACTTATATTGCAGTATGGTTCCAGTTTGGATATGCATTCCAATCTGTGGGATGATGGATTTGGCCTGATACGCGGGCTGTTATGATGAATTTCCTGTTAGCAGTCGTGGTTGTTATGATCATGACATGGTGACTCGTCAGACGCGTAATTCGTTATGTATGATTATCAGATAAGCCCTCATTGTACCAGACATCATGGGTAGTATTACTATCATGGTTGACGAGTGGTATGGGAGCATTTCTCGTGTTTGTTGATAATAAGTCTGATTTTGGTATTTTAGCTATCACACTGTGCGCGTTGATTTTAGTATTTGACTGGTTGCCTACATTGCATCGTAAGGATGAAGAGGATCTTGTTTCTCCGATGCTACAAAATCTACAACCAGCAATATTATCTGGTCTTGTAGCGGGGGTAGCGATCTTCTCCAAACCTACTTCATTATTTGACTTTGCATCAGTAGTTGTGCTATTTGCTGGTATTGTTGCTGGAGCATGGGCAATGTTAGGTGCATGATTGGTGGTAATTGGGACGATGGCACTCATAAAGATCACCACTGTGCCACTATATCTTAGTACCTCTGCTGGAGGTATTTGTGTGGTTATTGGTTTAATTTTGATTGTTTTGGGGATTCTCACATCAGGTAGAGATAGAATCAAACTCTGGTCTCGTCTCGCTGTATGGTGAGCTGTAATGATTGGTTTTCTTGTTATTCTCAAGACGCCGCTCATGTTATGGAGACAACATTCGACATGATCTGAGATTGGGGGAGCAAAATGATATGTTCAAGGTATATTAATGGGATATGCTTGAACACAAAACGAAAACCAAAAAGCAAAAAGTAATGATACTTTAAAAACTTTACAACCATTGCTTGCTCAAACCTCATCTACTCCTCCATCTGCATCATGTAGTATTCAGTCTGAAGGAATTACTCAGGCAACTCTGTATCAGTGAACTGAAAAAGCAGTCAGTGAGTGAGCAGGGGAAGATCTTGGTAGATATATCGGGTATGGTGGTAAGACATGGGATAAACCATGGTGGGGTTTTGTAATTCCTACGGATACATGTTTGGCACTGGATCCTGATGCTCGTGTCTTGTGTGATGCTCGTATTGCAGTGAGTCAGTGACAGTTTACTGATATTGCAGACAAGCTTGAAGGTGATGCTCTTAAGATCTTCGAAGGAGCAGCTAAACTCAAAGAACAATGATTAAGTGCAAGTTATATCCAGAAGGATCTCGCAAGACAGCTCAACCTTTATCGACAAGATAAGGTATTGCTTAAATCAGATGATGTAGTTTCAATACCATATCGTTGGATTGTACCACTCAATATGACTTATAACTGGTCATTACAGAACTTGAGTAGTTATTATACTGATATTGGTGTAGTATGGCTTATGTTGCTTGTGATTCTTGTAACAGCAACGATCTGGTTATTGATTTATCATCCTCGTCGTGCAATTATCCCACTTACCGCTATCATTGGCTGGCTGATCTGGTGGGTAAGTGGTAGTTCGATTCTATGGTACGGTATCGGTCTTATCATTTGGACAATGTTATCGATGATTGTGATTGTGGATGCATGGACCGATGATAATCATATTAGTTCATGATCACGCAAATTGATATACTATGTTTTTGCACTTATGGGGGCGATTGTCATCGTACAATTCTTACTTAATTTTATCCGTATTGGCTCACAAGGTGGTGGTGGAATATTTGTACAATATAAGACTGCAAATAGTAAAACTCAAGATGTTACAGATCAGCTTATTGTACAATCAAAGGTCAAATACGGTATCTCGGGTAAAGATATCTTTGATTTACAGTTCCCTCATTATAATAAGACGATTAAAGCGATCGATGCCAATCCTGAAAACAAAGAAGCCGTACTAATTGCTGGTACCTATATGCCATATTTTGTTCTCAATCAATACAATATTATTAGTGATTGATTTTTGACTTCGATGTGGGAATGGTTCAGTGATGGTAATGTGTGTCGTAGTTATCTTAGACTGAAAGATAAAAACCTAACTTATCTCGTGATTGATCCAAATATTGCCAGTGTAGTGATGGGTGAGTGAAATACTACACTTCGTGACCGTATGTTTGCCAAGATTGATCCTGCGACAGGTAAGATCATCCAGCAGTGAGCAATTTCAATGCTTGCCAAGCTTGTGTCTGCATGACATATTGAGCTCTTTAATTCCAATAATATCGCAGCTAAATATGCATTTAGCCTTAGTGATGCGGAGATAACAGCTGCATTTGGTGTATCAGGAGATGATATTGTCCTCACGAGAACTAAAGTTGCTACTGCAAGGTTTTGGTGAGAGGAGGGCAATGTATTGCTTCAAAAAGTTCTACAGATCTTTGCTCAAAGAATGACAGGTGCTTATGGATTATGAGACGTGGCTGACATATTTGGTAAAGATGTGGACGTACCTAAACTCACTGCAATTTCACAACAAGTAAGTAACCCATCAGTTATCTCACAACTTAAAGAGCTCAATCAGGATGAAAGATATGTTCTTGCAAATTACCTAAGCATCATTAGTACTGCTAAATCAAATCCACAACAATACCAACAACAACTAGTTCAGCTTCTCCAACAAAGTATTGGTGGTGGAAGTCAAATCATCGTCTTTAGAGTAAAATAAGGCTTGTTTGTGATATTTGACTTCTATACTAGGTTATATATCATATTAGAGTATCTATTTATTTTTTTATGTAGTTTGATGCTATTACAGATCGAAATCCTTCTACGAATTGCAAGTGTTCTCATTTTGATCGCTTCACCGATTGTACGATTATGGCGTTATATAAAAGGAAGGCGCGTAGTTACTACTTTAGTTGATGAATCTGATGCCCTTGCTACTGATGATTTGATAAGTGGATATAATGATCAGGCTGATATTGATAGGGAAATTGAGATTGAGACAAATCATGACTTTTCTGCTGATGATGCATTGATCAATGATGAAATCAAAGAAGAACACTATGATCCAGTGATTGCAGCGATGAAACAAGAAGAGAAAGCACTCGATCGATACATTGAAGATAATGAAATCTCTGAAGAGTATTGAGAAGATAATAACGAGACTAATATTGAAGAATATGCTGATCAAGATTTGATACAAGAGATAGTACAAGAGTCACCAGAGCCAGCACAACAAGAGGATATAATTCAAGAGGAAGAAGAGGAATTACCAGTAATGATTGAGAGAACTATTGAGATACTGGACATTGATATTGATGGTGACGGCACGATTGATGAGACGATTGTTGTGCAGACAACAAATACTGTTCCTACTGATCTTGCAGAGACAAAACGTCAAAAATCCCTCGAAATGATTCAATTTGAATTACGCACTCTCAAGGATAAAAGTCAGACTTCTTCATATGAAAAGAAGCTTATCGAAGCTCGCGCGTTACACCCAGATCGCAACGACTTCACCATGATGTTAGCAGATCACTATTATGAGCACTGAGAGCATAAGAAGGCGCTAGGGTTGTATCGTGCATTGGTATCGGCTGACTCCACTGATGATAAGTCATTGGCGATGGTAGCTAACTGCTATATCAAGCTGGGTGAATGGGAAAATGCACAACTCATCCTCGAGAAGCTCGTCCAAGACAAACCTGAAAATCCAAGATATTGGATGTCACTGGCAGAAGTATATTATAACAACAAGCAAGTGGATAAGACTATCGACTGTGTGAGAACCATGGTCAAACTCAGACCAACGAACGCAGACTATCTCTCAACACTCGCACAACTATATCATGAGTCAGCATACTATGATTTGTATGTGCAGATCTTATATCGTATGCTCGAGCTTGATCCACTCAATCATGAGATCAAGGCGGAGATTGAGAAGTATGCTTAGCAAGAACAAGAACAATAAAAAAGATAAGAATAATAAGAAGAGACGAGCCGATGGTTCGTTTTTTCTGTCTAGAAAATCTAGAGACGCTAATCCAGAACTAATATTACACAATATTATGGCTAAATAGAAAAAGATTATATAAAATCTACTGAATAAATGATAATTAATATGGGTTTATTGGATGTATTGTTCGGCTCCGGAGATAGTGAGTCGAGCAAAAAGGAACGAGTGAAAATCAGTTCGAAAAACAAAAACAGAACTGGTGGACAAAAGAGTCCCGGTCCAGGAAAAAATGCTCAACATGACAAAGGAGGGCATCATTCTCAGACGCAAAAAGGACCAAATAAAAAGTCTGGTGGCACAGGATCTCGTTAAACGATATCCAAACAACTTAGCTCTTGTTTACGGGAGCTAATTTTATATATTCTCATATTATGAATAATAAAAAACGGTGAATAATAATGTTTTTTACTCCTATGCTCCGTGGAAGTGACTATGTGCCTCATGTAATAGAGCACATTATGACTCAACAGCTAAATGCACTTGCGTGAGTATGATATTTGTATGATGGAGGGTCAAGCTTAGTAGATTGTTTTTCGTACTATAAGTTTTATGGAACAAAAGAAGATAGTGAAAGAGTTAGAGATGTACTCATGTGATCCATACAGATGGATCTTTTTTTTCTTTCTCAGAAATCTATACGTGAAGAATATGAGGAAGTAAACGAAGACGAGCTCTTGTATAGTAAAATGGCAAATATTATTGATCTAAATACCAATCATAATACAACAAAAACACATCGTGTTTCAAAAAAAGATATTACTAATTATTGGGAAAAATACTATGAGAGAGGTTCGTGGATAATGTCTCGAGGAGATGTCTTTTGTACATCTTCTCTTAATGAGAATTTTGTTTTAGATTATGACAGATTAAGTTCTACAATTATGAAGCTATCATGAAGTAAGTATGTGCTTATTACACAGACATTATTGCAACCTTATGATTGGATTAAGTACATATTTATCGAAACATATATCAACACACATTATCAGCAATATGCAAATAATCATTGATTATATTACTATAAAAAAGCATATATGCGCTATTTTCAAGGTCATATTTGATTAATTATTCCTCAACGACAATGTATTGAGTATGACAGAATATTATTAGAGTTTGTACGCTCTAACTTAATAGATGAACAAAGAGTAGATCGAAGATATGATAGTATGAAGCTTTCGCTTCTTATGGGTAGGATTATTAATACCACAGATATTATAACTATACTTAAATCAATAAAAGAGTCAGATATTGAACAATTCTTTACTTTATAATTACTGAGATTTTTTATTACTGATAGATGCTGATCCTACTTTACAAATTATATATCAGATCAGCAACTATACTTTACAAATTCATACTTATATTGTAAATTACAGAAATTTCCTATACCAAATTCCTCGGCTCTCGATCGACTTTGAAGCCTCTCTCATAGATTTTACACAAAGGAAATGCGAGATCGACAAATGATCTGATCTCTGCTCACTTGAGGATGATGTGATAGTGAAACTTACCAAACTTCTTGAATACTAGCGGTGGAGTTTGATACAGCTCGATATCTTCACGTTTGTGATATTCTCTGAGGTAGCTGAGCTCATTAAATAACTTCTGCACGGTGCGGTAGACTCTGGTTTGGACTTCATGCTTATACATGAGGACACAGACCTGACTATATGGAGGATAGGAGTGCTTAAGCTTGTAGGCTTGGTCTCGAGTGGTAAACCCTGCTTCATCTCCACGACCCACAAACCCAAATATCTCATGATCAGGATTATAGGTCTGCACAACAACATTGGCATGGGCATGATGTCTTACACCATCATACAGACTATAAAACGTATCAAACATCGCATTGAAGTCAGGCTTACTCATACCCTGATCTGCTCCCATATACACCAAGAGATCAAACTGATGATCGGTATTACTCGTTGCGATCAGTGATGTTCCGATGATGAGTTGATTTGAATCCCGAGCCTCATACATCATATTTGCTTTGCGTGACGAATTGACCGCACTGGACTGGATGATGAGAGGTTTGACTCAGGTCTGAGTAATGAGATAGTCTGACAGCTGCTCGAGTCCCATCCCGCGGTATTGGAGTTTCGTTCACTTGCAGTGTTCACACGAGCTTGGGATATTGTAGGTCGATCTACAGCAGTGACACATGGCAAATCATAGTTTCTCACTAGTTCCGTGGATCGTGATCGGCAGGTGACATTGCGCACAATACATCGTCTCACCACAGTCATGACACACAATACTCGTATAATAGCCAGTCTTATTGAGAATCAGTCAGACTTTTTTACCTTCTTGGAGATATTTACGGATTCATCTGATCGCTAAATCACTCACCACTTCATAGTGATGCCTCATATCGACGATCGTGATTGATCTGTTGTTTTGTTTGTATTGCTGATAGTTCATCTGTGTGCAATATAATCATCATATGAATATATACAAGCCACATCACTTACGGCTTGTAATATAATACTAACTATTTATATATTGACTTTTATTCTTATAAATATGAAAATATATCAGAAATTCCAAATTGTTTCTATAGAACAAGTATTAAGGGACTAATTCTTAATGAAGATTTGAAATTTTTATTGTGTAAAGAAGCGACATGAGTACGAGGGCTCCCGGGAGGAGGACTTGATCATGGAGAGAGAGTTGATGTATGACTAAGAAGAGAATTTGAAGAAGAAATGTGAGTTATTGTGTGAGATATAGCAAAAAATCCTTCTTATTTTATAACCTTTGTAAATGGTAAAAAGCAACCAGCTGCAAATGTTGTGTATCAAGTAAGTTGTGATATTGCTAGAATTTTAGATTTTAAGTCCTCAGATGAATGTATAGAAGTGTGATTCTTTAGTATTGAAGAGGCTTCAAAGCTTAACTTATTACCGAATGTAAAAGAATTTATTAAGGTATTTGATCCAACTAATCACCAATAAAATAACTAAGATCAGTCCGAAAGGATTGATTTTTTATTGATATAAAAAAATTAGGTAATGGGTTTATCTTGCCAGATAATAGTCCTTGACAAAATCCCTCGAATTTCAACACTAAATCAGTATGATAATAATAATTATGGAATTGTGAATCGTTTTATTGTGTCGCCATATGGCGAATAAAATAGGCCTGTAATTCTTAGCCTTTAGCTTTAAGCTCTAATATTATGAAAGTTTGAATCATCTGAGTTGCCAATGCTGGTAAATCATCACTATTTAATCGTCTCGTAGGTTCGCATCGTGCGATTATTACAGATATCCCTGGTACGACTAGAGAGCTGTTGCGTGATCATGCTAAGCTCCATGGTATGCGGTATGAACTTGTCGACAGTCCTGGACTGTATCATTTTGATGAAGATAAGCCTTTTATCGAGCAGATTATCAAGGAGGCTGACGTCTTTGTGTTTGTTCATAATACTCGTGAGGGACTTACAGCCAATAGTCAAACCATTGCTGACATGATCAGACGTGCAGGTAAGTCAGCCCAAACCATGCTCCTTCTCAACAAAGTTGATAATGCAGATGAATATAATACACCTCAGATTATAATGTCCGAATATACGTCATTAGGGATTGAGCATATGGTGCTTGGGTCGACACAGCATGGATACGGGATGGAAGCGACGATTGATTGGATTACCGATCATCCAGGTAAACAACTACCAGGTGGTGTAGAGCATATTCAGATTGCGATTGTGGGTAAGCCAAATAATGGTAAATCTACTCTCATCAACAAACTATGTAAGACAATGGTCGCTCATGTCAGTGATGTAGCTGGTACGACACTGGATTACTTGATGGGTGAGTTTGATCGAGGAGGTGCATCATGGCGTATCTATGATACTGCTGGTATCCGCCGCAAGGGTAAAATTCATGGACTTGAGCGTATTGCGCTCGAGAAGACTCGTAGTATGATCAAGTTTATCAAGCCAATTGTCTTCCTCATGGTTGATAGTAGCGAATGATGGACCAATGGTGATATGACCTTGCTCGGTGAAGTGATCGAGATGGCTGTACCATGTATTGTAGTATTAAATAAGACTGACTTATTGGATAAGGTTCAGCTCGAGGAACTCATGATTACGACCAAGAAGTTACTCACTTGGGCACCATGGATCCCAACAACGACAATCTCTGCTCGTGAGGAGATTGGTATCGAAAAAATCATGAAATGGGCCAAAAAAATCAACGATGGCCGTGATCAGCGTATCTCTACCCATAAGCTCAATGACACTCTCAAAAAGGCATGGTTGGCAAATCCACCACGCTTCCCGAAGAACAAAGTCTGTAAATTTTACTATGCAACACAGGTAGAAGTCAGACCTCTCACCATCGTTCTATTTATCAATGATATTGGTAAGGCTAATTATGCGTTTACTCGTTGGGTGCAAAATGTGATGCGTGCAGCCTTCGGTCTGGATGGAGTGCCGATCAATATCAAGTTTAAAGACAAAGAAGAAGATGGACAGAAATGGGAGAGCAAGGAAGCATGGAACGAAAGACTCAGACTAAGAGACGAAGAAGAAACTGCCGATGATGATAAAGAAACTGAAATGCAACAAATCGATAAGAAGAAAAGAGCAAAACCAAGTGATAAGCCCAAAGTTACAAGAATAACAAAAACAACGAGCAGTCTCACTAAAACTCCTATCAAAATCGTCTTGGATAGTGAAACTGACTCACAAGATTCGGCTAGTACTGAAGGAGCTCCAGCAGGTAAATATCGCTTCAAGCCAACTCGCAAAGATGGTCATCCACTACGCCGTACTCGTCTTGCCAAGAAAGCAGACAAGAACAAGGCATTCGTCCAAGTCAAAAGAGATGAAAAACAAACCGCTATCCATGCTCGCAAAAAAGAAACGATGAGAGCCAAGAGAGCAAAGAAAAAATAAAAACTATGAGATAGTCAGAAGATAAATAGAAAATAGAGACAAAGCTTTATTGTTTTATTATATTTGATATGACTACTCGACAGACGATAAAGAGATTTTTGGAGCCATTAAGACAATATAAATTAAATGTTTTTTTCTCACTTTGTATTTTTACACTTTGGAGTGTTTATTATGCTATAGGAGTAATTTTTGTTCGTTGGGTTACTCAAGCTATTGAACTAAAAGATACAAATCAGCTCTACTCTCTACTTTGATACTTCTTACTACGATTTATCATCTATCAAGTTATTAATATCGCTTGGGTAAAAGTAAAATACTGATATATCCACTATTTTTCAAGATTTGCAATTCACCAATCATATATTAATAAGTTTTTTACATTTGATCATAATGCTATTGAAAAGATAGGAACATGAAAAACTATGAGCATCATTCAAAAATGAATTTCTACTCGATGTGATCTCATAGTAACTCTTGTCTGGAGAGCTACTGAAGTAGTCTGTGCTATTATATTTAGTGGATATCTTATTGGTCAGATATCTTACTGGTATCTTATTGCATATGTTTTAGTAATAGTATGATTTAATTTTTTATTTTGAATTTTCAAATCTAAAGCAGCATTCTGGAGAAATCTAAGAATTGAAAAAGCAACCGAATACACTAGACAATTTGTTAAAATGATAATGTCAAGATTTGAGATTATTATGAGTAATAATATTTGAAAAGAGATTAAAATTCTTGATGATATTACCGAAGAAGAATCAGAACTTGACCATCGCAAACACTTATATGAACATTTAAATTATAATCTTCCCGAATTACTATTTGTGTTATTTAGACTATGAATGTATGCAATTGTATGAACTAAAATTATACAATGAGAGCTCAACTATGCTGAGTTAGTTATGATAGTTGCTGCTTTATGATATCTCGATAATACTGTTACAAAAATTTGATGAATATATTCAGAAATTATCAAAAGATTTGGTGAAGTTGAAAAAATGCGAGAATTCTTTGATCAAAGCCCGTTAGCAATTTGATTTTCTTCATGATCACAATTTACATATAAAAAATGAGATATTAATGTAAAAAATATCTCATACCAATATGGTAGTAGTAATCTTATTTTTAATAACTTCTCGCTCAATATCTTATGATGATCTCGTATCGCTCTCGTATGACCCAGTGGTTGAGGAAAGACTACTCTTGTGAAACTGATTGCATGATATCTTCATCCTCAGTCAGGAGAGATACTGGTTGATCGACAGGCGTTGCCTACGCCACAGAATACTTCTCCTTTTATAACCGAAGGGGTGCTTGAGAAGGAGCACTTATCCGAGCATAAAGGGTCGGGGGAGGTTTATAATCACATCTCTCTTCAATCCTATTATCCTCACATCTGATACCTCACCCAAGAACCATCAGTATTTGATGGGACAGTTTGGGAAAATCTTACGTATGGTTTACAGGGGAAGGAAGAAGAACAAGGACAAGAAGAATTAGAACATCAAATCGATAAAATCATCAAGCTTGCTCGCTGTGAGTTTATCTATGAATTCAACAATTGATTACAGACAGAAATAGGAGAAAAAGGTATCAGATTATCATGATGACAGCGTCAACGTCTAGCAATTGCAAAGATCATGCTCAAGGATCCAGATATTATCTTATTAGATGAACCAACATCAGCTCTGGACAGTGAAAATGAAGAATTGGTTACTCAAGCACTCAATGAGTTATTCCGCGGGAAGACAGTGATTGTCATCGCACATAGACTCCAAACAGTCAAACACTCAGATCAGATTCTTTACATCGACGGAGGTCAAGTAGTAGAATCATGAACTCATCAAGAACTCCTTGCAATGAAGTGAAAGTATTATAAAATGGTTGAGTTACAAAGTTGATTTTAATGATGAATATAAAACAAGATTTCCCAATCTTCACAAACCATCCAGATCTTGTGTACCTTGATAGTGCAAGTACCACACACAAGCCAAATTTTGTGATTGAACAAACCAATCAGTACATCAGTTCATCATATGCGAATATTGGTCGTGGGAGTTATCCGCTAGCGATGCAGTCCGAGGATATCTATGATGCGAGCAAAGCAGCAGTAGCTAAGCTTATCAACACTACTGCAGATCAGATTGTCTACACACATAGTAGTACCTATGCGTACAATATGCTGGCATATAGTTTGGTAGAATCGGGTATCCTGACTTCTTGATCGTCTATTATCCTCTCGATCAGTGAGCATCACGCCAACCTCGTGATTTGGCAGAAGTTGAGTCAGACTTATGGGTTCCTTATTAAGCTGCTATGACTGGCTGAAGATGGGAAACTGGATTATATGCACCTTGAAAGTTTATTGGATGATACAGTAACTGTTGTTTCTCTAACGGGAGCCAGTAATGTGACAGGCGTTGTCACTGATATTACTCGTGTCAGACAGATTATCGGGTCTGAGAAATTTCTCATTATCGACGGTAGTCAGCTCGTACCCAATCGTCGTGTGGACGTACAGGGGTTGTGAATCGATGCACTCGTATGGACTACCCATAAGATGATGTGATATACTGGACTCGGGATTTTGTACTTAAATAAGAAGTGGATGTCTCGTCTCATATGTCCTCGGGTAGGTGGGGCAGTGATCGACACAGTTACCATTGATAGTTATACCGTACAGTCATGATCAGTAGCTTGGGAGCCTGGTACACCCAATCTTATCGCTGCGGCATCGTATTTATATGCTCTACAGTATTTTGATTCAATTGGATGATATGAATGGTGGAAGCATTATGAGCAGGAGTTAATTGAATATGTATTGGAGAAATTTGCACAACATAATAAGCTTATATTAATTAATAATCAATCAGAGGGCAGACTTTGAGTATTTTCATTCTATGCTACTGACGGATCGAGTATGTTACATCTTGGGGAGAAGTTATGACAATTATGAATCTATATACGTACATGAGGTCATTGCGCTCATCCATTGGTAGACAGACTATGACACGGTCAGTTAGGACGCTTATCACTATATGTCTATAATACCAAAGAAGATATTGATCAATTCTTTAACTTGTAGGTAGTTGCGTAAGACTGTTATTGAGAGATATAAGAGTCTTCCCCGCTTCCAGTGGAAATCATTTTGCAAGTACCAGAAGAATATTACGATAACTGATAAGTAGTTTTTTTTCTTCAAGACTAGGTTCAGAACTATCAAGTAAGGTATTAAGTGATACAGAGACAGTATTAGCAAGATGCAGTAATATTGGATTTTTATTATAGATTGTCTCATATTTCAAAAACTGCTCCTCAGATTTTCCTTTATGACCTCAGTTCTCTCGAGTAGATAGTTTTTGTTTTGCTTGTGTCATATGATCTACGATACTTGATATCTTTCACTGCTGACCTAAGTCATTAAACTGACTAACATAATCGTTAAAATATATACTAGGTAGTCAATTATCATCACAGTATAGTAGTATCATATCAAGAAGATCACGAGACATATCTCAATACAAGTAAGGCTGGAGTTTCTCTCTAACTCTTGAGCGAATAAGCCCTAAATATAGAGTGTTATAAGCATCCTTGCTAGTCAGTAATTTTTCTCAGCTTTCTCATAATACATCGATCAGTTCGTGTTTGGTAGTAGTGAGTCAAAATGCTTCATTAAATAGCTTATTATATCTTTCCTCAAAATTCTCACCTTCTAACTCGAGAAGATCTTCTATGTCTAATTCAGGATGCCTAATAGCAATTGTGGATTTCATACTATATAGTATAACTAAAATGATATCTACGTCAAATTCAGCTTGTAATTATGTCTGACATAACTATATATAGTTAAGTCTACCGAAGACAATAGGTGATCGTAAGGTCATAAATCCTATCGAGGTAACAGTATATAAGAGCATTTGCTCATTATCTGTTATTGTGTCGTTGTCTGGTAGAGCAACGATTTTTTTAATTTATTACCGTGATAGAGTACATGGCAATCTCCAAGCAAAAGAAAGTCCAACTCCACGATGCCTATATCAATCAACTCAAAGTTGCTGGTAATGTCGCAATCTTTTCACAATCAGGGCTCAGTGTTAACGAAAGTAACAACTTGAGAAAATTGATTAAGAGAGAAGGCTGACTTCTTCAAGTAACTAAAAAGAGATTGTTTGTAAGAGCTGTGGCCGAGACTGATTTTGATGCTGTGAAGTTTGAAGATCTCAACGGCGCTATTTGGGTAGTTTATACTACTCCTGATAACCTTATCTGACCTATCAAAACAGTATCAACATTTATCAAGGAAGCAAAAAAAGAAAAGAAGAAGTTCACTATTGATTTCCAAGGTGGATGGATGGACAAAAAATGGCTTGACCAAGCAACAATGACTGAAGTTGCAAATCTTCCAAGTAAGGAAGAGTTGATCGGAAAGATGCTGTTCTTACTCAAGTACCCAGCTCAATCATTCGCTTCTGTTGTGGATCAAATCGCAAAGAAAGGCGAATAATCACTAATTATTACAACAACTTATTTATTTAGTTTATTATTGCATAACAATGGAACTTACAAAAAATGCTGCTAAAGTATTAGAACTCGTAAAAGAGCTCAGTCTTATCGAAATGAATAGCTTGGTAAAAGCTATGGAAGAAGAATTTGGTGTATCAGCTGCTGCTGGTGTAATGGTAGCTGGAGGTGCTGCTGCTGGAGATGCTGCTGCTGCTGGAGATAACGATTCTGTATCTGTGGAACTTTCTGATGCTGGTCAACAGAAGATCGCAGTGATCAAGGTAGTCAAGGAAATCCTCAATGTAGACCTCAAGGCTGCGAAGGATCTTGTTGAAAAGGCTCCTACTATGGTTAAGGAAGGTGTGAAAGCTGAGGAAGCTGAAGCAATCAAAGCGAAGCTTGAAGAAGCTGGAGCAAAAGTTAACCTTAGATAATCACAACCCCTTTTTATCTTATAACGAGATTGTTTACCTATGAGTGCAGTCGCTAATCAAGAACTTATCCAGAAACTGATCGATAATAATGTTCATATTGGATCACTGAAGAAATTTTCTCACCCTAAAACGAGATCATATCAACTTGGTGTTCAGAATGGTATTACCGTCATTAACCCTGAGATTATAGCTGAGCAACTTGAAAATGCAAAGCAAAGAGTTCAACTTGCTCTATCAGAGAGTAAAGAAATTTTGATCGTTTGTGAAAAATCTGTTTTCGCTGACCAAATCAAGTCACTTGCAGAAAAGTTTAACTGTAGTTATTTTAACTACAATGTTCCAAGTGGAGTGTTGACAAACTTTGATACTCTGATGAACAGAATCAAAACCATGAACACACTTAAAAAATTTATCGAAAGCGAGGAATTTGAAAAAATTACCAAAAAAGAACAACTTACAAAGAAAAGAGAACTCAAAAAGGTACAACGCATCTATGAAGGTGTGCAAAATCTTAAGAAAATCCCTGATTTAGTACTTGTGATTGATGGTAAATCAATGTTTAAGCTTGTTCGTGAGGTAGATAAAATGAAGAAGGAAAGTATTGTGCTCTCATCGACAGACTTCAACCAGTTCTGGTCAGAAGATGATCTTGTAATTGCTAACGTAAATAACTATTATAGTTTATTATTTGTATGTAATTATATCTTTGGAATTACACAATAATTATTTTTTCACTATCTGAGATGCTCGATATTAGTCAAATTGCAAATCAGCGCTATATTCCCACGTCAGTAGAGATTAAAAGAGTATTAATGATGTATCTCATCGTAGGTATTATGATTCAACTTGCCAAATCTCAACTTACCGTGTATGAATATCAGCACCTCAAACAGTCACTTGGGTGGTCTATGACAATTATTCTGACTGCAATTATTACTGCTCCATTATGGTTTATTCCGTATGGTACCATGGTTATTGCACTAGTCTGACTTGGATGAGTTTGATATGTATCTCGATTAGTATATCGTGCTTTTCAGTGACACTATCCTCAGGAGTGACTACTTACCAGTTTTGGTACATGGATACTTAATATCTTTGATCACGAAGTAACAGTTACAAACACATAAATTTACTTGTTTATATATGATATCTCATGTCAGTAGATGTACAGCTCGTCAAACAACTCAGAGATGCTACTTATGCATCACTCAAAGATTGTAAAACAGCATTAGAAGAAAATAACAATGATCTTGAAGCTGCAACACAGTGGCTCGTCAAAAAATGAGCATCAAACGCTGCTAAAAAAGCAGACAGAGAGCTTAATGATGGTCAGGTTAAAGTTATTATTAATAAGGGTCGTTTGACTGTATTTAAGGTTGGTTGTGAGACTGATTTTGTTGCAAAGAACGAAATGTTTGCAGAAATGCTTGAGGAAGTAGCGTCTATCATTAGTTCAGCTACGGGTCAAATCGACTCAATGGATCAATGTGACCCTACAATTCTTGCTCAAGCACAGGAAGCGATGGCTCAATATATGGCAAAACTTGGTGAAAATATCCAAATCACTGATATCTTTGCTACTGATTTAGGTGATGTACAGGCTGCCGCATATCTTCACAATGGTGGTAAAATTGCTGCTGTAGTAATGTATCGTAATGGTACTGATACAGCTGATCAAACTGCAAAACAAGTAGCAATGCAAATTGCTGCAATGAATCCTCAATATATGACAATGGGTGAAATCCCAGTATCAGAAGTTGAAGCAAAACAAGCAGAATTCGAAGCAGAACTCAAAGCAGCAGGTAAGCCCGAAGCAATGATTGCTCAGATTGCAGAAGGTAAAATCAATAAGTATTTTGCTGATTTAGTGTTGATGAATCAATGATATATCGGAGATGAGGGCACAACAATCGCTCACTTGATTGATGGTGTATTTGAATTTGCTGGGGCTCGTAGATTTGCAGTATAAGGATAAAAATGATTTTTTAATTATTATTTACATAGTATATGAAATTGTATGAATTAGTGGCTATTATTGATCCACAACTTTCACAAGAGGACCAACAGTCTATCATTGCTCAGATTGAGTCATCTCTCCCAGAGGGATCATCAATTGAACAAAAAGATGAGATCGGTCTCCAAAAAGTATATCAATTTGCTGCTACTAAAGCAGGAATCGCATACTTTGTATCATGGTATATCAACATGAATTCATCTGATATCATTGCTCTCAAAAGAAAAATGACCCTCCTTAAAGGAGTTCTTAGACATGTAGTATATACTGTTGATAAGCATAATCCAATGGTTAAGTTTGTTGAGATTAACGCTCATTATCTCAAGAGACTCGAGGAAATCGACAAAAAAGGCAAGAAGGTAAAACTCGCAGTGTAATTAGTATCAATATACTAGTCAGACCATTTTAATTATTATACTTTTCCGTGTCATGGCGACGAAGAAAATCCCTCAAATGATTGTTCCTATTGAAGACATCAACTGGAAATCAATCACATTGTTGCAACATTATATTACAAGATTTGGTAATATTAAGCCAAGAAAATATACTGGTAATAATGTATGATTCCAGAAAGCAACAAGACAAGCTATCATCAGAGCAAGAGAACTAGGACTCATCCCATATATTAGATAAAATCACCACTAATATATTATTTTAGCATTGTAATTGTATTCTTATGGCAAGTAAATTAAGAAGACTCAGAACCGTCAAATGGTCAAAAAGATTAAAAATACATGGATTTAGGGCAAGAATGGCTACTACTCCTGGTAGAGCAGTTTTGGCGAAAAGAAGACTCAAAGGAAGACATGAACTATGTGTTCGTCATACAAAATAATTATTTTGTAGGGTTTTGCTTTGTTTTTTTTTCATTCGTATATGGTAGTTCTACGTCATACCATTAATATCATACATTCAATAACACAACCCTAACATTGTGCTATTGTTTTTTCTCGTTTATAGTAAATAAATATTTTATCATATCATAGTGTTTTCGATGTCAAAAACTACCGTCTTACTTCCTCGTAGAATCACCGTCAGACCACTCAGACAATTTGCACCATTGCACGATCTTTTGGATGTACAGAAAGAATGATTTCAGCAATTTGAGCAAGTATATCTCAATAAATTATTTGAAGATATTTGTCCGATCGAAGACATTGCTGGTGAAAGGTTGATGTTGACCGTTAAGGATGTTATCATTGATCAAAATCACGGTTCACAAGAACCACTTAGTGATGCAGAACTCGATCGTATTATCGAAGAATGTAAAAAGAAAGAACTGACTTATGGTGGTGTTGTAAGTGCTCAAGTTGAATTGGTAGATAGAGTGAGTGGAGAAGCGTTGTTTAACTCTCGTGCTAATATCGGTACGATGCCACTGATGACCAAAGATGGTAGCTATATTATCTCAGGAGTTGAAAATATCGTTATTAGTCAGATCATTAGATCGTATGGTATATTCTTTGCTGCTGATAAAAAATTCGGACTTAACTCATTTAAATTTATCCCAGAATCTGGTCCATGGATCGAGGTTTCTGTAGAGAAGTCAGGTGCCATCACTGCTCGTATCAACAAAACCAGAAAATTTCCAATTACGATGCTTCTTAGAGTATTTGAACTTGAGACTGATGAAGTGATTAGTTCACTATTTGCTGATGCATTTGATGAGGAAGACTTTAACTACATCGAATATACTCTCAAAAAAGATACAACGACAACTGCCGGTGAAGCAGCATTATATATCTACAACAAGCTTAGGCCTGGTGAATTGATTGATGTGGATAATGCAATTTCATATATCAAGAGTTTATTTGGTGGCGAAAGAGTAAATCTTGGTGGTATCGCAAGACGTAAAATCAATGTCAAACTTGGTACGAGTATCAAAAAAGATATCAACTATATCGACCTTGAAGATATTATTTTTGCTCTTAAATACTTGTGTAATCTCTCAAATCACAAAAAAGGATTTTTTGTGGATGATGCAGACCATCTGGCCAATAAGAGAATTAGAACCGCTGGTGAGTTGCTCTACTCTCACTTGATGCCTACAATGCGTAAGTTCCAAAAATCTACAAGAGGTAAGTTATCAGTGATTTGACTCGAGCAAAAGGTAGTGTTTCGCGAGGATGTTGCTACTACTGATGATCTTGATGTTGATCTTTTGGATGATGAAGAAGTTGCTATCGAAGAGGAAATGACAACAGAAGAAATTGTACAATCAGAAAAGAAAGCTAAAGATCTCGATGAAAAATATGAATCAGTAATTGGGTCGATCATTGTGTGAGATATTATCTCAGAAGATAAGGTAATCATCAAAGATCATACAAAACTCACTGCAGCACACATCAAACTGATCAAAAAGCATAATATCGATAGTATTGTCATCAGACCCACAGTCAGACTTGTTGATATTGTAAACTTCAAGATGATTGATAATGGCGTAAGAAGCTTCTTCTCAACATCACAGATGTCGTCGTTTGCAGATCAGACCAATGTACTTGCAGAGCTCGAAAATAAGCGTAAGATGACAGCTCTCTGACCTGGAGGACTAAAGAAAGAGACTGCGAAGTTTGATGTTCGTGATGTTCATATCTCTCACTACGGTCGTATCTGTCCGATTGAAACTCCAGAATGACCAAGTATTGGTTTGGTAATTAACTTAGCACTATATTCAAGAATCAATGAGGATGGTTTTGTGGAGACTCCAGCTGCGAAAGTATATAATATGGTACATGTTGTTGAGAAGCAACTGATCAACAAATATCTTGAAGAGGATGTGATCGACATCAAGGGTAAAGTAATCGCTGGTGAAGATGTATTTGTCGATGAGAAGCTTGCTTCGACGATCGTAAAGACTATCAACACAGAGACCAAATTCATCAAAGTCAGGCCTTTTGTTTCTAAAGAAATAGAATATATTTCCCCAGAACAAGATCATAAATATACGATTGTCGATGGATCAGTCCCACTTGATGAACACATGAACTTTATGCTCAAGAGAGTTCCTGCGAGACAATATATGGAGGTAGGATACTTTCATATGTCCAATATTACTCATATTGATGTCAATCCATCACAGGTATTTTCCCCTTCAACAGCATTGATCCCGTTTGTAGATCACGATGATAGTGCTCGTGCCAACATGGGTACTAACCAGCAGAGACAAGCAGTACCATTACTCAGACCAGAAGCTCCACTTGTTGGAACATGATTAGAGTCTGACATTGTAGATATGACAGCTCAGGTAATCAGAGCGTCCAGTGACGGTGAAGTGATCTATGTTGGTGGTAAAAGACCCACTAAGACTGCGGAAGGCACAAGCTATGAAGGAATGAACTATGTGATCAAGGTCAAATACGGTAAAGAAATCAAAGAATACAATCTTCCAAGCTTTGGTAAATCAAACCAGAAGACAATCATCCATTTGAGACCAAAAGTATCACTGGGACAACTCGTCAAAAAAGGAGATATCTTGGCTGAAGGAGCAAGTATTGTTGACGGAGAACTATCACTTGGTAAGAACTTGAGAGTTGCGTTTATGGCATGGAAATGATATAACTATGAGGATGCAATGGTTATCTCCAAAAGACTGGTTAAAGATGATGAGCTAACATCAGTACATATTGAGCAATACGAAATTGAGGTAGCAGATACCAAGCTCGGAGCAGAAGAAACAACCAACGATATCCCATGAGTATCTCTTGCGAAGTTGAAAGATTTGGATGAAAATGGTATCGTACGTATCGGCTCTGTAGTGAAGGGTGGTGATATCTTGGTCGGTAAGATCACGCCTAAGTCAGAATGAGAGCTTTCAGCAGAGGAGAAACTTATCCAAGCAGTCTTTGGTGATAAATCGAAGAACGTAAAGGATACATCATTATATCTTCCATCTGGAAGCGAATGAAAGGTAATTGATATCGTGATGCTGGATTCTAAGTCTGGTGATCGTCTGATGCCTGGTGTAAAAAACAAGATTAAGGTGTATGTAGCGATGACTCGTAAGATTGAAGTAGGAGATAAGCTTGCTGGTAGACATGGTAACAAAGGTATTATCTCTGTGATCTTCCCAGAAGAAGATATGCCATTTACCTCTGATGGTCAACCAATCGACATTGTACTCAATCCATTAGGAGTTATCTCTCGTATGAATATTGGTCAGTCGTTTGAGAATCAACTTGGTCTCGTAGCGAAGTCATTGGGTACATCGTTTGCAGTACCATTATTCTCTGGGTTTGCTGCTGATGATATCGAAAGATATCTCCTCGGAGCTCTGTCAGACTATGATGTTGATCAGCTCAAGCAAGCATGACTTACTCAAGCTCAGATCGACTACATTATTACCAAGCTCAAAGATGCCAAACTACCTAAGGATGGTAAGATGGATATGTATGATGGTCGTACTGGTGAGAAATTCCCACAGAAAGTGACAGTATGATATATGTATCTACTCAAGTTGATCCATATGGTAGAGGACAAGATGCATGCCCGTGGCGTTGGTCCATACTCATTGATCACACAACAACCACTGTGAGGTAAGGCTCGTAGTGGTGGACAGAAATTCGGAGAGATGGAAGTGTGGGCACTGGAGGCATATTGAGCAGTACATACTCTCCAAGAGATGCTTACGATCAAATCAGATGATCTCCAGGGTCGTAACAAGTCATATGAAGCAATCATTAAATGACAAAAAGTCAGAATATCGGGTACTCCAGAATCATATAATCTCTTGGTTAACCTACTCAAGGGTCTCAGTCAAAGCATTAAACAGCTTAGTGCTGAAGAGATCGAAGTGATTGACCGCACAAGAGCAAGCAAGATTATGGGATTATGACTGAGAGGTCTGACTGCTGCTAATATTGATGCGTATGATGAGCTTGGTATGTCTAGCGGTGAGAGTCTTGACGTTGTGGATAGCGAATCAGATCGCAAAGATCTCATGAAGAATATTGTTGAAGATCTTACAGAATATGGTCAGATTGAAGATTAGTTATAATAATAGAAATATAAAAAAATACTGTCCGTGAGGATGGTATTTTTTTATATTTTAAAACAAACTCTCATCATCATAATTTTCTTTCTTTTCAAATGGCGTGATGGCTTGTTTGTATTGATAGTTGACTCGTTTGCGGCGATCATGGTAGAATTTGAGCATCGTATCAGAGATTATGATACCTCGTCAGCGGTCACCCATTTTACGAGTTTTGTAGGCCAGGATTGGTAACCAGAGTGCCTTGATCAACACGATATGTAAGCGTCACAACCACGGAAGTCAGGCGATGAGTTTTTCCATGATACGCTTGAATCGCGTCTCCCCTATGATAAGCTCTAGTCATAAGTTGATATTCTGACCTAACTGGATATTGGGCAAGAAATGAGTGATCCAGTGATTACTCGTATAGATCTCGTCCATATAAGATGTATTGGCAGAGTATAGTGGTACAAGATGCGCAATCCAATAACACAAATACAGATCATATGGTTGAAGTGCTGTCTGATACAGGTTGCAGTATTCACGATCAATATAATAGGTGAGGCAGAATTTCATCACTTTATTGCGTCCAAATCTTTTGAGTCACAATACAGTAAACATTATCCATGATCGCAGTCTCGCAAGCCATAGCATGCCTGGTTTGGTGATGATGAGGATATCAATATCACTGCCCTCATGGAGAGCATTAAACGTAATACTGTTACATAGATAGATCTGCTCTACAAATGGGATGCTACGATACATCCATGCATAGGAGTGAATATAGTCCAAGTATACTGACATAATCTCAGACGGTTCTTGCTCTCGCGATCGAGCATCCAACCCAGTGTTTGATTGATTTGTGTCTTCTTCCAACCACGAAAACTGTGTCGTTGGTGACGGCACAGGGTAGTTCATAATATTATAGAAAGTGTGAGACATAGTAAGTAATAAGAAAAATCTTACCCTATTCATACAGAAGTGCATTAAAATCTCAAGACTGAAAATATGGCTTATTTTTTGATACTAGTACTATCAATAAGTACATCGAAAAGACGCTTGATGTGATGTGAGAGATTATTATTGGTTGAAATGATTACATTATATGTCTTTGGGGTAATATCGTCTATTGTTCTAATCTGTTCTTGATATAATTCATATACTTTCCTTAGTCCACTATATGTAACTAATCATCATACTTTATATCTAATGATGTGAGTTTGATCAATATCTCTATTTGAGTTTGAGACATAGCTTATGACTAATTCTTCACTAGAAGTATGTGGAATATATAGAATTTGAAATTCATTATTAGCTCTATGGACTCTTATGAGACAACTCCCTCACTTCTTAGAGTGTGATTCTTTGCAATGCTGTTGTTGTAATATTATTGAGTATTGCATTAACTTGTTAATACTTATTGTATCCTCAATTTGTCTAAATCATCATGAGACTAGTCTTTGGGAAATATCACTGATTCAGATTGAATTATTAATTATTAAGGAATCATATGTGGGTAGCTCTTTCTGCGCATAACTAGTCACTCATGCTGTTAGTAATAGTGATGTAATGATGCCTTTAATCTTCATAGAGATATTATAAAGAAAGTTATCTTTTATACAAGAGTCAATTTTATATTATTTAATATATTCAATCACTTGATCAGCGTCATACCTTACTTTGGCATAGCTAGCCATAGCGTCATCTATAGACCTATATCCTACTGGTACAATCACAACACTATGATATCCGCTTCCTTCGAGTCACAATACTTTATCATATGCTTGAGCGTCAAATCACTCCATCGGACAAGCATCAATTCATAGTTGTGCTGCTGCCATGAGCAGGAATCATTGAGCGATATAGACTTGTTTTTCTGCCCATGATTTTCTCATTTCGGCAGTTCTTGATTCGAGTGTTCCATTCATCATACCTCTATAACCATCAAGTGCCTCGAGTGGTACTCATCTTGTAGTGGCAATATCATTGATATAGTTTTGTACGTCGATTTCGGTAACATCATCCTTGGCGCATAATACGATCAAGTGTGATGCATCAGCTACCTGTCTTTGTCCCCACGAGTGTCATACGAGTTGTTCTCTTATTACTGGATTAGTCACCACGAGAAACTTCCGTGGTTGCAGACCAAATGAACTCGGAGCAAGTCTAAGTGATTCAGTGAGCTGAAATAACTGATCGTCTGATAACTTCTGAATTGGCTCGAACTGTTTGGTAGCATAACGCCAGTTGAGTGTTTCAATAAGATTCATGATTTTATAAAGTAGAATAGTAAAAGTAGAGGAAAACATTAGACTAGTAATAACATATTAATTTAGTATAAAAAATCAACTAATAATTAATCAATATTGATCACATGACTAAAATCCCCTACCATGAATGACCAAATTGCCCTGTGTACGATACGTTTAATCTGCTTAGTAAGCGTGGTGTAATGCTAATTCTCAAATCTATGGGCGAATGACATCATCAGTTTTGTCAGATTAAATCATCATGCTATAATCTTAATAATAAATCTCTCACTGATAAGCTCCAGGAGTTGATCGAATTTGGTCTTATAGAAAAAAGAAAAACTGCCGAAAGCAGTTATGAATCATATCATTTGACGAATCGTGGACAGAGCTTGACGAAGATTGTAGGAGAGATCGTGAATTGGAGTAAATAGTAATTATTTCACATTACTACTCACAAAGCTCTTCTCGTAATCTGATGCGAGAATCTTGACTGCAACATGCTGATTACCAGCAAAGAATAGTCCTTCTCAGATATTAGATGAGACAAGTTTTTCTTTTTCTGCTTCAGAAAGTCCGAAGATTTGTTCGAGGGATTTGATGCTAGCAGTAGATTGCTTAAGGAGGACTTGTAGTGCTGAGTTAGTCACAATCGGCTTACCATAGCTAGATTTGAGGAAGTCATCTACATCCTGAGAGATTGTAGTGACTCATAGGCCGTATTTACGAGCACGCTTGATAATACCATACAGAAACTCAGCTGATACCTCAGTTTGGAGCATAATCCATGCTTCGTCAACCACGAGTAGTCTTTTACGCTTATGAGATCTAACTTTGGCCCAGATATAGTTGAGGATATTATACATCGCAGGAGTCTTGAGACTATCTTCTAAATCTCTGATACTAAATACAGTAAGTCAGTTATCGAGATCTACATTAGTATAATTATTAAATAGTTTAGCAAAGGTACCAGTGACATATTTGGCTACTCTGACTGAAAGTCTATCTCCTCACTCCATACCTTCCAAAACCTGCATCAGATCCTGCATGAGTGGTGGTGTGAAGCTACTATAATCATCAATTTCAAACGTGATACCCTTGAGTGCATAAGTAGATTGGAGTGCTTTGTCTAGAAGTGCTTCTTCTTCGGGAGTAGTTCAACCAATCAAGGTACTAATTAGTCATAATAATCCCAAAATCTGACTTCTGAGGAGATCTCCTGGGCCATATTCAACGTCCTCGATTCTTGGGGGGAGATCAAACGGGTTTACATATTGACTACTATTGATCGCAATATTAACATAGGTTCATCCTACCTTATCCACAAGTCACTGATACTCATTTTCAGGATCAATCACAATTACATCGATATTATGGAGGAGATATCTGAGGATTTCTAACTTTACAGTGAATGATTTACCAGCACCAGATGTCGCAAGCACGACTGAGTTAGCATTTGGTAGTTTACCATTAAATCTATCAAAGATGATGAGTCCTCCAGTATGCAGATTAACCCCATATAAGATCCCTGTATCGTCGATCAAATCACTGGAAATAAATGGGAAACTACCAGCCAATGATGTGGTAATGGCACTACGAGAAATACCTAAATCATCAATTCCCAGTGGGAGAGTACTGGTTAGTCATTGATCCATACGTTGTGTTGCAGGTTTGATTCTTAGACCAAATCCAGTGATTTTTTGCTCCAACTTTTTGGATTCTTCACTCAGCTTACCTGCATCTGCATGGTACATGGTCATATACATTGCAGTTTGGAAGTAGCGTTCTTCTTTGGTGGTGAGTTTTTGTCTGATGTTTTCGACATCTCTATACTCGACTTCCAGATCTGCATCGAGAGTAATACCCTTGTTCAGTAAGTCAGACATCTCGGCTTTGAGTTGGGTAGCACGACGCTTCATCATCGCTGCAATAGTGCTTTCATCTGATGGATAGATAAACCGTGTCGCATCCCATTTACCGTAGAAGTTTAACACATCTCTCGTCCAGAGAAAATCAGTATATGATGGATAATTCTGTACATAATAAGTTTTACCAAAGATTCCCGAAAGTTGGAAGTTACCAGGATTAGTCTGCCAGTATGAGGGTGCAATATGAGATTTATAATCTTGCATTGCTGACAAGAAATCTTTTTCAACAGTAAGAAGGTACTTTCTCAGATCTGAGTTGAGCAAAGTATCTTGATATTTATCATCAGCAATGGAGAGAAGCTGTCTGACTTGTTCCTGCATCTCATAGCTAGCGGAGATTTGTGCTCATGTAGATGTGAGATCGGGAGCGGTTCAAGTTTTAGTATCAATAGATTGACTTTTGTTGGTAGAGGTAGGCACTTGATGCGGAGTTGCAAATACTCGTCCCATTGCACGGTCAATAAGTCAGACTTTGGTTTTTTCACCATGAGGCAAAAGGTGGTCGTATGTAGGATAGCCTCATCCGATGATTAGTTTGCTGTAGTTAGTGTCGATGACAATATTATTGTACTTATTGAGGTCCGCCATATGTTATCAATCAAAAAAAGTATCCCCTGCATCATCATGATTTTACCTTCTACTACAAGGAAAATTAGTTTTAAATTGAATGCATAGACTGGTAGTATCTCTAATTAAATAAAAAGATAATTGACTCATTTTTCTATGTTATAAAATGATTACTTGTACCGCGATGCTAAATCTGTAATACTATAGTAAATTTATGTTTTCACTAGTTACTAATGCTCAATTTTTCTCGTCTTACTCAACTCAATGAACATACTACATGGCTTCAGTCTCAGATGCAGACTGAAAATTTTTATCTTGTGTGATGAGTGGTGAGAGATTTGCTCTTGTGAATTGATAAGTCGATCGTCGATGTCGATATCACTGGTCCATATCATCCGGATCAGTGGTGGGAAATGATTGATAAAAGTAGTATTTCCACGTTTAGGACAGAGAAGTTTGGGACGATGACGATGGTGAGAGGATGAAAAATTCACTATGAAATTACACCATTTCGTCAAGAATGAGGTTATGAGGATTTTCGTCATCCATGAGAGATTCAGTGGTCTGACTCATTGTTAGATGATGCGAAGAGGAGAGATTTTACGATTAACTGTTTATATTATAAGAGGCTAAAAGATGCTAAAGAGGGAGCAAAGCCTGAAAATATTTTATGAACTCTAGAAACTAACTTTGATATAGAGAAATATGTGAAACAAGGATATTGGTATGATGAGGCAAGCGGGGTGCTGTGTGTATGTAATCATGAGATGATTGAGAGACTGAAAGAGGCTAAGCAACAGCGAATCCCTGAGAAGGGGAAAAATGGTGAAGAGGCTAAAAATGTATTTTGAACTATCAACTATCAACTCTCAGTTATTCACTTAATTGTTGATCCATATCAGTGACTTGTGGATCTGTGCGAAGGAACACTCAGGTGTGTCGGAGAACCAGATCATCGCTTCCACGAAGATGCGCTCAGAATCTTGAGATGACTAAGATTTGTCAATACACTCAACCAAATCAGTCAGATCCAGTGGGATTTTCACCGTGATACATGGCGCAGTATGCAGAAATATCACTTCCTTGTGCAGTATCTCGCTAAGGAACGCATCAAGCAGGAAATTATCAAGGTTTTCTCTATGAAGAATCCATTTGGTTATGTGGCACTATTGGACGAACTCAAATTACTTTCTCTTGTATTTCCTTCGGTTGCCAAGATCAAGTGACTCGAGCAGCCTGTGAGATATCATCCGCTCGACACCTATCATCATACGCTTATGACGCTATGGCATCTCCAGAAGCTCAATGACAACTACCTCGTCAAACTAGCAATGTTATATCATGATGTAGGTAAGGTAGAGCAGTATAAGTTATATGACATTGGCCTGACTCGTGAGGAGATGACACTTGTCCATGGGAGTTGGCTCAATCATACAGTTTGTGGTCCTGACTTTGTGAGGAGAGATTTTGTAGCACTATGATTTAGCAATGCTGAGATCGACCACATTGCACGGCTAGTACAATACCATATGTATCCATGACAGATCCTGATGGCAAAGCCTGAAAATCAAATTAAGAAATTACGCACACTCCTCGCAGAGAGTAGTTATGAGCAGATGCAAGACTTGCTCGACGTGATGGAGTGAGATAGGCTATGACACTATAATCCCATTCAGTCACAAGCAGAGCTCAATGGACCCGAACAACTGAGAATCATGCTCGACAAGATTTACCATGATGAGGGTCAGATTACTCTATCTTCACTTGAAATTGATGGGCAAATATTAATAGAGTCTCTTAAGATACAACCCTCCAAGGCATTAGGAAAAATCCTTCAAAAGTGTCTGGAGTATGTACTAGGTGATCCGAGTAGAAATAAAAAGGAAGAGTTGCTTAAATTTGCGAAGAAGGAACTTAAGAAGATTTAAGATATATATATATCATTAGGGTTGCAAATATAGAGGAATAGTGCTCATATAGGAGTTATCTGAAAGTCATTATCATCGTTAAGTGCTATCATACCAAATTTCTCATAGAGGCGATCTAAATATAATTGTAGGGGTTGTAGATTATACTTAGTGTGAAGCACTAAGATATTGTGGCATACTATTGCCATAGTTAGACATAAGAGCCATTTGACAGATAAGATCATGTGTTGGTTTAATATATTCACTATTTTTATTTCCTTCATAATGCTCTAAAACGGATATACTATTAGCTGAGATATATTTACTATTCACATTTCTTCGCATATCTTATTAATTCACTCTTTATTGAGAGAAGGCCACTCTTGATTTATATTAAATCACCAATCACTATTAGTATATCTACAACTAAATTTATAATATTGTTCGATAAATTTAACTGATAATGGATCATTAGATCGAGTAATAAACGGTTGAGAGATAAGATAATGTTTGTTAAAAACAGCATTAAATCTTCATATTACTTAATAACCATCCTTAATTTTTTTTGGCTTTAATATAAAATTAGTATATATGTTGTTTGATGGGTACTGATTAGTAAATCATCAGTTTTCATGATAATCTATAGACCTATTGATATTTGTAGAAAAATTCATTTAATTTTGATTAAAAAATACTATTACGATTTTAATAAAAATATCTTTTATTTAAATAGATTATTATATGTCAATTAATTATCTATTTTTATTATATAAAAAAACCTAGTTACTTAACTAGGTTTTTTTTGATATATTTTAATGCATGTTATGAGATATGTTCTCAAACCTTCATAATATGTAATGATGGAGCATGATATTCGTTTCTGTGTGTATCAGTAAGTACAATTATTGTATCTTCTGTTGATAGTGACCCTTGATCTACGAGAAGCTTGAGTGCTTCATTGATCTCGATACCTTCATTAGCGCCAGTCATCATCTGACCATATACACCATAATACATGTTCATCATTGCTCGCGCGTCGTGATTTCTTGTGAAACCATATACTGGTACACTTGGTCTATAGGCACTTGCAAGTTGTGGTAAGAATCAAGACTTAGTAAAGCATATGAGAGCTTTCGCCTCAGTATTATCACATAGATCAGTAGCTGCTTTGACGAGATATTTGCGTTGTAGTTTTTCTTCGCTATCTTCGTGACCAATAAAGTCATAGTGCTGGTAAGTTAAAGTTGCTTCTGCTTCCAATGCGATACGAGACATATATTGGATACACTCAACAGGATAATCTCCAAGAGCAGTCTCGCCACTAGTCATGATCATATCAGATCACTCTACTACTGCATGGTAGACATCTGAGATCTCAGCTCTAGTTGGATATGGTTCTTTCATCATTGTCTCCATGAGTTGAGTTGCCATGATCACAGGTTTACCGGCAAGCTTACATTTCTGTAGCATTTCCATTTGATAGGTAGGTAACTTCTCGATTGGAACTTCAATACCGAGATCTCCACGAGCGATCATGATTCAGTCAGAGTATTGAATAATTTCCTCAAGGTTATCCATACCTTCTTGGTTTTCAATTTTTGAGTAGATCTTAATCTGACTTCCACCGTTGTCATCCAAGAATTGACGAGCTTCAACCAAGTTATCTTTATTTCTCACAAATGACATAAAGATTACATCAAACTTATTTTCAATACCAAAGAGGATATCTTCCTTATCTTGGTCGGTAAATCCTGGAAGCTTGATTTTGATACCCGGAAGATTGATGTGTCTATATGATTTGATAGTTGCACCTGATTGAGCTTGAACCGTAAGAGTTTTGTCGTCTACTTTTGCAAGTACAGTAACATCCATTAGTCCAGATTCTACTTTAATCACATCTCCTACATTTACACTTTCAACAAGGTATTCATAGTCACAGTACATTGCTTTATTGACTGCCTGTTGACTAAGATCAATTGTAAGAGGGAAAATTTCCCCCTTTTCATACACAAGAGGTGATTCGAGTTTACCAGTACGTAGTTCTGGTCACTTAGTATCGAGAGCAAGGGTAAACTTTGTTTTACCTTCAGAGTTGAGGCGATGCACAAGATTTGCGGTCATTTTCTTTTCGTCATAGTCTTTATGAGAGAAATTAAGTCTTGCAATATTCATACCAGCTTGGTACAGCGCTACGAGTTTCTCTTCTGTCCAACTTGCAGGACCGATGGTACATACGATTTTAGTTTTTTTGTGTTGATAATTCATTATTGAAAGTGATAGATAAAGAATATAATTGATTGACACGAAACATCAATATAGTGATTTATCGATTGAAAACAATACATAGCTATATATTGACTTAAAGTATAAAATGATTATATGTAAATTTATATAATTAACTAATCTGCTCATATAATGATTAAATCTTCTATTGAGACTGCACCAACAACATACTATATTAATCAAGCAAATAAATTAGCATTTATAGAGGGATTTTCTCATAACTTATTTAATTTTTTTGTACATCACTGAGGAGTGACACATAGGGAGATTGAACGACTATTTGAGCGTAGATTTAATGCTATGGTAAGATGAGAAATTGCTTTTATGGTATACACAGATCACTTACGAGATGTAATGAGTTGCTCCAAAAGATTTTCACCTAATGTTCAAAATGAATTACGTGCATTATTTACTAACTCGGCATTGTTATTTGAATAGACTTGATATTTGGGATCACATCAATAGTCTGAGGAAAACTTTACTGCATAAGAACCACTAGGTCCGTCGCAGCGAAATAAAAGCATAGCTTTATTTTATCTCAGTCAGATATATCTCATGTCTAATATTCAATATTTTGCGTTAGGAGTACTGGGTGTGTTGGTGATCTTTTCTCTTGCGATGGGTATGGAGAGAATGCTGCGTATGATTGTAGGTAACTATATTTTGAGTATGTTATGTCTTGCGTTGAGCAGCACGATTGATCTGATTTTACAAAATATTGTACGTCTTCAACTAGCAAATAAAACTAACAACTATGTATCAACATATAATTTTCTTTCTCAGTATAAGGTTGGTATTGTGATAGTGATATATCTATTCTGTATGATTACTCTATTTACAAGATGGAAGACGAATTTTAGTACAGATCACCTACCATTTCCTCGCTTCATTGTGATGCGGATTGTAGTTATTATGACAGCGATTAGTATCTTATTTACGCTTGCGGTGATTGTATGGGGTATCGGAGTACTTGATCCATTCAATATTACTACCATTGTCTGACAATATATTCCTGATCCTAAAGTACTATGATATATATCCTATATGCCGATCTGGATGATGATTCATGCTGGTTTGACTATCTTCTTGATTAGTGATTTTAGAGGCAGAAGAGTGGCTGTCGAGTTTGAGGACTAATTCGTACTTATATGATTCCTTTTATAGTTCGATGTTATCTACATGAGTGATCAACAACAACACTACCGCACCATACGATTAGATATTATCAAATATCTCGAAACACAGACCGATCCTAAGAAGATCGTGTCATTTCTGGGTCAAGCATGTATTAGTGAAATCAATGAATCTGATCTATGTGTTGTGATTGGTGTACCCAACGAGTTTATCTTAGTTCAGGTTAAGAAGTTCTTCGGAGAACTATTGCAAAAAGCGATCAGAGAAGTATATAATCCACAATATTGAGCGGGTATTAAAGTTGTATCAACACTACATGATCATCATCCAGTAGATCTCAAAAAAATACTACTCAACGGTGCTGATGCAAACTGAGTTGCCAATGCTTCCCTTAGCTCTAATAGTGCATCACCTATTGCTCGCAACTCACAAGTTACTGTAGATCGTGACATGCTTACTGATTATTTCGGTGTGTTATTTGATCGTAGATTCCAATTTGACAACTATATTGTTTGAGCAAACAATGAATTTGCATATACCCTCATGGAGCGTATTGCACAGGCTCCTGGGTCAGAGTATAATCCATTTTTCCTCCATGGACATGTATGATTAGGTAAGACCCATCTACTCCAAGCAGCAGCCAATCGTATCATTGAAAGATATCCTGATAAGGTAGTAGTATACCTACCGACACCTAAGATTGTGGATGATATTATTGCTGCGATTAAGAAGAACAAACTTGATCAATATAAGCGTAAATTTGATGGAGTAGATGTGTTGATTGTGGATGATGTTCAGTTTTTGGCCAATAAAGACAAGTGTCAGGAGATATTTTTCACGATTTTCAATGACTTTATCCAGCATCGTAAGCAGTTGATCTTATCAGGAGATCGTCCACCTCGTGAGCTAACTTTGATTGAGGCAAGACTTACTACCAGATTTGCTCTTGGTACAACATGTGAGATCAATATGCCAGATTTTGAGACCAGAGCCGCCATTGTACACTCTAAGGCAGAGACTAAGGATTTACCCATCTCTTCGGAATTTGTAGAACTAATCGCTAAAACAATCGTAGACAATGTCAGAGAGTTAGAGTGAGCAGTTAATACGCTTGCTACTAAGCATCATATCCTGCATCGCGAGATTACACGTGACGATGTGATTGAGTGCCTCGCCATGCTATGATATCAAACTAAGAGATGAGCAGGCCATCCATCTCAGTTACAGTCAGTAGGACCTCGTATTGACGATGTGATGGCAGTGGTATGTGACGTGTGGGATGTGTCACGAGAAGATATTTGTAGTGATAGTAAGAAAAAGCATATTTCGATGCCTCGTCAGTGTGGTATGTATTGTGCCAAGCATCATTTTGGGCGAACATTTGAGCATATCGGAGAATATTTTGGGGGTAAACACTACAGTTCAGTGATGTACTCGATAGACACATTTGATGCGCATCTCAAGTCAGATACTAATCTTGCCCAACAATATCAAAGAGTCTGTCAGCAATCTTGATTAAAAAATTAACATCCTCTCGGGTATTCACTGTTGCTCAAGAATCAAAGTAGTTATCTTACAACATTTGATGGATAAAAAACAAACAACATATAGTATTTTACGAATAGGAGGGTTTCTGATATTGTTTGGTGTTTTGGCAGTATATAGTGTGAGTATTTATGAATCATTTACCACTTCCTTAGAGTGAATTAGAAGAGGTACGTGGGAGTGAGACCCAACCAATTACTTCTATTTTTTCCGTCATATTAGAAATATTTTAATATGACTAGTGATGGGGTTTATTGTGTATAAGATCCCGCTTGCCTGGTATAAAAGGTATTATATTATTATTTTTTTGGTATTATTGTTATTTCAGTTATTGGTGTTTACACCACTTTGAGATTCATTTGGTAAATGAGCTCGTAACTGGATTAGTATGCCATGACTAGGAACGGTACAGCCATCAGAATTCTTTAAACTTGGGTTTGTAATCTTCTTATCAGCATGGATTATTCGTAAAAGACAGCTTCTGACAGATATTAGGTGATATATTGCATTCTTGATTATGGTAGGGATATGTCTATTTGTTTACCTCTTGATCCCAGATCTTGGTACTATCATGATTTTAGGGCTTTTGGCTTTATTGATGTATTGGTATGGATGAGGCAAGAAGAGATTTGTTGTATCTTCGATGATATTGTGACTATTGGTGGCGGTGATTGCTGCGACTCAGTTTACCTATATTAGACAGAGGTTATCATTCTTTGTGTTTAGTGAAGAAGATAATGTAACCAATAAGGCCGTATGATATCAACAACAACAAGCTCTCATGGCGATCTGAGGTGGATGAGTTTTTGGTAAATGATATGGTAAGTGACTCCAGAAGTTCGGATATATACCTGAAGCTCAGTCAGACTTTATCTTTGCCGCATTTAGTGAAGAAATTGGCTTCTTGGGTAATGGTATTTTGTTGACATTATATTTCTTGCTTGCGTATCAGATGGTGATTAGATTGAGGAAGATTCAAGATCCGTATTATCGTACCTTCGGAGTCTGACTGATATCGCTGATTGTTATACAGGCGTTTGTTAATATGGGAGTCAATACAAGTGTATTACCCAATACCTGACTGACCTTACCATTTATCTCTGTATGAGGCACGGCACTGATGAGTAACATCGTTCAGCTCGTACTGATGCATAAAATTATCAATGAATAATGATGAAGACCTTTATGTCATTTGCTGTAAGTAATAAGGCATTTACTAACCAAATGCTTGGACAGCAGCTTATTGTTCGGCTATGACAAGAGCTATGACAAGAAATTTTTGGCTATTACAAATATCGTAAGCTTATGATTTTTTCTACTGACTCGCATCTCAATCATCAAATCTTTATCCGTAAACAAGAGATTATTGGAAAATTATGAGAAAGAACTAAGAAGACTCTTTGAGCAGAGATAAAAATCAAGGATATTATGTTTGTGGCAAGAAGCCACACAAGTGATGAAGAATATGGATAGACTTATTTTTCTAGTTTTTTCTCAATTTGCTTGAGGAGTTTATATTGGGCTTCTTGGGTTTGATACAGTGTTTTAAACTGTTCTTCGACTACATCATCTAGTTTCTGATGTAGTCCGCGAATTTCAAGTTCTGCTTTAGCGTTAATGAGATAATCATTTTCGTTTCTTGCTCTATCTTTCTGAGATTCGCGGTTCTGACTGATCAAGACGAAACAGGATAAAAAGATTGCCTCAAGTGATACGACCATAGTCAGAAATCCAAACGGATACGGATCAAATGCTTTAATACCGAGTGGTAGTGTATTGAGTCAGATCCATATTGCAAAAAACCCTGCATTGATAAACAAAAACGACATACTACCACTAAATGCTGTAATTCCATCTGCAACTATATCTACTGTACTTCTTTTTTCTTGTATTGGGTGAAGAAGATTATTCATAGTAAGTTCCTCTTCTTTGATAGTTTGTTGAACAATATCATGGAGTTGATCCATATGTTTTGATTCTTTTTTGAGGAGTTGTTGCATCACATCTGACTTCATGACTGTTGATAACTACTAAAGATGTTTGATTATAATTGATTGAGTACATTATTGCAACTCGGAGTTTGAACTTGATTACAATATAATTATAGTGTGGTGGTAAAATTTCATTATGTACCTTACAAACTTTATAATCTTACAAACTTATTATGTCACATATGCTTGTTCACGGAGGTCGCCCACTGATGGGTCACGTCACCCCAGTAGCAAACAAAAATAGTATTCTCAAGCTCATCCCAGCAGCTCTGCTTACTGATGAAGATGTCATCATCCATAATGCACCAACTAGTAGCGATGTGCTCACAATGCTTCAGATTCTTGAGAAGCTTGGTGGATCCTATCAGTGGTTCAATAACCAGACATCTCTTAAAATCAATTGTAGCGGAGTCAATAATTATGCCATTGACGCAATACTTGGTGATAAGATTAAAGCCAGTGCGATGTACCTATGACCACTTTTACTCAGATTTGGTAAGGCTAGTATGCCCACACCCCAATGATGTAAACTCGGGACTCGTCCAATGGATGCGTTTATCGAAGGAATGGTTGAGCTTGGTGCGACTTATAGTCATGTGCATGGTGAATATTTGCTTGAGTCTGACTGACTGAAAGCCAAAGAGATTCGACAGTGGTTTCCATCAGTGACAGCTACTGAGAATCTTATCATCACAGCTACAAAAGTACCAGGTACAACAATCATCTACAATGCAGCATGTGAGCCTCATACCCAAGACCTATGCCATATGCTCATTGCGATGGGTGCTCAGATTACTGGTATCTGATCCAATAGACTTGAGATTACATGAGTTTTATCACTGGGGTGAGTAGAGTGGACAGTAGTATCTGACCATTTGGATGTATGATGACTTATTGCAGCAGCGATCATGACTGGTGGTGAGATTACAATTCATCAGGCAGCAACCCAGCATATGGGTCTTATTCTGCAGGTATTTAGTAAGATGTGAGTCAGTGTAGTAGTAGATCGCGATACTGATACTATTTTTGTACCTCGTGAGCAGCACTTGGTGATTGAGAAGACGGTCAAATGAGATCCGCTTAGAGTTCATGCAATGCAGTGGCCACTTCTCCCGCCAGATTTTGTACATACGTGCGCAGTGCTGGCACTCAAAGCTGAGTGAGTAGCGATCTGGGATAATCTGATGTATGAGTATGGGTGGTTTTTTGTCCAAGAAATCGCCAAGATGAAATGACAAATGACAATGATGAACCCAGTATCTGTCATGACCAGCGGCCCTACCGAGTTTCAGTCAGCAGATTTGGTGTGTACTGATATTATCCAAGCTTCCTATGCATTATTGCTTGCAGCCATGGCTGCTCCAGGTACTAGCAAACTTGTCAATTATAAGTATATCTTCCGTCGTTTCCCAAATATTGTCGATGAGTTCAATAAATTGGGTGCAAAAATTGAGATTATAGAGGAATAAGTAAATGCTGTAAAGTCTGATACGAAGTTACTACTTATTCGAGTTACAAAGTCTTTAAGAGCATGATTTACTAGAATAATTAATTACTATGTGACTAGAGCTATGACCTTATGAGAAAACTCCCACACAAGACTTGCTTGTTAACTTGCATGATGAAGTTATGCAACAAAATAATAATTTAGAGCACTATTTGATTGAATTGAAGAAAATTAGTGTAGATATGATTTTTGATTTACCATCAGGCGATCGTTTTGCCATTGATAGTAAGCACGGAACATTAATTTATTACAGAAAAGATCATAAATCAAAAGATAAATTTATTCCAGAAACTTGGACTATCTCGATATGATTTATTACTTCAAAATCTATCAAGAGTATTTCTCATCAAAAAGATTGATGGCTTATTGAGTCGTTTGGTCCTAGTGCTACGCTAGAGCGGTATGATTTAGTGCGTATTTTCCAGCAATTACAAAAAAACCAACCATACAATAGACGTACTATTGGTAGCAATAAGTCACACTTTTTGAACCTTCTTGTTGAGAAGAAGCACTAAAAATAGACAAACTTGATTTTAAACTAAAAATCATCATACTATGGATCATTATATATGTATTCATTATAGTATGCTAATTTTCTAGAATAGCTTATTGAACACCATCATTGCCTGATGAGGCTACAAAATCATAGGATTCGTCCCATGAATTTTTGAGGGTTTGATTCAAAAAAACTCTTCTAAGAAATTTTTTATTGTAAATAATTATCTATATAAGTAAACTATTTTTTTATTAAAAAGACTACTTTCTGCAACATTAAAACACTGAAATAAGATTCAAAATTGACGCAGTCAGACTAAAATGATAGAATAATAACGTATCTCCAAAAAAAGATGCTCCGCGATGCAGCTTATATTGTCATAGTATTGTATGATGGTTGAGTCGGGTTACGTGTCGGTATTATCCCTAATTTTATGTATGTATTCGTATTTAAACAGTAAAGCGCTTAATGCAAATTTCAATGTTACAATTGGTAACCAAGTTTGGAAGACATTCATCACAATGATGATTTTAGCTACATTTGTACTGCCGCAGAACACTCTGGGACAATGGGATGTAGATTTAGATGAGCCAGCCTCGTGAATCAAGCAACAAGAACAAGAGGCATCGAAAAATGTAGATCAAAAAGTACAACAAGAATCACAGTTAGCTCTAAAACCCAAACAGCAAAAAAAATCTAAGAACATTCAAGTGAGCAGAACTTCGAACACTGTCGCAGCTGGTATGCTATCTAATAAGATTGATCCCACAAGTATCTTGTCATATGCCAAAGGTGGTGGAAGATGATCAATTTTATGTTCAACTATTGCAAGAATCAATATCAGCAATCTAACCGGACTCCCGTATCGTTCAGGATGATTCGCTGAAGGTAATATTGCGAGAGGTGACGCATATAAACTAGCCCTACATGGAGCAGCAAGATGACATATGATCACTACAAGTAAAACAGCATTTGAGTCAGATGTTTGGGCTCAATATGATCAAACTCATAACACTATTTTTGATGTGTATTTTTACAAAGGATCAAATGGTGGAGTGATGCAAGGTCATAGAGCCGTAGTATTTATCGGTACTGATGATCAAGTCTATATTTTGGATCCAATTAGATGACAGATCACATCAAAGCCACAGTTGTTGTCAGCGCACTTCGCTGCTGATGGATATCGTTGATATACGATGTATATTGCTAAAACTTCATATCAACCAAAATCACAATATAAAACAATCCAAGAATATCATGAAATTGAGGAGCAAACATCACTCATTAGTCTTGTAAATGATGGTATTGTAACAGTACAAAATATTCCATTGAGCAATGATACTGTCTTAAAAGTTAACAAACCTATCAAACTAACTACCAATACGGAAGAGATTATTATTGAACAATGAGCAATCATTACGATTGAGCGCACAACAAGCTTACTGTGATGGAGACTTGTAGAAGAGCAAGGAAAGCTTCAGGCACAGTTTACAATGCCAGAGATCGGTATGATTATTACACCTTGGGATAGATAAATTGAAACAAAATTTCTAAATGCATCATGAGAAATCATGGTGTTTTTTCTAGTTGACAAAAAGTTGCATTCCCCAGTTGAATCATGATCATAAGATAGTTTTTTACTATTTTATAGTATCCTATGAGACGATTATTCTTGATACTAGTTTGTATTTGAGGTATTACTTCAGCAGCTGATTTTACGGATATTGTATGACATCCATACGAAGAGGGTGCTCGTTATCTACAAAAAGAGTGAGTAGTTCAGGGTTATCCAGATGGTAGTTTTGGTATAGACCGTGCGATGACTCGTGCAGAGATGATGAAGATTGTATTAGAAGCAGCACCCCATTCAGAACCACTCTCTTTCACACAGGGGAGTTGAGATTGTTTTGATGACGTGAATAATGAACGATATGCTCCATATATCTGTTATGCAGCAAAAGAAAAGATGGTCAAAGGTATTGGTGATGGGCTATTCTGACCTAATAATAATGTTACGATTGCTGAGGGGTTGAAGATTGCAATTAATATTTTTGGTGGGCATGGAGTAGTAGAATGAAAGGGAGATAATTGGTATCAGCCTTTTTTGGCTTGGTCACATAATAATAATATTTTTAGCAAATATGCGATTTACCCCTATCAAGCGATGACTCGTGGTCAGATGGCATATCTCACTCATCAACTCATGCTTGAGAAGTCTGGCACAAGAGAGTTTACAAATAAGCGTGACATAACAAGCATATGATGTGGACTGGATAAACCTAGTTCTGCTCCCACTGAGTTTATGGTAAACGGTGTGGCCCGTCATACGATCACTGATATTACAAGAAGTTATGATGAGGATAAGCCTACTAAACTTATCATTGCATGGCATGGTCGTACCAATTCCAATAGCCAAGTGCGTGCATACTATAAGCTAGATAGAAATGCGAGCGATGCAATTGTTGTATACCCATCATGATTACCCGAGGCATGACCAACTCGTAGCTGGAGTACGACCAATGATGTGATCTTTTTTGACACTATTGTACAAGAGATGAGTCAGAAATATTGTATCAATCAAGATGAAATTTATGTAATCTGACATAGTCTCGGTGGGCGGTTTACCAATACCTTGGCTTGCGCGCGCGGTGATATAATCCGTGGGATGTGATCCGTGGGTGGTAGTGTGACTCGTCGTGACTGTAGTGGTCCAGTAGCAGCGATGATCATGCATCACCCTGATGACAACTTGGCCTCATACGCAGGCGGTGTGTGAGCTCGTGACCGATTACTCCAACAAAACCACTGTGATATCAACAGTGCAACACCAGTACGTGATGCTCCAGCCAAGAGTCACTGTGTGCAATACGAATGTATGGCCGATGCTCCAGTGATCTGGTGCCCGCATACGGAAGATGATACGCGATGATATTACTACCCTCATACATGGCCTAGCTTTGCGACTAAGATGATTACAGATTTGTGGAAAGGCTTGTAATAGTAGATAATTTCCTATTGAAATTTATAATAAATATCTTACCATTATAGTAATCTATAGAGCAATTATTTTTATAATTTTCATTAATATTATGAAACAAAAAATGAAGCACTTTATTAAACGCTATACTGAGTTAATTATAGCAGGAAATATGGATAACATTATGGATGAACTCTATGAGGAAAATGTTATTACGAGACAAAGTTACTATTGTTGGAACTCTTCTAATTTATTAGAAAAAAGACAGATTATTAAAAACTATTTTGATCTGAGTGATCTTTCGAGTCTCTCATTTAATATTAAACCTTTACATTCAATTTGAAGATTTTTCAATGCTTTAATAACTTTACAGTGAGTAGATATATGGACTAAGCAAGCTTACTCAGAAGATTATTTATGTGTTTTTCGTATTAGTGATCAGTGAAAGATTGATAAAGAGTGGTTTTATTATGATGAGTTTACAAGATTCAAAACTACTTAAGGTGAATTTTATTATTTTAGAGTAATATATTGTCCCGTAAGGAGATTAATACTATATGATGATCAATTAAGTCTTTATTGCAAAAGTGTGAGGATAATAATTTGTTCATACCTTCACGTAGAGAACTTCAAATTATAAATAGAACTATAAGTTCAAATAGAATTTATAATGATTTTGATGTATGTAAATTTACTCTTGAACTAGCAGAGCTTTTTAAAAGTCGTATGAATAAGCTTTGACCTATGGCTATTTCACCTATAGTAGAAGATTCTTCTGAATTTTGGAGCCCATGTAGTCGAGAAAAAGCGTATGATTCCTTTGGAGAATTTATAGAAAATTCTCACTACAATAACTTCCAATCTTTGCAAAAGATTTGCAAAAATTATAAAGATGGTATTATTGGTATTTTTGATGGTAAAGTTAAATCTATGGATAGAGCAATATATAAGGCATCACAAAATTTAATATGTAATGATATTAGTAGAGCTCGTATAGTTTTTAGAAACCTACATGAATTATGGATTAATTTTTCTAGTATTGTATTAAGTTTGCAACATAAATGATATCATTTGGCATTAGTTAATAATTACTATGATTCATATTCCAGTAGATATAATACAAATCGAAAATGAATCAATACTACTCGAACTTATATGAGTAAAGAGTGAATTACTAACCCTATTAAGTTTGAAATACAATTTGTCACTATAAATATGAATATAAGCGCGAGGATTAGTCATCCGTTTGAGGTGTCCAAGATAATAGAATACGACAATAAATACCAAAGAGATGATTTAGCTATATTTATGACTCTTCTATTGATGGATGATTTTTTTGATGAAGCAAGTACCTGAACTTATATAAATGATTTATTATAAATATTTAATGATTGATGTCATAATATATCTGATATATATAAGTTTTACTTAAGTAGACTTAAATACTGGTCTTATGGTTATATTACATATGTATTTTTATTCAATTTTATTCACAAAGTATTGAAATTTATTTATTTTTGTGTATAAGGAAATTGTGCACAATAAAAAATAAAAAATACTGTTATGAATTCTTTATAGCTGATAGATATTTAATATTTGAACGTACTAATTTATTAGTAGTAGAATTCTTATATAAAAAGATTCGATCCTTCTATAACTAAACTTAGAAATTAACTGAGCGGATTTATTTTGAAGTTTTTATAGAAAGAGACTAATAAGTTTTATCGAACAAATTATAAGTTTTATCATCTTTATCACAAAGAACGTGAACATAGATATAATTGTTGAATACAGATTGGAGATATATATAAATGGTCATTAAAGTTATGTAGATGTAATCTTATTTTACTATCTCAACTATGGGGCAACTCTTGTTCTAACTTTATTGTCACTATATATTTCAATATTTTATATCATGAGTAAAGATGAATATTTAGATATAGTTATAGAGAATATTAATACTTTTCAAAAGAATAATCTATATTCTGACAGAGATATTTCTCAGTTAGCTTGATTAAGTATTACTATGATATCTAAGATTAAATCTAAAAAAACTATTCCCAAAATTGCTACGTTAAGAAAGCTTAAGGTCATGGGAATAGGTATACCACCTTTAATAAGTAATTATTAATGACTTAATGTATAAACAGTAAAATGATGTATTATTTGTGATCAAGTAATATAGGTTTTACTGAAGATTAAATTACATTTACATTATTATTATTTTGATCATGATTTTATCTACTTTTATTATATGATATATCGTTGGGTTAGTATTTAATATAGCTACCAACAATGCTCATACTTTTAAGGATACAAATGATAGTATTTATACCGTTATCAGTACTGTTTGAGCTATTCTAACTATGATTATTCAGTACATATTTTGGTCTTTGTCTGATATTACTATTTATTCAATTATGAGCAGTATTGTATGAACATTTATTTTTACTATTATTTGATATTTTGTATATCGTAATTATAGTAAATATAAAGATACATATCCTCCTTATAGTCGTTATCATAAAATGATTTTTTAAAGTCTTATTATGTATTTATACATAATATTAATCAAATTGGTGAATATTTCTTATTATATATTCATATTTTACTTATTTATTACACATCCTATGAAATCAACTACAAACAACAACGTAAAAAATGATTCTAGATCTGACTTAAACACATCTTCTAAGTCAGACACAAAAAGTCCTGAATCTAGTAAAAATCAATCAGGATCTAAAGAAGGGCAATCGGAAGAAAAAAAATCTTCAACCTCCAAATCTAAATAAAAATGACGATTCTTTCTAACTATTTATTTATTTATCCCTTCTATTATGTCACATACAAATTCTGCTTCTGCTAGTAACCATGGCGCACAATGATCACATATGAATAATGAGTGAAGTTCAAATAAAGATATGAAACGAGGATCGGCTTGAAATACAGATGAAATGAAAAATGAAGAAATGGATAGTAATGAAACTGATAACGAAGATAATCAAGAGAGCAAAGAGTGAGATAAAAATATGAATTATTAAACCATACAATTTCGTATATACACCACTAATTATTTATATAATCTTTTATTATGATTAATAGAATTATTACGTTTCTTGTGCTATGAGTTATCGTATGATTAGGTGCGTATTTCATACCATGAGTTACTGTAGATAGTTATATTGATGCAATTATCGTTGCTATACTCATAGCATTACTCAATAGTACGGTCTGAGATATTTTGCGCATACTTTCATTCCCTATTAATGTTTTAAGTTTATGAATTGTAAGCTTTATCATATCAGTTTTGATGATTATGTTAGCAGATTATCTACTTGTGTGATTCTCCGTATCGTCATTCTGGACAGCAACCCTCTTTGCTGTAGTAATTTGAGCTTTAGGTGGAATATTTAATACATCTCTCATGAGAGATACAAAAAACTAATATACCCTTACATATTGCTTATTTTGTAAAATGAATAATCATGAAAACAAATACTTTATATTATACTACACCTAGTCACTTCATTATACAATGAGAATTGTATATGTTTGATGATCAGTGAGTACGGCAATTGCCTTATAAGTCTTTCATGTGAAATCTGAAATCCTCAATTATAACGTATTAAGACGTAAGCCCTCATTGAGAGGGTTTTTTAGTTTTTGTATTATAGGGAATATCAATATAGCTTGTAAAATGGATATTTATTTTTATATTTATTGTGTATTTATTTTACTCCACACAATGTACTCACCTCAACAACTCATCGTTGGTATTACCAATGAATTCAATATCCTCAAGCACCTCGGATCTAAGGTAAGCGAAGCAAATCATATTCATAAGCTCACTGATCCCCAGAGAAGCATTCAAGAGCTTGAACACTATATTATCTCGTCATTTCCAGCTCAGATTATGGCGATGGTTGCATGATCTATGGATGATACAATATACATGGAATATATAGGTAAGTTTAGTGATTTTAGCTATGATCAGTTTGGTGCAGAGCTTGATAGGTCACTCGCTATTATTACAGCAGAAATCACTAGTCTGACTGAATCTGCTTGGTCTGAAGAAATCACGATGTGGGGTGGTAAGACTGCAGCGAGAAGTGTCTTCCTCATTGATTATGTATTTGCATTCCTGGGAGCGTACAAGATGCAGCTATTCTTGCAGCTCAAACACTCAGGTTTGTCAGATCTTGGAACAATGAACCTGTGGGCTGGAATAGATGCACCGAAATAATATGTTTATGAAATTATAAGCTATGAACTTCGACTGAATCTACCTCATTAATAAACCCATAGGGATTACTTCCTTTGGTGTGATCGCAAGATTGCGTAGGATTTTGGGCATTAAGAAGATCTGACACGCCTGAACGTTGGATCCCTTTGCTCATGGTCTCATGATTGTGGCGGTGGGGCGTGAGTATACTCGCCTAATTGATCAATATATGGGCATGGATAAGACCTATACTGCAGTGATTAAGCTATGAGAGACGAGTGAGACGATGGATAGCGAGTGACCAATTCATCATTGTTCTGATGTAGTTCCTCGTTTTGACCAAGTGGAAGATTTGATCACATCCCAAGTCCAGATCTATCACCAGATGCCACCAAACTTCTCTGCCAAGAAGATCAATGGTGTACCAGCGTACAAACTTGCTCGTGCGGGGAAGGAAGTAGAACTTAAGACGAAGGAGGTTACAGTGCATAGTGCACAGTTGTTAGATTATAACTATCCGTTGGTGACGGTACAATATAGAGTTAGTAGCGGTACATACATCCGTGTGCTGGCACATGAGTTAGGTCAGAAGTTGTGAGTATGAGCATACTGTGAGCAGCTATGTAGAGATAGTATTGGTGAGTGGAGTTTGAGCCAATCTATGGAGCTTTTTGATGTTAAGGACGATCAATGACTGAGTGAAGAATTATGGAGAGAGCAACTGATAGAGAAATCCAAAATCTTGTAGATCATCTTGATGTTGAGTGAGTAATGGTTACAGTCAAGTCATGCGAACTGAAATTGATAATAAACTTACTCGTGATTATGTCTTTGCTGACTTCACTCAGGCTTGGGCTTGGATGAACCAGGTAGCCTCACTGGCAGAGGAGCACAATCACCATCCATACTGGACCAATATCTACAATCGTGTTCACATCGAGCTCACGACTCACGACGCATGAGATATTGTGACTGATAAAGATTGGGAGTTAGCGAGAGCGATTGATAAGATTTAATTTATAATTTATAATTTATATTACTTATGTTTTGAGTGCCTCTTAAAAAAGTATTAATATATTTCATATTATCGTTAGTTGGATGAACTATTTTTTCTCTAAATATTTCTTTTAGGAATCAAAGAAGAAATAATTGGTCTTGAGGTGATCATCTTTTTGACTTTGACTTATTCGGAATAAACTTTTGATATATCTTAATATTTATTATGTCGACTCTCTTTTTTACGATTTTGATGAGTTACGAAATTAAAACAAAAAAATAAATAATTAAAAATATATCTTTTGGTAAATATAATTAAAACTATGCTTGAATAATGTTGAGATATATTGTTGCTATATTTTTATCATGTTGTGTAACTGCTACTGTGATGGCAGGAGATTTTGGCTCACCTTTATCTGAGTTTACAGGCGAAGCGAATCCTTTGACGAGTCAGCTGATCGTAGATGTAGATGCAGTAATTCCATATATTCGTGGATTTGATGAAGTATACGATGTAAAATTGAAGGATAAAACCTATGTCGGCTCTCGTATTCAGCGAGAAACCGTAGACACTTCTCAGGCATTAATTCGATCTCCACAGCGTGATCGAGATGATCTATCTGTATTCAACGAGCTTATGGCAGCACAGATACGCAATGCACGTATCCATACTATCATCTCGAGCTATACACGATATGTGTCAGACAGATATATCGACAATTATGGTCGTTGTGCGAAGCAGAATTTTATGCGTGCGTTTGATGAGTTTGGTACTGTGATATTACAACCATGACAATCATTTAATGTGAATAAATTATTAGCCTGACTTGATTGATATTGTATTGGTGAGGGGTGAGAGTATATGTTCTATCAGTGAGTATGTGGCTTCTCGACACAAGTATGGCGCAATGCTCTCATCAATCCATACCTCGAGACGACCCGTCGCCAAAACCATGGTAACCGATGGCAGGCATATTATGGTACTGAGATTGTGGGAGATGATGCTGCGATCTATGAGATGGATAAGCAACTTGAAATCCGCAATGGGTCAGAATTACCCATCTATATGAGGACACTACAAGTATGAGGTAATAAATATCTCCTCTCTGTTGTGCCCAAGCAAACTGACAAAGTTGTGGAGATTCGTAGAGAAGAGATTGGTAGGCTCAAAGGTCGTGTGATCAGAACGATCAAAGATAGAGAAACCAATAAGCAAATAGATCGTGAATATTACATTAGTCAGTATAGAGGAGTGATTAGTGGTAGTAATTAATATAATGTTTTATTATTTTATGATATATCAGATGAAACTATTAGAACTTTTGATAGGATTACCAAGTATGAGTATTGAAGATGCTGTAAAAGGAATTAGTGATAATAGGGACTCTCTCAAATGATTGGCGAAAAGTTTTGAGGAATTACAAAACTCGTATCCTAATTTTGAAGAAATAAGAATTAAAGATATTCCATCCTTGCAAAGGATATTTGAAGAAATGTACCGTAATCTATAAAATAATGAAAATTTTACAGTTTCAACAATACATCCTCAACTGGTTTGAAACTCATGCCAGAGATTTGCCGTGGAGAAGAGATAATGATCCATATCATGTGCTGGTGAGTGAGATTATGAGTCATCAGACGCAGATCAGTAGAGTGGTGCAGTACTATCACAGATGGATACAAGCACTACCTACCATTCAACAAGCATGACAAGTGGACACTCCTACACTACTTCAGCTACGACAATGACTATGATATAATAACCGTGCTCTCAGACTGCGTGAGACTTGTCGCATTATTAGCGAGCAATACGATGGAGTAGTACCGTCAGACTCGCAAACCCTTATGAAACTACCATGAATAGGCCTGTATACTGCTCATGCGATCTCAAGCTTTGCATATAATCTCCCACATCCTGTCTTGGATACCAATATCAAGCGTGTATGGTTTCATCATTATCCAGAAACAATGAAGATGAAAGAGTCTGACTTGGTTGAATTTGCCTCACAGTTTATACCCATTGGTCAGTCGAGATTGCGGCATACTGCGCTCATGGATTATGGAGCAGCTGAGCTTGCGATGCACAAGTCCAATATCCGCATCAACGCAAAACAATCACAATTCAAGGGATCTACGAGGCGAGTTAGGTCTCACATTCTCAAGCATCTCCTCAAATTTGGTCAGACTACACTGGATGATTTATTTGTTACATATGCTGTTCCTCGAGATTATGATCGTGCACAGTTTGATGAGATTGTCACCAAGATGACTAAGGATCAGTTGATTGTGCTGGAAAATAATCTCGTAATCATTACAAAATAAAGATACATATCCACTTTATCCACTTTTCTACTTTTACAAACTATGTCTCATTATCAAAAACCAAAACGAATCAAAGTTACTTTATGGCTGATGGTAATTGGTATTATCCTTGCATCTCTTGCTGGAGTAATTGTACCATATCTACCTACTGCATCTGATGATATTAATGAGATGACGGCAACGATTGATAGTGGTACGACAGTAGAAGCAGCAGCAGACACTGACAGTCAGATTGCTCCAGATTCTATTCTCAATCAATTTCAGACATGAAACTAGGTCGTAGTATTGTACGATTTCGTCAAGATCTCAGAGTACAGGATAATACTGCTTTGATTCAAGCATGCAGACAATCAGATGAGATTATTCCGATTTTTGTCTTTGATCAACATATTCTTGCACAGTGACCCGAGTCTGATCCAAGAGTTGGATTCTTGATAGACATGCTTCGTGAGTTAGATCGTGAGTTACATTTATTCGGATCACAGTTATATGTATTGTATGGTGATAGTGTGCAAGTGATATCTGACTTAGTATCTCATTTTGATGTGGATTGAGTGTTTGTTAATCGTAGTTATGGTTGGGGAGCAGTATCAAGAGATTTGCAGATTAAAAAGAGCTTGAGTAGCAACAATAAGAGTCTCACATTATGTGATGATTACCTACTCGTTGAGCCGGGAGCAGTGGAGCAACGTAAGGTATTTACTCCATTTTACAAGCTTTGGCAGAAAGTGGAGAAGAGAAAGCCACAAGCTTTTGACTGACAAATTATTACGCCAGAGCTACCCATCACCCATCTCGATGATGTATTAGACCAAGTCAATCCATGAGTGAATCAGCATCGACTAATAGATGGATGGAAAGATACCTTGTCATCATTTGATTTTGAGAGATATGATGAGACTCGCAATGGATTAGATGTTACCCATGGGACAAGTAGACTCTCACCTTATGTCAGATTTGGACTCATATCTATTAGACAGATCTATGAGTGGGTATGTGGTGACTATAAGGATATATCATTATTATCTGCTGGGCGTCAGGCATACATATCCGAGCTTGCCTGGAGAGAGTTTTGGCAACATATTGCGCACTATTTTCCAGAGACGATTGATATAGAGTTTCAAGAGAAGCGTAGAGATATTCAGTGGGTAAATGATGATGAGATGTTCCAGGCTTGGTGCGGTGGTCGTACATGATATCCGATTGTGGATGCTGCGATGAGACAACTCAAACAGGAAAACTGGATGCACTGACGTGCTCGTATGATTGTAGCAAGCTTCTTGACTAAAGATTTATTGATTGATTGGAGGTGGGGAGAGCAGCATTTTGCGCGTTATCTGATTGATTACGATCGTAATGTAAACGTATGAAACCGACAGCGATCAGCAAGTGTAGGAGCAGATCCTAAACCATTGAGAATTTTTTCACCGATTCTACAAGCACAGAGGTTTGATCCTAGTGGCGAGTATATCACCAAACATCTTCCAGAACTTGTGGGTGAATCAGTCTTCAAATTTCATGATCCACTAACATATAGACTCAACTACATCACCCCAATTGTGGATCATAGTATTGCACAGAGGAGAGCAAAGGAAGTATATAAATGAAATTTGAACTGATAGTAGTATTGTATTGATTTATGATATCACTATATTGGCAAGTATATATTTATATTGATAATATCATTATATGTCTGTTGTCTCTGATCTTATGTCCAAAATTGAAGCACAAATTGCATCTGTTGAACTCACTGATACGATGTCTCTAAAAGGAGAGATTATTGAGATCAAAGATGGTGTAGCTACTGTCTCATGATTGGGTAATACTATGTTCTGAGAGATTGTTGTATTTGAAAACTGACTCAAGGGTATGGTTCTTAATTTACTTGAAGATCAGATCGGTGTACTAGTACTTGGAGCATATCATACGCTCACACAATGACAGACTGTGACAGGAAGTGGTGAGATCTTCAAGATCAATGTTGGTGAAGCATTTTTGGGTAGAGTAGTCAACGGGATTGGTGAGCCAATCGATGGCTTATGAGAAATCAAGTGATCTGACTTATATCCTGTAGAGCGTATTGCTCCTGGTGTGATGACTCGTCACAGTGTCGATCAGCCACTTGCGACTGGTGTGAAGTCAATCGACGCGATGATCCCAGTAGGTAAAGGTCAACGTGAGTTGATTATCTGAGATAGACAGACCGGTAAGACTACTATTGCGATTGATACTATCATCAATCAGAAATCTGAAAACGTGAAGTGTGTCTATGTTGCAATTGGTCAGAAGGAATCCAAAGTCAAGCTAATCATGGAGCAGCTCAGGGCAGCATGAGCGCTCGAATATACTACGATCGTGTCAGCGCCGGCGAGTAGTCCTGCCGTGATGCAGTATATTGCTCCATATGTTGGTGTGACGATTGCAGAATACTTCCTCTACAATGGTCAAGACGCTCTCATCATCTATGATGATCTCAGTAAGCATGCCAACGCATATCGTGAAGTATCACTGCTTCTTCGTAGACCTCCAGGAAGAGAAGCTTATCCTGGTGATGTGTTTTATCTTCATTCTAGATTGCTTGAGCGTGCTGCAAAACTCAATTCTGACTATGGTTCAGGGTCACTAACAGCTCTCCCAATCATTGAGACACAGGGTAATGATGTATCAGCATATATCCCAACTAACGTAATCTCGATTACTGATGGTCAGATATTTCTCGAGACTGACTTGTTCAATGCTGGTATTAAGCCTGCAATTAACGTAGGTTTGTCAGTATCTCGTGTAGGGTGATCTGCTCAGACATGACTCATGAAGAAGGTTGCTGGTAAGCTCAAACTTGAGCTATCATACTTCCGTGAATTACAAGCGTTTGCGCAGTTTGCATCAGATCTTGATCCTGCAACACAAGCAAGACTAACTCGTGGTAAGATTATGGTAGAGTTGCTTAAGCAACCAAATGGTAAGCCACTTGGATTCCAAAAACAGGCAACACTCATCTATGCTGGTATCAATGGGTATCTGGATGATATTGAATTAAGTCAAATTAAGCAATTTGAATACATGATTAGTGATAAGCTAGATACAAGCTACAGCGATCTCAATGCTCTTATGCTCAAAGATAAAAAACTTACAGGAGATATTGAAGATGGTATCAAAAAGCTAATAAGTGAGGTAGTATCAGAGATTAAAGCAAGTATGTAATCTATAGTAAATCTACTAAATAATTTGGGTTTTACTCGCATCTATATGTGATTTACTGCATAGTCAAATACTAGTAACTATCTAGTTTTCTTGATTTGTGAGTTAATCTTGATTTTCTAATAAAATAGTGATTACATGAGGGTTTGACCATAAACAAAAGAAAACCCAGATGATTGATTGTCTGGGTTTTTTCTATTAATTTTGTGTTAATGTCTTACTATACACTACTTTACTAATTTTTCAAAGTTCTTTATTGATTATGGTTCTTATTTTAGTGCATTGTTCATCTTCGTTGTTAGTGATTTCACTTATTCCCTTATGCATAATAGATTTTACTATTCTATATTTATCTTTTGATATTATGAAAGATAATCCATTACATCTATCATTAATAATGATCATACCTTCATCTTGACTATAGGCATCATATCACATTAGTATAAATAAGGGAATTTTCTTAAATCTATAGTCAGTCTCATCATCATGAGACTCTTTTTTAATATCTGGTGAATGAGATACTATATCTTTATCTGTTTTGAGTATGGCATGATCTACTACCGGATTTCACTTCTTGTTCTCAGTTAATTGATGATTTGGATCAGCGACAAGATTATCTCCTGTTTTGCTTGGATTGCATGCAAGTAATTGCATTATGATAAGACTCATTACTCATGTCTTTCATAGGTTCTTAATCTCTTCTACTGAATTTGATAATTTAGGAGAATTCATAGATGAAATATGAATTAAAAAAATTATAATAACTAATTTAATATTAATGTCAAGTAATTATGCGCCAAAATTTCTCGCACTTGAGATAGAGTCAAATCGCTCAATTGATTTTGCTACCTCATCAGTGGTGAGTGCTGGATACAGAGTTGGTGTAAAATACAGCTCTGCATATCCAATCCGCCACGACATAAACCCACTGAGACGACGAGATGTATCACCTTTAGTTCTAAGTACCAGATCCACCGGTGGGATATCTGCTAGATCCATATACGAGCTGAGGGCTTCTTCACTAATCTCCTGACCACCTGCAACAAGAGCTTGGACTCCTCTAAGGATTTCATCTCTACCACTATAGTTTATCGCGAAGATCATCGTCTTGGGACTATCTGGAAAGTGAAACTTAGCTGTCTGAGAGGCAAGATAATCCAAGAAGTCTGACGAGATTCATGCTGGATTTCCAATTCGCTTAAAGTTTACTTTATATTTGGTGAGGATTTCATCAAGCGCTTCACCGCATACTCTATACAATTGGAAAAGATAGTTAGTTTCTTCGTCAGGACGTTTCTTAAGGTTTTCAGTAGACATTCACCACCCAGTAAATACATCAATAGGAGTCTGACTAAAAATATATTCAGCAACATTGACTGTAGTTTCTACTGATGTGAGATATCATTCAAATACTGATACTCCATTGGCTTTGGCCCATGTTCTATTGCCATCAGGTATAATTGCGATATGCTTCGGATAATTCATATGAACAAAAAAATTGTAAGAAGTTTCATCAGAATATAATGATTGTGATGGATAATGCAACTTTGATACGTGTTAGGATTTCCTTAGTTGATTCCTTGTTGCGAGAGGTAGATTTGGATACTACTATTGCCTTCAAGTACTGACATGAGCCCACCGTTGCGAGCACGATCTAGTGCAGTCGATCTACCTCAGCGTATGATATGAAATGCATCAGTATAGCGCATAATATTGGCATACTGTGGGTCATATCATTGAACTTCAAAACGTGATACGAAAGGAGATATGAGGTTGATGCTAGACGATGATATGTCATCTTTATTACTATTGATCATATCGCTTGTATATATAGAGATGAAGCGACCCATAGCAGTCACAGTAGTGTTACTACGTTTGTTGATAATAAATCACCATAGTCTGAGAGGATAGTAGTTGGTCTCAATAGGGAACTGATCATATGTGATCGTAGAATGTCGAGATGGAGGCAACCTCATGAGGTCAGTCAGATAACCAAATCCATAATGTGATACTGTAAATCTGACCAAGCATGCAGCTACTGTCTCGCGGCAGATGGGGAATTTATCAGCAATGGTATCAATAGTCTTGATCATACGAGGATAAGATCGTAGCTGAGCACTATCAGATAATTGTATGAGTTGTGCGAGGAGGCTTTCATTATTGCCAAACTGAATGATCATCTGATGGATTATTTCGGTATATCAAGGATACGGTTCTTTGCCTGCACGTAGTAGTGCCTTATCTGCCGCTCCAATACCAATAGATAGTGGAAGCGATCATGCAGTGGAGCTATCGCTCGTATTGATGAGAATATCATTAAACAATGCTCCTCGTGAACCACTGACAGGATGTTTGGGTCCGTGATAAGTAACCATCGGGTCAAGTCCATAGGGGATCATCGTCCAGTGAGAATCATAAATCACATCTACTACACGAGAAAGCAAAAACTGATCAATCGGTTGAGCATAATCAAAAGCGAGAGCACATCACTTTGTACAGTCATTAGCACGATCAGTAGTAATCAGTGATAGATCCACGCTTCCACTTGCCATCATCTTCCAGAGTTGGTCGTGATAATTCGCTCCAGTGATAGTTATCCACTTGAGTATGATATTGTCTGACTTGAGTGTTTGCTCGGTCTTGTCCATGCTCGCCTGGTCAAATCGATCGGGGACTGCGATACGTAATGTCTCAGCTTGCTCGAGTTTGATAGGATTAGAGATTCATAGGATCGGCTTAGTAAACTGTTGCAATGGTATTGTGTTATTTTCTCAAACTACCATACCACTATCAATAACTGATCATGTTTGCTGTGATATATTATTATTTCCGCCTCCAGTGAAAATACTCACAAACCCTCGCCACATCAGTCATATGACGATTGGTATTGAGAGGATTAATGATAGTTTTAGGTATTTGGAGGTAGTGGGCATTATGGGTTAGTAGAGTTATGATATTTTTGTTCTATTCTTCTTTCTTTTTAAAAGATTTTCACAGCAACACTAGTAATCATATCCATATGATTATTATCATTACTCAGATGAAGGGACTTAAAAGCAATATTAACATTGATCTATCATCATTAGATAGCGATCATACAAATCGAATAATAGGTCCTACAAATATTATCAATCATAATATCGACATTATTGTAATTCGATTTTTTTGTAGCCATTTTCGTGTATTATCCCATTTTTCATTTTTTTCAGTGGCTTCAATTTGATTCCCTTGTCTAGAAACTATAACCTTAGGAGCTGGAACGACCACTCAATTATCTTGAGTGATGGGTTGAAATTGAGGGAGGAGTTTTTGTTTTTTGAGTTTTTTATAAACTTTATACCCAATTATCAATGGTATTGATGTGCACAGTACAATAATTAGAAACATTATTCATATTTTCTTCGCTTTATATATGATTCGAGAGTTAGTTATAGTTTTATTTATTTTTTTAGGAGTACATTTATTATTTACACATCAACAATCTATAATTTTTACATCATACTTTGTTGGCTCTTTTCTAAGGGGTGGACCAAGTAAAGAACACATTGGATCTCTTCATCAAGATCACTCTTTGGATGTATTATTTACGCATTGAATACCTGCATCATAACACTGATATATCATCTTTACAGTACAATCATTACTAGTATTGCAACTATAATTTGGTGTACCACTATTTCATATACTTGGTCCTCCGAATTGAGTAAACCCAAAACTCCATAATCCAACAATAATGAATCAGTAGAGAAATAGTTTTTTGAAAAGAGTGGTAGACATGGTGATGGGGTGGTTTAGAGGTCAGAGTTTGAAGGACTTTGATTATCAGAGTTTCAGGTATTTGGATGTAGTGGGCATTGGATATTAGTTACAGTATTATTTATTCTTTTCTTTAGAAGAACCTCGTATTAATCATATTAGTAATCATATTGATATGATTGCTATTGCTATCAATGCAATAGGCATTAAAATTCGCGTCAACATTCATCTATCTCGTTCTGGAAGCAGGTGTATTTGTCGAATAATTCGAATAATAGGTCCTATAAATACGATTAATCATATTACTGACATTATTGTAATTCGGTTTTTTTGTAGCCATTTTTGTGTATTATCCCATTTTCCATTTTTTTCAATGGCTTCAATTTGACTTCCCTGCTCAGAAATCTGATTCTCAGAAGTAGGAACTACTACTCAATTATCTTGAGTGATAGTTTGATCTTGAGAGATGATTTTTTGATCTTTGAGTTTTTTGTAGATTCCATATGCCGCTAATAATATAAACACTAATAGTCCTAACAGGATTTCTATTTCCATAGAAGTAGTATGTTTTGTTTCATTATTAGTTATTCTTGTGCCGCAATCTGATTGAAAAGCACACATGTATTTTTCTGAATGATATTTCCTATCACTACATATTTGCTGTTTTATTCCGCAACATCATATTACTTCTCTCATTTCACAGTTGCTGCTTTGACATGCCTTATCTTCTTCGCACATATCAATTCAATTTTCTCAGGAATATCGAGTAAAACCAAACCCCCATAGTCCAACAAAGATAAATCAGTAGAGAAATAGTTTTTTGAAAAGAGTGGTATGCATAATGCGGAGTATTAGGAAGTAGATGAGTTGTGTGAATCGAGTTCTAGGTTAGATTCTTGCTCGGTATCAGATGTATCTTCGTCAGATGTTTGTTTTTGATTTTGAGCTACCCCTTCAGAGATAGTATTTATTTCTTGTGATGGAGCAGCTGATTGGTCATCTGTAGTAGTCATATCATCTGTAGTACTATCACTATAAGTCTCTCCTCATTGTATTATTTCATCATCATGGCTTGTTTCTGTGAACTCTTCTTGTATGGTAGTAGCAAGATCGTTAGTGGATAAGTTATTTGTGCTCATATCTATTAACTCGTTTGTATGTTGACCTGTATTTTCTGTAGAATTATCTGTTGGTAGCATATCACTATCGTTAGACTCTATATCATCTGGCAACATACCCAGACGTGCTGAGATCTCAGCTTCAACAAATTCTCTCTTACGACCGTATTTTTTGGCAGAGTATTCTTTGAGGATCTCTCCTACTTTGGTATTTTTATAATCTTGTGACCAGAGCGAGTCAATCGAGAAGACACGAGATGTAGCGTTATTAATATTGAGTTTGAGATAGGTCTTGAAGTTAGAGATACCGATAATATCTTGCGCTGACAGGACTGGTGCGTATTCTTTTTCCAAGAACTCGGCATCAGGAGCACCTACCTTGAACGATTGCATGGTTCCTACGTTACCGAAGACAGCATCTTTAACTCATGTTTTACCCGTATCTCCAATATTTTCTTTGGCTCAACCATCTAGCTGTGCGATATACTGATGTGCCATAATTAGAGCAAGATGATACTTTCTGGCTTCAGATAAGATATCTGCAAATGCTTCTGTTACAAAGTTTTGAAACTCATCCACATACAAAAAGAAGTCACGACGTTGTTCTTCAGGGATATCTGCACGAGACATCGCGCCATTGGCGATCTGTGCGACGATGATCATACCCAGCAGACTTGTGTTTCTATCTCCGATTTTACCTTTAGACAAATTTACCAACAAAATTTTACCTTCATCCATGCATTGGCGGAAGTTGATGACTGATTGAGTCTGACCGATAATATTTCTCATAATACGATTGGTAGAGAAATCGACGAACTTAGCAGTCAAGTATGGTATGATTTCCTCCTTTTCACGATCACCAATACTGGCATAGGTCTTCTCCCAGAAGTTACGCACGATTGCGTTTGTCACTTTAGCAACTTTATATTCTCTATATGCTTCATCGGTAAATAATCTCGGAATATCCAAAATCGTTGCTGGATCATCAAAATCCTCTAAGAGAGTCAGGCTACCAAATTTAAAATATTCTTGTAATCTTGGGCCAAATACTTCAGGGCCAAATAACTTGAGGAACATTTGAGTAGCGTCATTGACTACACGATCGGCTTCATTGATATTGTTAATATGATACAGGTTCAGACCCATTGGGCGTTCTTCATCACCAGCGTTGAAATAGATGACATCTTTGGCACGAGATGCAGGGATATAGTTGAGTACGGATTCGACGAGATCTCCATGAGGATCAATCATACAGAAGCCATCACCGTTCCACGCATCCTGACGAGCGAGGAAATCGAGCAGCACGGACTTACCTCAACCAGATTTACCGATAATATAGTGATGTCTACTACGATCTTTACGCTTAATATACACTGGTGTAAATTTATTACGATAGACATTAACTCATACCAATGATCCATCTTTAAATATTTTGAGACCAGTTTTGGTAACCGATTTCGTGATACTAACACTCTTGGTACCATCTTCTGCGATGATAATTTGGTCTGTCGTAATGTCTTTATGAATAATCGGATCATATGTTACTATTTCTGTGATGTCTTCAGTTTTACTACCTACTGCCCAGTGGTTACTATCAGCAAATAGTGCAGGAATCTTACCATCCTTAAATGACTCACTGATACTACCGGTTACTACATAGCCACTATCTTCGGTTAGCTCTTTCAGATTATCAGGAGCTGAAAGGACTTTATAGTCCATCCATTTGATAATTGGGCTACGGTTAAATAATCCATCAGGAAAGTGAAATAGTGAACTAAGAGCATTTTCAGAGAAGATATTTTTTTGGAAGAAAAATCCAATCAAGTGAAATTTCATTGCAATGATCCAAAATGGTTCAAGAAACCACTCAAACATATCTCCTAAGATTTGATTGTGATCAAGTTCATTATTATATTCATCTTTATAGACGACAAACGTAGACGCGATATTTCTCATATTCTCCTTAAGTCTATCAGGATTATCACTAGATCATGCAAGCAATAGTGATGCTTGAAACGCATTTTTGCCCGCTTCTTCTCCCATGATATTGAGCGCCTCCTCCTTACTTTTGGTCATACGGACCATGTCTTTACCTCACTCAGTATGTTGATCAGCTGGGTCTTTTTTCTTAAACACTTTAATAATATTGAGTGGATTAAGCCAGTGGTATCGATGTGCGGGGTTAGTATATTTCGTATCATTACGATACAGTCATTCAGATCGTTGTAATGCTTTTTTATTAAACGAATCTCCTACTGGCTTGATACTGATCTGAATGGTGAAGATATCTTCATTACTGATTTTACTGATGGTATCGATGACATTATTGAGCGGATCATCTTCAAGCTGCTTATAGGTTCTGATGGGGAAAACTGGATCTTTGACTGGTTCCATGACTATTACATCTTCATACTTTCTCCCGAAAAAATCTGGCTTCGCTGTAATTTCAATAGTAGATTCAGAATACTGTGCAGAGATCGCTCCTTCCACGATGCTTTGATATTCTGGATAAATACCCATGATAAACGACAGTGATCCATCTACATAATGCATCATCATGGAGATTTTTGGTTTGTTGAACAGTTTGACCATGATTGTGTCCAATAATGATAACTCTCCTAACTTATGCATTCCACGGAAGACTTGTGACATACGTCAGATTTTTTCTTTCATATCCTTAGCAAGTTCCTTTTCTCTTTCACGATCAGATTTGGTATCACCTCTGGGTACCATAACTCTCAGATAGATGATTCTACGAGCATTAATCATATCATAGAGGATCTCAAATGCACGTTTACAGATTTTGAGTATAACAAAGAATGCAATAATGCTAATTGCCCAAATTCCAATTGTACTGATAATAGATGACTCCTGAGCGGTTGTAGTTTGATTATTGGTATTTGGTTGTCCTACAGTTTGGTGGTAATCTGTCTTGGCTTTGCCGGTGATTGAACCCCAAAACTCTGACCAGAGTTTTGAAATACCAGGAAGCTGATCTTGATATGATTGCCCAGATGAAGTGGCTTCAGAGTCCGCTATATCGATAGGAGTGGTGGCGATATACTCTGCTATAGCCGAGTTGCCTCACATGAGGTCACGACATGCTGCTTTATTAGTTCACCAAGCTGTTTGGGTGAGCTTCGATATATTGCTGCGTGATGATGGATTGGCCGTCATAGCTTTGGATAGTGATGCGGCACATTCTTGGATAGTCATTTTTATTTTATTTCAAATAAATTAGAGAATAATTCTTCCCTGTAATTATATCGCTGTAGTAGTATTGAGTCAATTATCATGCTTGACGACTGATATATTATGTGATAATAGTTGACATAAGATATAATAATAAATTAACTTGCATTAACTCTCTCTTTGTCTAAAAGTATGTAGCGAAATAATTTGTAAAAAAACAAAAAAAACCCTCAAATAAAAAAATGAAAAAAGTAAATTTAATACTCGTTTTGGTCTTCTTTGTCACCTTGTTTATGAGTTGTAAAGAAGATATTGTTACTCCAAAGTCGCCAGTGACGGCGTTTACGATTAGTCTTGAATTTAAGACTCTCAATGAAGGTATGGCATTAGTTAGGTCTCTGGATGGAGATCCAGATCAGATTGATTCTTTAACAAAAAATAAGCTGCCCTATGTAGCAGTTTTTCAAATATCCACCAAAACAGATTTCTCTGATTATAGCTGGCATTACGACGAGGCATCGCTATTTCGTTTGCTCCCTTCAGGAATCAAGGATGATTTTCAAGATTATAGCTTTATGCCTGGGTCTTGGAAGAAGACAGCAGATGGAGATTTTGTACATTATGGAGTCATACTTCTTAATGATAAAAAATTTTCAGCCTCTAATAATCCTTGGGGCAGTATTAAAGCTTTACAAGCTGATATGAGTATTTCAGCCTTATTTGAAGGCACTCTGATTAAAAAGAAATCTCCCTCAGTTAGTGTTTCAGCTATCTGGAAAGCTAAAAAATAATAATTAAAACAAAAGCACCATAGCAAGTGGCATTGCAGTTAGAAGCTGTGTGATAGTTATGCAAAATTCAGTGTCAAAGTTACAAAATCAACACATATATCAGAACATCTTAGAGGATACAAGAGTATTTATCGATAAGGTTATTGAGTTTTGTGTACTGGATGTTGATGACGAAGATTGGACCTTGGGAGATAGAATATTTATTAAAATCCAGACTATCTGTATTGTTCAGGTGCAAGAAAAAAAAGAAATTATGATAAATTTCATGCCAATTGAAAGAAATATGAGATTATATAACCAATTTATAATTTCAGATGATGGAACTACTTGTATTTATGCTGATTCCTCGGACTCTCAAAACGGCGTTATTTATGTTTAAGTCTCGGTTTGCCGAGCAAAAAATCCTTGATATTATGTCGAGGATTTTTTCATAATGAATTCCGTCCCAACATAACTATAGTGTAGATATGTCTACTATTCAGCATATTCCCGTTCTTGCTACGGAGACGATTGATTTTGTCCGCATGAGTGACCGTCATATCTTTGATGGGACATTTGGTCATGCAGGACATACGATCTTGGCGTTACAGAAAGCGCCAGATGCTACAGTAGATGCTACTGATCGTGATCTTCAGACTGCACAGCTTGGTCTTGACAAGCTGGCACAGCTCGAGCTCGATTCACGTGTCCAGTTGCATCATCGTAGCTATACTGATATCCTCCAGATTGCAAATATATCATGAGTACGCTATGATTATGTCCTCATCGATATTGGTGTCAACCTCCAGCATTTCAAAGACGGAGCTCGTGGATTTTCGATCAAACTCAACTGACCGCTCGATATGAGATTTGACACAACACAGAAGCAGTCAGCCTACGATATTATCAATTCATATCGTGTTCAGCAGCTGACTGAATTATTTGTCAAATACGGGGATTATCGTGATTTTCGCGCCAAGCTCATTGCAGAGGCGATCTACTCCCATCGTAAATCTAAACCACTTGAGACGACACATGATCTGGTTGCAGCACTCGAGGCTGCCAAGTGTAATGCACAAGACCAAAGCATCATTTTTCAGTGCATTAGAATCGAGACAAATCACGAATTAGATGAACTTGGTCGTTTTCTTGCTATTGCTCCCCAAGCATGTGCAGTAGGATGACGTATTGTAGTGATTACATTTCATAGTATTGAGGATCGCATGGTCAAGCAGGCAATGCAGTCACGGGCAGAACAGTGAATATGAATGATTCTGACTAAACATGTCATTAAGCCTTGATTTGCCGAGATCAAACGTAATCCTCCCTCAAGATCTGCTAAGGTAAGAGTATTTGAGGTAAGGTAATTTTATTACTCTTTCAACATATCTTGTAAAGCATATTGTAATACTACTTTATCGCATTCATATCATGTAGGAAAATTACAAATTCAGCGTAAGCCAAAGATTTCGATAAGCTCTAATTTAGAATATGATTCTACATTATTATTGGGTTTCTTGAGTTGGTCAAGTAATATTTCTAAGATATTCTTTTTTAGTGGAGTTTCTTTAATTTCCGTTTTCACTTTATCAATTTCACCGTTGGTAAGTGGTAGCTGTCAGATAATCATAGTATCGATAAAAATAATAAATATGATTTGATATTAAATAAAAGATATCATATGTCAATTAGTTTGTATTTTTAAAATTGTCGGTGACCTTGTATTGCAAAACATTCATAAATCAATATGATGATGCTGTCTAAGATCTTTTATATCATAACCCCTTGAGTGATGCAACATACACCGTATCAAGTAAAGTATCAGTTTGATTTTAAAGGAGAACTTAAGGAAGTAAAGTATGAACCAACAGTAGTAGATATCAAGGTAAAGTTTCAAGAAATGATCGATTGATTACATCAACAATTTGATCGTCTGACTGGGGCAAATCATGATGCAGAAATCAGAGTAAAACTTACTGTAGCAAAAGTATCAGCATGATATCATAGCATTGTATTGATATTGGTTGATGGTAGTAAATATGAGATTCTTGCAAATATTGATGAAGATAATTCGATCGAAAACCCTATGACCATGATTGCCGAACTATCAAAGAAAATAATCAATAGAATCTCACATCTCAAAAAATAATTTTATAATCTTGTCATATTAGCTAATGCCAACTACCAAAACTACTAAGAAACCTACAACTAAGTCAGCTAAGACTGTTATCCAGGCGGACATTGATTTTGATGATGATAGCGGAAGAAAGGATAAGCTTAGAGAGATATCAAGACAATGATATCAAAACCTTACCAATGAAATCCAAGAACTTAAGCATGTGAGAATGCCTGCTACAGTTGAGCGTATCAAAGAGGCAAGATCATACGGAGATCTTTCAGAAAATGCAGAATATGAAGCAGCAATTGAAGAAAAGAGTATGATCGAAAGTAGAATCATAGAGATTGAAACATTGCTTGCTGATGCTGTGATTATTGATGAAGCAGAGATTGCAGCAACAAAAAAATCTGACAGAACCGTGAGATATGGCTCTACTGTCAAGGTTTCATTTGAGAATGGTAAGACCTACTCATTTCAAATTGTGAGTACTGGTGAAGTGAAGTTCCAGTCTGATGTGCAAGCAATTTCATTTGACTCCCCAGTAGGATCAGCAATTGAAGGCAAAAAAATCTGACAAACTGTCAAAGTAAGATCAGAAAAAGGAAGATATGATGTTACCATTCTTGATATTGAGTAGAAACTATATCCTATTGTGGGTTGGTACTAAGATAGTTATTCATAATGGCAATAATTAACTCTTTATTTGATACATTGAAGATCACCTCTGGATGGGTGATTTTTGTTGCTCCAGAAATAGGCGAGTCATAATAGATTTGAGTGTCACCTTTCTTTCATAAGTCTACCGCAACAAACCAACTTACTCATCTATAGTTATATTTAATCAGGATAAGCTGTCACTTTTTGGTGAGTGATGTAGGAATTGTACCAAGTACCTGAGAAATTAGAGCATCAAGTGACGATTCATTAGAAGTTGTAGACGTCACACTTAATTTTTCGGTATCAATAGAATTAGTAGTAGTTTCAATAGGAGTAGGCTCGATCGCTTGATTATTGGTATTCGATATTGTGGCTCATGTAGATGCTGTAATGATATTTGCTGATTCATTACCACTCTCGGACCCATAGTATAATCACTGAGTGATAAGAAAATCAATAGGCTTAATCCTAGATCATGATGTAATAGATGTAATACCTTGTGTTGAATCCCCATAGATAATAAGATCAGTGGTTTTAATAAGTATTTGAGTAAGCTCTTTTTCATTAGATTTAGCAAATGAATCACGACGATTGAGCCAAGGTATGAGATATTGTTGATGAAATACTGAAATAATATCTCAATACGGTTGAATAATAACTCCTCTGTTTGCAAGCTTAGTAATATATGAATTATAATTTGTGAGAATCGCTACATCCTCATCGGTAAATTGGTCAGAGCTTACTCTTTGAATAAGATACTGATACCATGACATCAACTTATACCAGTTGATACTTAATTCACTATAGATAGTATTACTGAAAGCATTAGATCTGACTTCCTGATTGACTGCAACCATATTGCTTATATATTGTACTTCGTTGGTAATCTGATTGGAGCATCATTGCGTGAGTTTAATAAGGTTAGGATTCGCACTATAGCGGTATTGTTGTATCATGATATCGCACCATAATTTTTGAATATCTGTATTGGGGTGAGCTATAAATAAGTAGTTATATATAATATTTAGTTCCTCAGTTGAACCACTGAGATCATATGATTGTCGTTGATTGATTGCGTTAAGGAGCTTAAGATCACAAAACTTAGTAACTAATAATGATCTGGCACTGCAGCCAATACCAAAATGATTCATCAGTGAGTTTCCGGATAATCATTGTTTGGTAATAACATCCATGGCAAGTCTTACAGAATTAATATCTGCTTGTGACGTTCACATTCCTTCAAGGAATGTTTTAATCATACTATCACTATAATAGACCTGTTGTAGTCTCGGAACCCAAGCACTACGAGAGATCTGTCTAGGTAAGATTACGCCATTATACTGAACAATATTGTCAATCGAGTTCCACATTCATTGATTACGCCAAATGGGTCAACCAAGTCAGAGTATTTTATTATTTCACTCAAAATTAAGTGATCACTCAGCAAAGTAATTGACAGGATAAATCAATCAAGTTTCTTTAATATATCATTTGGATATTGATCACGCTAAGAAGCGATTAGGTAGAGCTATAGCTAGATCGGGCTCTCGTATCCAGATGATTAATATTGTAATAATGGCGAATATTCATGCTAATACAAAAATTAGATATCTACTTACAAAATCATAGACTTGATTGTAAAACTCGATAATATCGAGAGTTTTATAGTGCGGAGTATGTGAGTGACTCATAGCTTGGCAAGGATGATAGATTCATCCAAATTATACTCATGAGGCATCTATTTGTCAAATCTAAGGGTATTTTTATACCAGTCATTAGAAACTTTGTACAAATCTCAAATCACCGTTGGTAAAGTATCTAATATCACGAATCTGATATTTGATTGCTGCCATACGAGTAAGCCCCATCCCAAATGCAAATCCACTATAGATCTCTGTTTCTACTCAGGCCATTTCCAAGACGTTAGGATGGATCATACCGGCTCATCCAATCTCTAACCATCCAGTCTCCTTGCTAAGTTTATATAGTTCTGGCTGATCGGGAGTACAGCTCACGTCCATCTCAAAACTTGGCTCTGTAAAAGGGAAATAGCTCGGCCTGAGTCTGACTGTTACATCTCTTTGAAATAACGCACTGAAGATCTGTTGCATGAGTCATCTAAAATCAGGAATACTAATTCACTTACCTACTACCATGCCTTCCAACTGCCAGAACATCGTATCATGACTTACATCAGTATTCTCACATCTATACACTTTACCAGGGATAATACATTTAAACTCTGGTCCATATTTTTGGATAATCTTTTGTTGCATTGCACTCGTATGAGTTCTCAAGACAAGATTTTGTCCATGGTTATCGCTTTGATTGAGGTAGTATGTATCGTGCATCTCAGTTGCAGGATGAGTAAGTGGGATGTTTACGCTTTCAAAATTCTCATATTTAGTGACGACTTCATCTCCGTATTCGATAGTAAATCCTAAGTGTCCAAAGATATCTTCTACTTCACGACGAATTTGAGTCAATAGATGGTAGTGTCACTGAGTATGATCGAGTCAGATACTATGAATATCAATTAGTTCTGACTGGAGTTGCGTATTGATAACTACTACCTTGAGTTGCTTGCTATGTTGTTCGTATTGTTGTGTAATATAGGCTTTAAGATCACCAAGTTGAGCTCCTATGATTTTCTTTTCTTCAGGAGATAGTGATCACATTGTTTTGAAGACAGTAGTAATGCTTCCATTCTTACCCAAATATTGATCATAGGTGTGATCGAATTGCTCTTGAGTAGTGCAAGATTGGTATGCTTGAGCTATTTGTTCGAGGGTTGGGAGTTGGTTCATTATGAGTAGCGTTGTAAGATAGTTTAAAGTAGTGTCAAGTTATGAAATATTATCCTCGAAAATCTTTTGATCATTTAATTTACAATATATCTTGCTTTTCAATACTTGCTCGTTTGTCTAGATCAATCGAGGTTTTGCTTTCAGTCATTTGTTTGTCTGGCTCCATCTTACTCATTTGTTTGAGGTGGAGATGAACTGGATCATCTTTATGGATCATAATTTGGAATTTTTTTGGTTCGTCGAGGATATAGGTTTGGATAAGCTTTGCAACAAAAGGGATTAGGGGTAATTCACTAATCTCAAAAAAGGCAATCACCCCAAAAGTTAGTACAATGGGAGCAGTCAGGATTGCTGCAATAAGTTTATCACTGCCGTTTTTGACAAGACCGTTTCGCATTGCCAAGGAAATTGCAATCCCTACTGCAACTACAAGCATCTGTACGAGACTAATGGTGAATGGGCCAATGGTAAAATGCAAATTAAACCACGATGAAATAATATTTCTTGGGTAATAGGTCTTCATGTACTATATGTATCCAAAATGCCGACTAGATCAAGGCTAAGTTGCTTGCGATAAAATATCAAATAGCACTAATGGCTCACATCACTATACAAGCAAATCAAGCTTTGATATATGAATTTTTAGTATGAATCAAGTGAGAGAGTTGCAATCCAAATCAAGCAAGAGCAATAATAAATAACACATTACCTCGGTAGCGAGCAGGTCAGTCAGACTCTAATATTATCACAATAATAAGTGACATAAAAACTAGCATATATTCAAATTTTCTGATAAGGTAGTGTATAATACTACTATGTCATCATAGTGCTGCTGAGATCTCACTCCATCATCATTTGATATAGAGGACTGATTTCTGAAATACTTTATGGTAGATTGTTTGATACCGTTGTTCGACCTTATGTACTTCAGTAGAGTGCAGCTCATAGAGTTTGTCAGCGGCAATTCGTTGATTATGTGCAAGAATTGTATTGAGATTTGGTATAGTAATTTGACTTTCTACCTGATGGTCACGAGCTCTTTCATATTCAATATACTCTGATTCGACTTGTTCCATAAGCACGATGAGTTTTTTGGTTTGCTCCTTAGCTGTAATAATATCTCCTTGCATGAGGGTTTGCTGCAGCATCTCGATACTTTTAGTCATGAGTACTATACTTTCTCCACCAATAGTTCATTTTGCTTTCACGTATAACTCTTTGCTATCTTCCAAGATATGTGTTATAAGATTAGTAACTTTGATTAACTGAGTCGGAGTTAACTCTCCATCCACTCACTCATCAGACTCAATAACTATTGTAAACGGATCATCATTACTAAGTCACGCTTCTTTACGAAGCATTCATCGTATCATTTGTTGTAGATTTGGCTTGAGTGGATGAGCGAGACTATCAATATTAGTGACTTCCATGCCAATATCAGTAAGTAACTTGAATGCTTCTTTAATCGTAAATAGTGAAGAGATAATATTGATTAAATCTCATTCATGATTGATTGTGAGAGATATACTACCAAATTCTTTGATATCAATCGGATATTCGTCAAAATGAGAGATATTTGTGATATACCAGCTTGCTATCATTCTTGCTTGATTCATATCATTGCTCGATAAAAGTATATCAACCTCACGTTGATCATCTCAAATCTCACTAAATCAATAACAGTGGTAGTAACTCATAACAAATATCAAGGACAATATACTCATCCTAATTATACTCATAAGGACTATTTTTGTCAAATTCTTTCAACGTTAACTACAATAGCTTGTTTAAGTTGATCTCGATCAAGCCCTATCGACACTAAATGCAAAAAGTTGTCAGTTTGCTGCTTATGATAAACTATTTCTCCGATAATAGGATTACCATAGGAGGCACAGTGGATACGTATTTGATGTCTACATCATTGGTGTATGATGGCTTGGATATGGGTATTGTTTCAACTGATTATTCAGGGGATGATATGAGTACTGACTTGGTGAGTGTTTCATCTTCCTTTATTGGTGTCAGACTTATTATTGATGGTAATCATCCTCGTATCATCATAGCGATGATGCATGATAGGAGTATCGATAGTTATCGGATTTTTAATCCAACCAATCACATCTGCTTCATAGACTTTATTAATTTTACCTTCCGATTGAGCTTGGAGCCAGAGCAACTTGCTCTCATGAGTACGAGCAAACCAAACCATCCCAGCAGTGTCATTATCCAGTCTTGTCAGCATTCCCAACTCTCCATCAATGCCAAATTCATCCAATGCTTGACGTATGAGAGGGTGAGAGGCGTGTCTATCGATGAGTTCATCCAAAAGTGAACGTCCATAACCTTGTACACTGGGTAGTCCATGTGGTTTCCAAATTCACCAGATTATACCAAATTCACCAAAACGGAGACTATTAAGATTAGTCGGATCAAGTACCAACAATGTAGTATTTGGTAAATATCGTTCATGGTTAAAAGACATACTACTATTTAGCATTAGATCCAATAAGGAATTTGAATAAATGGGTAGGGCTCAAGAGCAATTGTTTATCAATATTAAGAGAGTATATGGGTCTGATATGGTTGAGTAGTTGATCTCTTACATTATCAATAGATGTATCGGTAGCTGGAGCCCAGGAGATATGATCGGCAATTCCAATATATTCCATAGTATTACCTAAGATCATAAAGGGAGTGTCTTTATAATAAATTTCTTGAATTGATTTGATGATTTTTGATTGAATTGAGCGAGAGGACTGATTAAGGTCAGCAAGGTTATTCTTGAGAGTTTGGTTCTTATATTGAGCATTATTAATCATTGGATCATCATGAACAAGGATTGAAAGATCATTTCTTGTACCTAGATCCATTGGTTTGATGATTACTTCATATGCTTTGGAAGACACTACTTCTTCCAGCTTACTAACATTTTCTACCGAGCTGAATATGAAATTGTCAGACATTTGATTCCATCATAGTACCATTTTGAGTTGATCAACAAAAGTATCAATTACAGGATGTTTCACATATACGATTCTGATGGTTCTTGTCCCATCTAGATTTGTGACAACCTCAGTTGTATTGGTAGTAGTTTTAGCGGGATTAGTAGGTTTCTTGATGTAGTAAATCGTGAGAGTGAGTAGTGTAGCAGCTTGATCTCATTTATATCATCGAATCGTATAGGTGTTTTTCCCTATGGCGAGATTATTGAACGCAGTAGAGAGATTATACTCAGCGGTTTTAGTCTCAGGCTTATAACTTTCTGGGAAATACTTATATGGACCATTGGCAGCGATTGCTATTTTGTCATAGGCTTCATCAAACTTAAAGAGGATAGTAAATTTTTCTGACTGGGCTGGGAGGTAGGCTGTTTTGTATTTATTTGTTCCATATGCGAGGATATTCTTTGTGAGAATAGGGGTTTCATTGGTATCAATTTTGATAGTAGGATCAGATACTGTTCAGCTTGCAATGATACCACTAACAACTTCACCGCTTGTAGGGATAGGTGCAGTAATCTTAATTAATCATAGATTGCGCTTAATTGTATTTCGATCCACCGTACCTGCAATATCAAACATACCTTCATAAGGGATAAATCATGGTAGATCAGTTTCCTTGAGATTAAGGACATTGTTGAATAGGAGTGCAAGTTGGCGTCTTGTACTATCAGAGATGGTATTTACATGGAAATAAGAAATAATAGCCTGGGTAGAAGCGATACCGTATTGAGTCAGATGAGAATCTTGTCCATCAATAACATAATCAATTAATTTCGGATTCTTCTGCATATAGGACTGCAATCATGTATTACTATCAAATTGCTTCACCTGCAAGATTTGAGGTGTATATTCGTCACAGTTTGTTAGGTCAAAAATAACACTATCTTTGTCTGTAGTCTGAGGCTTGAGTGTTGCACATGCTGAGGTCACAGGATTACTTGCAAATTGATGTTGATAGTATTGAAGCTTCTGATTGGTAAGGTGATGAGCAGGAAGAATCGGATTAAGGAAGAAGAGCTGATTATCTACGCTTTCGCGGGGAAATACTACATCGATCGTACCATCATTATTTTGTGTAATTTCAAGTTTGCTGTAGGAATTCAAGAACGGCATACTTCGTTGATTAGATTTGATCACATCATAGTAAGTGAAGAACACATCGTTGATTGTAATGCTTGTACCATCAGACCACTCTCAATCTGAATTGAGTGATAATTTATATGTTTTGTTATCGTCAGTGGTTACCGTACAGATATCACCTGTAAGTTGATTGCCTGATCACATCACAATACAGCCTCTATAGAGCAAATGTTGATACCATTTATCACTCTTAGATACGCTAAGATAGGGGAGATATGTGATGCCCTGACTTGTCCCTTCAATTACAGTACCTCACTTACTTGATATTTTATCGGAGCTAAACACGATATATTGATACCCTAAGTGAATAGAAGTCAGAATAAATACGATAATACTAAAACCGAGAAGATACTTGAGTTTTTTCATTGATAAGTATAGGATTAAAATTCTGATTTTTTGCTGTAAGAATAGACTAATGGCGCGAAAAAAACAGAATGAACCTCGCCAGTATAACCATATCATCATCAAAGTCAAAACAACCAAAAACCCTCAGCTATTGCTGAGGATTATAACACTCAAGACAAACAAGAGTGATGATTGGGAGTGTTTTTTATGCAATTATTTTTGATTTTATACCTATATCCATATATAAGGGAAGTTAGGCAGCTTGTTTAAAGGTATTTCATCTATTCATATACATTGTCATTCATATTCCTGGTCATTCAACGATTAAACTACCTTTGGGTTGATTTTTATATTCAGTTCCAAGATCACTGAGTGCTTTGATATATTTATTGAGATCATTAATTGTTGACTGATCTATTTGTGAATTATTGAGTTGTTTGAGAAAATATGCTAATTTGGATGTGAGAGCATTATAATATTGTCATGGTATAGTGACAGTTGAATAAGGAAGCATTTCCTTTATTAGAACTTTGATCTCTAACCTGAGCGTGTTGAGTTCATTATTTGAATCTGATTCAATATCAAGACTACTAAGTGTCTCGAATAGTTGATTTAAGATTACTTGAGAAGAAGATTTAAATCTTGGTTGTCTGTTAATTTCAATTGTTTCTTGGATTCCTGGAAATACATTGGTCATGATGTAGTGAGTTAGGAAATACTAGTACCGCATTCGCGGCTAAGAAAAAAACATTTCTTAGTAATAATATAATACCCTGATTTTGCTAATTAGCAAAAAATCACCCATACATGGAGCGATTTGGTTGACAGTAGTAGTAAAAATGAGTATGAGATAAACGAAAGGTTATCACTTTGTAATTTTTTGAACAATCGCCTGATTTCAACTATGAGATTGACTAACTATTCACAATGTTTGATCGGAAAAAATCACAGGACTACCGCTATCGCCAGGCAATACTGGAATATTAATGATGATTCACTCATCATCTGAAGAGGTAATCAGTCCAGTCAGCCAAGACCAATTATTATTACGATATTGTCATATAAGTACCTCACTACTATCTGATCAGTTCAAATAAGTCAATTTTGCAAATTGATCTACTGCTCAAGAGTATTTCGCCATTCATAGGTCTCATGTGAGATGGTATAGTGTTGTGAGGGGTATAGTTTCATCAATAAAGTAGTTATATCCAGTATCAGAAATAACATGTCGAGCGGTATAGAGCTTGTTCTGGTAGACAAATCATTTACCACGATTTTCGACGACACTAGGATAGTCTCGTCTGGAAGCAGTGATGGTAACAGGGATGATTGAGATCAGTTGTTCCTTTTCACTGATTCACTGTTGTTTCGAGTTACGAGTTACGAGTGATGAAATCTTTTGTACTTGAGGTGTGACATCACTGATCTGGTACATCAGTAGTACAAATACTCATAGCACGAGTCATCGTGCGAAAAACCTTGAAATCATGCGGTCTTTGGGTACTATATAAACAAGTAAATTATTGCATGTGACTATATGAATATAATCTCCAAAAACAAGCAAGCATATCACAACTATGAAATCACAGCAACGCGAGAAGCTGGGATCGTTTTGTCATGACATGAAGTCAAGGCAATTAGATGATGATTGGTAAATCTGACTGATGCGTATGTCCGTGTGATCGATGGTCAGTGTTGGGTCAAACAACTCGAGATTCGCATGTATGAGCATGCCTCACACAAACAAATCGCAGATTATGAAGCGAGGTCAGATCGTAAACTCCTCCTATCCAGGCGTGAAATCATCAAACTCTCCGAGCGTATGAACAGAACCTGACTGACTTGTGTACCACTGGAGATCTATATCACCGAAAAACAGCGCATCAAGCTCAAGATCGCTCTTGTCAAGCTCATGCGTAAAGTGGACAAAAAACAAATCCTCAAAGAAAAAGAAGTAAATAGAGAGGCGAGCAGAGCAATTAGGGATTATAATTAATTTGAAATCTTATGAACATACTAGGAATCGACCGATGAAGCAAGCAAGTAGGTCTCGCTTATACTAAACAGTGAATTGTGCTTCCATGAGGCGTCTTGCCCAATGATGGGGAGTTGTATTTTTCCCTTGCAGGAGTAGTAGCTCAATATAGCATTAGTCAGATTGTAATTGGTTATCCTAAGGGTAATAAGTGAGCTGACTCGGTGGATCGTATGGTTCGCTCATTGCGTGCGATGACTCCAGACTGCGTGATTTCTACCATTGATGAGCATTATACGACGATTATGGCACAGGAGATTTTGTGAAACTATGATAAACGCAAATGATTTGATGACTGTGTCGCTGCGATGCAGATACTAGAGAGGTTTTTGAAGTCTCAGAATTAACATATATGGAGGCACTCCTCTATGTAATTGGGTACAGTAGAATAATTAAAAAACTCAGCCTAGGCTGAGTTTTTTCGATTATGATGTTTGAATATCTGATTTGTCTACTTCTTTCTTCTTGTTTCCAATAAATCCACTCGCCACCAACAGTCACCCAATCGCAAGACAGGTAATAATTCTCATGATGAGGGTCATCTGCCATAGTTCGACAATCATGACTCTTGCGATCACACCAATAATAATAGCTGTACCGATACGACTATGCTGTGCGTTGGTGTGGAGTTTGCCATAGATATAGAACCCTATACCAATCATCGTAAATACAATCAGCATCGTCACAATAGCAGTAGATGCTTCGCTGAAATGGTTTACGCTTGTGTATCCAAAACATCCAAAATAGAGTAGTCATAGTCAGTAATAGAGATATCATAGTGACTCCATAGATGGATGATCTTGGTTATCTAATCTCAGCCATAAGAAACTGATCGATAAAAGAAGCTGACTGATAGTAATGATCGCAGTGCTATCAACGTCAATCAATCCTATACTCGCCATGAGCGGTATGATCATCAGTCGAGTATAGTTGATCTTATTCGTCGACCAGAGGTTCCAAAATCTGGATCCAATGAGATAGATGATCATCGACACAACAGTGTATCCAAGGGTATAGTAGTCAGATGTGAGAAGATAGAGTACACTAAGATAAATACTAACAAGACCAACACTTGTCATAAGATAGTAGAGCGTAGTATCTGTAGTATCATCACTCAATGACTGTGATAGGAAGGTATATCATCCAGCTAGTCAGACCAGTCCGATGGTTAATCCAAAGAGCGATATATTTTGATCGACTCACTGAGAGAGAATATACAGGAGCGGTAATGCAATAGAGATGAGTCATATCGTCAAGTAATATGGTCTACTGATACGAGTCATGGATCCGATAAATAATGCTAGCAATGAGATTGCTTCCAAGATGACAATTCTTGTGTACCCATCAAAGCTATGACACACTGCAATATATCACAAAGCACTTGCTCATAGAGCAGATATGAGTGCTAGAGTCTTGCTTTTGGTATGGAAATGATAAAGTGCTGCAAGTCATCACATGATTACAGTCCATGTATATAGTGCTACCAAATATCATGAAGATACACCGTCAACATCATAATTATATAACGCGAGTATGAGAGGTATGATCCGTCAGATGCTGATAAAACCAATAGTCTCCTCATCTCTGCTGATAAGTGCTACGAGTGCTTGGATTGCTCCACAGATGATGATGCTCGCAAGCATCAAGCTGATGCCACTCAGGTGATAATATGCTACTCCAGCAATAAACAGAATCGATAAGAGTCAGACAATACCACTATATGTATTTTGCTTATGTGAGATGCTGTACATATACCACAATACTCCATAGCCTACAGCAAAGTAGATACAAACACTAGTATAAATGCTAGGGCTGACTACACTCATGTCAGCATAGACCATGAGAGTCAGATAGCTAAACAGTGATACTCCTAGCGCTGATAAACTCAATAATTGCAACATATCAAATCACTCATCACGAGTCCTCCCGATCCATACTTCCAAAAATGATAATCCTGTCACCAGTGCAACTATGATGGCAATCATCGTACTTGATCACATCACATCAAAATTACCCATCAATCACAGTACGAGATAGATACAGAAATATCACACTCCTACCAGTCTCGATGCACTCCGATTATAATAGTAACTCACAATACTATTACCTACCAGATGGATGGCGAGATAGGAGAAGAGTCAGATTACGTTTCACGATCCATCAGAAAATAGGAATGGACAAATCAGTGAGAAAAACAGTCATACATCATTGAGCCAGTGATTTTTGTAACGATATGAAAGATATCACATGAGGGCGTATTGTACGGCGATGAGTCCTAGTCCAAGCGTGGTCCCAAAGAATCCAAAGAACTTATATCCAATATAAATGGATAATACATAGACGGCTGACCCAAGTCATACCATATATGATCACTGGATGTTTTGGCTAGGGATCTTGTATCGACCAAACCCAATCATTGCAGCACCTAAGACTACTCACATCAGGATTCTAATCTCAGCAGGGATCCAGTTATTCTGGATTGCATAGATGAGGAACCGCCCAATACCCAAGATCAAGACCAATCATCCGATCTTCATCGGCCAGTCTACCTTGAACCAGTCAGCAAAGAGATCAAAATATGATGGCTCTTGTGGTATGTGTACAGTTGTCACAGGCTTACTACTTGAGATGACTGTAGGACGTGGTTCGGGTTGTATGATCTCTTGGATATGAGGAGACTGCGCAGGAGCGGGAGAAGTTTCATCCTCTTCCAGCTCTTCTGTTTCAAGTTCATTGATATGGCGCTTGAGAGTTTGTTGCTCGAGGAGTTGTTTCATCTGCCATTTGAGCTTTTTGACATCATCTTGTAGTCACAAGATCGTAAAGAAGAAATAGACACAGATAATCACTAGTGCAGCGATCCACATGGTAGATGAGAGACAAAATAAAGGTATTAGCTCAACTATATGTAGCTACATCATAAAATACAATAGATCGGTATCATGACATCATATATTGTGTTGACAATAAATACAAGATACAGTAATACATTATGATTTCAGGTTTGCAAAACTGCTTGTTTTGGGTATATACAAAAAAGTATTTTTATGCTATTATTCTAAATTAATGTTCAATTCTGAGTGAGAATACAAGATATACTATATTAAAAACTTTAGTACTGGAGTCTATAAAAAGCAAATACTTGATTACTCTAGTGGAATTCTTAGGTCTAAAAGAAAGGAAAATAAAGACGATTATACTTATCTTTTGTATGTTACTTATCTTCAGCTTATTGAAAACTTCTTAATATTTTTATTAGTTTTATTTCATGAGGATGGTGTTGATAACTTATATTGTAAACCCACTAAATTATATTCAAATATTGAATCACTATTGGGAATGTATGGTATAGAAACTGAAATAGAAAAAGATCTCATTCGTAAAGAAAAAATATTATCTTACTTGAAATATTGCACATCAGATAATGAAGATGAGTATGTTAAATTAATAACTGAATCAATTAGTGATTGGTATAAGCATAAGAATTTATTAAATAGCTATAAGCATTGATTTAGACTAGAAAGTACATGATCTAAAACGGTCTCTATGTGACAGAATAATGTAAATTATAGGTTTGGAGATTATGATTCAACTATTGTTTATTATTTTTTGAATAAAGACGATAAGAATCTCTATAGAACGTCTCATTCATTTAACTTCGAGTATATTCGTCTTAAGTCAGGATTTTTGTTAAGTACGATAGAAAATATTAGACAAAATTATTTGATTGCTCAGTGATTGCTTAGAAAAAAACATTATAAAGTTTTTTATGCAAAGCCAGAAAAAAAAGTAAAATATGGTAGTATTACATTTACAGATTTGGCATTATAAAAATATTTCATGTCTAACCAATCATATCACACCATCATCATCGGCGGCGGAGCTGCAGGACTTATGTGCGCAGCGACACTGCTGGAGCGTAATGACTTCGCTGGATCGATCGCAATCATCGATCGTAACCCACACTTGTGAGCCAAGGTCATCATCTCAGGCTGAGGTAGATGCAACGTTACGACAGGTTATAGCTCCATCAAGGAGATCCTGACCAAATATCCACGTGGGTCAGATTTTTTGTCACCAATCCTCAAGGCGTTTACTCCCAAGTCGATCTATCGCTGGTTTGAGGAGCATGGTGTCCCGCTCAAAGTCGAAAAGGATATGAGAGTCTTCCCTGTGTCGGATGATGGGCATGATGTGGTAGGGGCGTTTGAGCAATTATTCCTCGCGCATCATGATCGTATCGATATCCTCCTGCGTACCAAGGTCGAGTCGGTGAGTCAGGCGGTGTGCAGTGACGGGTCATGCTCTGGTCGCTTCCAGGTGATTACTGATAAACAGGGTATCCTGACTTGTGCCAATGTCGTGATTGCTACGGGTGGTCAGGCGTATCGTCATACTGGGTCTAGTGGTGATGGATATGCATTTGCACAAGATCTATGACACACAATTACTGACTTATGACCATCTCTCAACAGTTTTGAGAGTAGTGATACGGCGCTACATGAGCTGTCATGACTTGCATTTCCCACTGCTCAGATCCAGGTTAGTCAGACGCAGAAGCGGTATACTTGAGCGGTGTTGCTCACGCATTTTGGGATCTCATGACCGCTTGCATTTATCGTGTCGGCGCATACAGCATTTGATCAGATCGATCATGAGCATCCCTTATCACTTCGCCTCAGACCTCACGTAGGTCATGATTACAACTGGCGATATGACTGGCTTACGAAGCAAGCTCATACTCAGCCACATAAGCAACTTTCCACGATTCTTAAACAGGAGTTTAGTGATAAATTTATAAGCTATCTCTTGGCGGATGGACTTGAAGAACGAGGACGCACCGAGATTGCGTCCCTACAAAAAACACAAAAATCCACCATCGCAGATCTCCTCGGTAACGGTATCCCACTCACCATCGTCAAGCGTAGACCTGGAGATGAGTTTGTCACTGCTGGGTGAGTAAGTCCGGAAGAAGTCAGCTCATCCGATTGTCAATCTCGTATCTGTCCATGATTATATCTGGCAGGAGAGGTGCTGGATATTGATTGATATACCTGAGGCTACAACCTCACCAGTTCACGAGCTACGGGTAGGAGAGTATGATTGGGGATTAAATAATTTATTAAATAAATAGTTATTATGATGAAACGATTTTATCAATACCATAAATCAATAACATTCATATGGGATCTACTGAAGCAATATAGGATTTGGATTTGGCTCATATTACTAGATGCCGCGATATGATCATTTTTTTCACTGATATTGCCGTATATGGCCAAGTGGGAAACCGATCAACTGGTTCAGCAAAATGATATATTCCTATTTTTCCAATCATCTCCTTTGATGATTTTTGTATATATTGTAGGAATTATATTTTTACTCAATTGAGCTGAAAAATTAGCTAATGTTTTTATATGACATTATAAAGAATATTTTAGAGAAAAGTTTGCAGACAGTCTGTTCTTAAAGATGTATAGAAGGCTGAGTCATGTGCAATTATGAATCTACTCAAATAAGAGAAATCAGGATCTTTTTGATAAGATTTTATGAGAGAAGTACTTTGTTGGATTAATTCTACAAACTGTTACGAATTATATCAATATGATCATTTTTATTGTCTGATCGGTTGGTATCTTATATCAAGTAGATAAGAAGATTTGAATTGCATTACTCATTGGTGGTGTGTGTTATTACTGATTTTACTATCTTGAGAAGAAGATCGATGTGTATAGTAGATTTGAGACATGGGAACTAGAGAGGGCTCTGAGAGAGATTGAGCGGATTACTCGTAGTGAATTTCATAAGCTTATATATGCTTGATGAAGTAAGCTGATTCAAGATACGGTCGAGGAATACAATACTACAAGAAGAGAGTCGGTGCAGAAGAATAATAGAAAAAGAGAGTTAGTATCTGCTGCAAAAGGTATTGTATCAAGTCTTATCGAAAATGGGATTAAAATATCAGTAGCTATGAGCATCTTTGCTGGAATATCGTCATTAGGTTCGCTTGCTCTGACGATTGCGTTACTCAATAGATTATCGTGGTTTATGTCATCAATTATTGACTCTAAGAGAGAGATGGATGATGCAATTCAAAGTCTTGATATTCTTGAACTCTACCTTGAAGCCACTGAGCAACAGCATATGGAGCAAGATATCAGTCAGATACACTATGATCATATCACATTTAATCATCTTACTTTTGCCTATCCTCAGTTTACCGAATATGAGCTCAAGTATTTTGATATATTACTCAAAAAGATTGACCAATCGACTACTAAAAGTGACGAGAAACTCAATCAGCTCCATGCTATCCAAGAAGCAAAAGAAAAAGCAAAGGAAATTTCTCCGATGATTTTGCATGATACTCATCTCACATTTAACAAGGGTAAGATTTATGGGATCGTGGGTAGGAACTGAGCTGGTAAGACAACGATGATGCACTTATTGATGAATTATTTTACCCTTCCTCCTCAGTCTATTATGCGAGGTCGTCATGGTAATGAGGATTTGTGACTTGATTTTTTTGAGCAGAATATTGCAGTGATTGAACAAGATCCATTTATATTACGATGATTTACAATTAAGCAAAATTTATTACTTGGTGTGAGTAAAGAATATTCTGACGAGCAATTATATGAGATCTTGTCGATGTTTGATCTTGATACTAAGATTCGTAGTATGAGAAAGTGATTAGATACAGTATATTCATATGATTGTGATCTATCATGAGGACAGCTACAGATTATTTCGCTATTACGTGTTTATCTACAAGATAAGCCTGTGATGATCTTGGATGAATGAACCAATCAGCTCGACGCTACCAACGAAGCAAAAGTCATGAATCTATTACTCAAAAACAGGGATCATAAAATCATCATTATGATCTCTCATAGGATGACATCATTGCAAAAGGCAGATGAGTTATTATGTCTTGAAAACGGCATCATCACAGACAGATGAACTCCCAAAGAACTCAAACAAAGACCGAGTCTGTATCAACAATTTCGACAAGAGCAGGTCGAATCTATTTAGTAGTATTATTAATAGTTATGGAAAAATATATCCTCACCAGAGACGAATTTATCTCACAAGCAAATATTCTTGTACATCAGATTAAAGCACAAGCCAAAACCTACGACTTGATTTTGTGTATCACCAAATGATGAATGCACCTTTCATATCATCTTGCAGACAAGCTGGGAATTAAGGACATCAGGACATTTTGCTGCGCATCATATCTGGATAATAATCAGCAGTCTGACTTGCATATTATCTATGAACCGATGATCGAGATTGGTAAGAGAGTCTTGATTGTCGATGACTTGATTGATTCCGGCAAGACACTCAATATCATCACTGCCAAATATCCTACCGCAGATGTTGCAGTATTACTCATCAAATCATGACACCATTTTGCCGCACAAGAAAACACAGTATTATACTGTGCTCAGGATCATCTTCCACATGATCAGTGGATTGATTTTTATTATGAGACTAACTAAACAAATCACTCCTCGGGAAACTCCATTCGTATTTCACCATATTCACATATCATTCGCTATTGACCTCAATTCACTCTTCTCTCAGGAGCCTGATCTGCTCGAGTCACTTGCGACCAAGTTTGAGGGTAGAGATATATCACTGCTTATTGATCACTCTCTGCCAGGGGAGTTGTGTTCGATCCTTTTCGGGCATACTAGATAGTAGCCTCCCTACTGACCAGCCACTGGCGGTCTCACCACTGACAATATTAAGTTGTTCTGCAAGTCTACCATATGACAAAACTTTCCCATGAGGGATTTGATTTACCAGTTCAATCATTGATTTTATGAGTCTCATTGGGTAGTTTTTTATATTGATAAATTACCTGATAAATTCTACCCCACCAAAATTACCACTACTCATCAGCACAACTACTGAGTTGTTGAGATCAAGACTATCATACCATGTTTTGAGTTCTGCGGCATTATCACACACTATGAGATCTGGGCGAGCAAATCCACTGGTGACGAGATCTTTGGTGAGTGGTGTCATACGCTTGACGGCGAAGGTGTGATCTTCATAGTAGACACATGCTACATCTGCAGCATCGAAACTTCCCCTATATTCAGGCATAAATGATGCACTCAAGCTCGCAAAGGTATGTAATTCAAATAATCAGATTACTGTGCGATCAGGATATTGTTCTTTGACGGCATTGATTGTAGCTGTGAGCTTACTCGGACTGTGAGCAAAATCCCTCAGGATAGTCAGGTTTCTGTCATCATCCTGATATGCAAGCTGGAGTCTATTGCCTGCTCATGTAAATGAACCAATAGCACTATAAAATTGCTGATCTGTGAGACCAAGTTGTCTACAGATTCATAGTGCTGCACTGATATTGATACAGTTATGAGCTCAGAAAACACTTAATTTAATGTCGTGTCCGTCTGGTGTCTGGAGATAGGTGAGCCCCTCACGGATGGTGTGCGGATGGATACCATATCAGTCAGTAGCCGCTTGTGTGGTAGTATGGCTCATCACTTTGTTGACTTCTTCATCACCGCTGTAGAATCCAAGCCATCCGTCTGCTGGCGTCTGATCCACAAATGTCTGGAATGGTGCTACATAACTCTCAAACGTTGGATAGGTCGTAATATGATCCCATGCAATACCATTGAGTACTCCAATATTATGTTTATACAGGAGCATCTTGGCGGTCATGTTGATCTTGCCATCAGGATATTCATCTCATTCGATGATGATGATTTTATTGTCCTCACTCAGGCTCACCATACTATCAAATCCAGGTACGATCCCACCTACTACTCGGTCAAACCTCACACCATTTGCCTTGAGGACGTGCATGATCATGCTGGTTGTAGTCGTTTTACCGTGACTACCTGCGATTACAACTCTGGTTTTGTCCTGACTCAGATCATAGATGACTTCAGGATACGAGCGGATCTTGAGACCCAATTCTTGGGCTCTAAGTAACTCAAAATTATCCGCCATCGCATGCATTCCTAGTACGATCATATCTATATCTGACGTGATCGAGTCTGGATCTCGTCCATCGGTGTCAGCCAGTAATCCATGTGTTGCGAGTGCTGATCTGGATGGCTCATAGATCTCATCGTCATGACCAGTGACATCATGTCACAGGAGCTTGAGCTGGATAGCAAGACTAGAAGTGACTCTTCATCAGTGGGAGATACAGTGGATACGCATGATATAATGTAGTTAGTAAAGGTTGAGTAACAGCTAATCCCCATGAGGGAAAAAACAGGTTCAATGTTATAAGAATAGTTTTTTTGGATCAAAAAACCACCTCAAGTGAGGTGGTACTATTATTTTTTTGTCTTGCTCAAATAATCATTACCAATCACCATGATCAGATCTACACCAGAGTAGTTCATATCAATCTCATTGCTACCGGAGAATAGAGTCCCGCTGAGCATATTCACAGCTGTAGCTTGGTCATATACTACTGGAGCAAAATCTCTCAATAGGTCAGCAGTTACATCATACTCACCAGTACCTATCTTGATGAGTTGAGAGGTAGTAGATTTGATATTATTATTACCAATACCAGTCACCTGAAAGCCATATTTGACCAATTCGCTTGCAATATCGCTGATGATACCATTCATATTTTGTCACGGGAGAAGTTGTTCTTTATCAATCCCATTCCATAGGATAATACGAGCATTTTCAACCAAAAACGGCTGCTGATGGATAGTATAGTAGGCAAATTGTTGGATATTATTGTAGTAGCTAATACGACCAGCCCTCGCTCACTCTGGCAACAAGATAGCAGCTCCTCCAAAATCAGCTCTCGCAGGAGAGTAGAGCAGGCACCCTGGCTTGATCAGCGTATAGTATTCCTGACAATCTGACTGTAATACAAATGAGAAGTAATGTTCAATTTTGTTCAAGTATTTGGATAATCACAGAAGCTGACTATAGTCAAGGTCGGTCGTGACGGCAGTGTCAAAATCACTTTTGAGTTGTTTGAGCTTCAGGACTCAGCCTCATGTGATGAGCTGTTTGACGACTCACTGGATAATTTGCTGTTGTCTCAACGATCTATCAAAGTCAGATGTACTATGTCTACTTCTGGCGTATTTGAGTGCGAGATCTCCATTCATCATTTGAGTACCAGAGTTGATCGTGAGTACCATCGTTCTAAATTCATCTGCTGGATAGGTTTCGTCCACGATCTTCTTAGGCACCGTGACTTCTATGCCTCATAGCGTATCAATCATATCCTCAAATCACTCAAAATCTACCAGCACATAATGATCGATTGGAACGCCCATGATATCGCTTACTTTGTTAGTCAAGGAAGCAAGAGCACCCGTCAGACTTTCACCATCATTGAGCATTGCATTGACATATGAGTTGATCCTACCAGCACCAAATCCAGTACCCAAATTGACATATAGATCTCTAGGGATAGAGATAAAGCTGACTGCTTCATTGTTTGGATTATAGCTTGCGACCATCATGGTATCAGTATTGTAGCTACCACGGTGTCATTCTCAGCCAACACCCATCATTAATATTGAGATTTGACCCATTTCATCTTGCTCAACCTCAGATCAAATAGTAGATCATATTACTCCAATACTGGATTTGAGTAGTGCAGTGACTTTGGTACTCATCCACCCTAGTCCATCACCAAAAACCCATCGTCATCACACACACAATAGCATAATACCAATAACTACGGTAAACTGCGTAGCAATACTTCATTGGCTTGGTGTGATTGGTTTATTTGATTGATTAGTAATCGGTTTATGTGTAAATCACTTCATAGGTGTGTTGAGGTACAATCTTGAGTAAAGTCAAAGACCAATGATACGAATTACACCCCAAATATCAACGCAGAAAACACTCCAAAATTTGACAGAATGAGTCCGGATCTATATAATTGTATTATGAAATTGCTTAAAAAAATAATCTCATGATGTATGGTTGTATGGTTAGGCTTGATGCTATGAGCACCAGCTACGCTATTTGCTCAGGACAAGTTTACTGACTCACTCGATAAATCTACAGTCCTCATCAAGTCAAATCTTGAAAATGATACAGCATATACCATCCAATGATGATCGGATCTCTCCAATACTGCTTCCAGATTCTGAGGAACGGCAACATTTGTGATTAATGTTGTAGAAAAATTTGTCTTCCCTTTGCTTATTGCAGCATCTATCTTGACAGTCATTATTGGTTTGTATGATTTGATGTTCTCTGACAAGGAAGATATTGAAAAAGGTACCAAATACATCATCTTCGGAGTACTGGGTATCATTATTATTCAATCTGCAAAATTCATCACATCAACTTATATTAGTATTATCACTAAGGTTGTACCATACGATAATACGAGTCAAACTATTAACTTTGCTCAGTCAGCCTATGAGATTTATAACCAACTCGTTATGCCATTTATCAATGTCTTTATGTATGTAGTCATTGGTACATTATTTGTCATACTACTAGTGCATGTGATGAGATTTATCACCAGTAGCGAGGAGGATGTTGCCGCTAAAGCCAAGAGTATTATGATCTCCAATATAGTGGGTATTATTGTGATTCTTCTTGCTAAGACGATGGTAGAGACCATTTATGGTAAACAAGAGACAGTGATCCGTAGCTCTGCTGCTACAAATCTATGAGATATTGGTACATGAGTATTGGCTGGAGCTGACTTCACTGTTGTGTTCTCAATCGTCAATTATGCTTTAGGTTTCTTGTGATTTGTGATTTTGGTGATCATCATCATTCAAACATACCAGCTTCTTGTCAATCCAACCAGCGACGAACTCATCAAAAAAACCAAAACAAATCTGATGTATATTGTGATTGGTCTAGCGATCATCGCGCTTGCCTATGTGATTGTTAACTTTATTATTGTACAGTAATTATAATGATCACATTATTCAAATATATGATTCTCACTATCTGCACTAGTGTCATTGCGATATGTGGATTTGCTCTTGTATCATCGCAGACTCATGCAGATGATTTATTGGAAACTTCATACAAACAAGCCAAATACTTTGACTATGTGATCAATCCTGGTACGACTCGTGACAGTGTCGGTAAGGCATTTCTCAGGAATAGCTATACGATTGGAGGCAAGACAGTCAAAGACCCAATTATAGTTAGAATTATTAAGTGGCTACTTGAGATTATTGTGATTATGTGAGTGCCATTATTGATATTCTGAGGTATTAAATACATTACAGCGGCATGAGATGATTGAGCCCAGAAGGCTGCGAGAAATTTTATGATTAATGTAGTAATTGGTATTGTACTTGCGCTTTCAAGCTTAGCAATTGTGACATTTGTATCATCCTTGCTCAATGATAGCAGATTCGGACAAGATTTTAGTCAGAATACGGCATCATAATCATGACTCATTTCAAAAGAATTAAAAAGCATACCAAAAACCTTTTTCGTGGGCTCTCTTGGAGGCGAGATGAGTATTTTATTCGTAATTTGATTGTATGAGTATGAGTGATTATGACTTGGGTGGGTGTTTGGTGAATTTTAGAAATTTATCTCATATCGTATTGAGTTCGAGGTCGTATTATATGTATTTTGATTGGTATTCTACTGCTTTATTTGATTGATGGAGATATTGGGCAGCTGGGAGGCAAGTGAAAGTCAGATGATGAATAGACTATTTCCTTGATTACATCCCTTCAAGATGTCTTATACCAAGGTATCTGCATGGCAATAGAATACTATGCTTATGATAAAATGATAACCCTTGTGATGTGATGCGAAAATGGTTTTCATGATATTTCACATAAGAATTATCACCATCCAGAGTAGATTATGTGCTGATTTGTTCTTGTTTATTATGGGCGATTATCAAAGTCATAAGAATCTCTTTGTATTTTCTCAATAATCATTATAACTGTGATCAAATTAGTAGATTACATCTGTTTCCTACAAATTGACACTTCGTTGTGTCTTTTTTCATAGTTATATTGTAGATTATGAATTATGAGCAAAAGTGAATCCCTGAGAAGGGAGATTTATCAATTATAAATTAGTATCATGTCTTTCCGTACCGTTGCTATTATTGCCCATGTAGATCATGGTAAAACTACTCTCGTCGATGCTTTACTCAAGCAGTCATGAGCTGTAAAAACTGAAGAATGAGCTGCCCTCATTATGGATAGTAATGATCAAGAACGTGAGAGAGGTATCACGATCTACTCCAAAAATACATCTGTCCAGTATGGTGAGCATACAATCAATATCATCGATACACCATGACATGCTGACTTCGGATCAGAGGTAGAGCGTGTGATGAGAATCGTAGATACCGTATTGCTTGTAGTAGATGCATATGAAGGTCCGATGCCTCAGACCAAATTTGTACTCAAGAAAGCACTTGAGTTAGGTCTTAAGCCAATCGTGGTACTCAATAAGATCGATAAGCCATCTGCTCGCCCAGAATGGGTAATTAACGAATTGTTCGACCTCTTCATCACTCTTGGAGCGACTGATGAGCAAGCTGACTTCCCAGTGATCTATGCAATTGCCAAGGAAGGTCAAGCATTTCTTAAGATGGACGATCCTCGTGTTGATATCAAACCACTATTTGAAGAGATTGTTCGTCTTGTAATACCAGCTCCAGATAGGTCAACTGAACCACTACAGTTCCAAGTTACTAACTTATGATATGATGAATTTGTCTGACGTCTTGGTATCGGTCGTATTACATCGGGTACGATGAAGCCCGGTATGTGAGTACAGGTAGTCGATCTCGATGGAGGTCGCCGCAATGCCAAAATCTCTAAGGTATATAAAACTGTCTGACTATCTCGTGTTGAGACAGCACTAGGGACATCGGGCGATATCGTCACGATAGCGGGTATTCCAAATATCTATGTCGGAGAGACGGTAGGTCTCGCATGAGTGGAGGCGATGCCAGCTACTAAGGTAGATGATCCAACATTAACAATGGAATTTGTCGTCAATGATAGTCCATTTATGGGTCGTGAAGGTAAGCTTGTCACATCTCGTAACCTTAGTGATCGTCTTCACAAGGAACTTGAAACTAATGTTGGTATGCAGATTGATTTTACTGATCCTACTCGTTTTGTAGTTTCAGGAAGAGGAGAGCTCCACTTGTGAGTACTGATCGAGACGATGCGTCGTGAATGATATGAATTACAGGTTACAGCACCTCAGGTTATTACTCGTAAAGATGAAAAAGGTAAAACCAAAGAGCCATACGAATTACTCGTTATTACTGTAGCTGAGAGTCAGGTAGGGGCAATCATCGAAAATATTTCAAACCGCAAAGGTATTATGCAAGGTATGAACACAGAACATGGCCAAACAATGGTCGAGTTTATGATTCCAACAAGAGGATTACTATGATTTAGGTCAGACTTTATCCTTATCACTAAGGGAGAGGGAATTATGTTCCACAGTTTTGCACAATATGATGACTGGGCTGGTGAGATTGCTAAGCGTGATGTGGGATCTATGATCTCATCTGAGACTGGTAAGGTGATGAAATATGGTGTCTATAAACTCCAGGACCGTGGGCCAATCTTTGTTGAGCCTGCACAGGATATCTATGAGGGTATGATCGTAGGAGAGCATCTCAAATGAGGTGATATGACTGTCAACTTGACGATCAACAAGCAGATGACCAATGTCCGTAATGCTGGTAATGATGAAGCGATGAGGCTTGAGCCGATCCGTAAGATGACTCTGGAAGATGCACTTGGATATATCGGTAACGATGAGTACGTCGAGATCACTCCCAAGTCGATTCGTTTACGCAAGAGATATCTGACTGATACAGATAGGGCAAAAGCAAAGAAGAGATAGTTTATTATAATATAATAAAAATCTAACTCACATTTGAGTTAGATTTTTTGTTTATATAGTGCGTTGGACCCACGGTTATGTCTGACTATAGAATATTGTTTTCAGCTCTATTATCATCTTGCGATAGAATGAGTTGGATATTTCTTGTGTAGAATCCTGATCTCGCGATGTAGATTGTAGTCTCGGATCGAGTTTTTTATTGGACACGCGGGGAGTAGAATCCCAAGTTGGCTCATATTCCTCCAAAATTGTAGGATTTTCAATCATCTCTGGCGTAATAATCCAGTATTTCTTGAGGATAAGTGGTTTACCCGACTCATCTCATGCATCGCTTATCGATTCACTAGATGTAGTTCACATCTTATCAAGATCCTTGGCGAAGACTCTACCGTCAGTTCATGGTTTTTTGTCCCAAGGTCTAATCACAATAATACGACCATCTTTCCCAATTTTGATAGATACGACTTCGTCAGATCATGTAGTAGCTTCTTGTTTTTTGGTCGGAATTATTTGACTTCATGGAGTCGTATCTCATGTACTCGTAGTGCTTCCACTTTGAGTTACCACAATAGGAGGGCGGCCTGAGGATCATCCTCATCCTCCAGTACGTTTGATAGGTTGTACAGATCATGTACTGACTGAACCAGATATTGTATGTATTATGGTAATGATTTGATCTGGGCCAGTCGGTGTGCTAAGATCATCTACAGGAGTAAGTTTGATCAGATATGTACTTCAAGTGTAGAGATTAATCTCGCCAGATCATATGGTACCTAGTATGGTACTCACATTAGTATAAGCTCACCCAATATTAGCATCTACCATAGAAATTTCTACTTTGTTGATTCATGAGCCTAGCGTCCAAGTAATTGTGTATGAGTTTGGGTTAACAATGTTTTGCATATATCATACAGGCGAAAGATAAACATCAGTGTCAATAACACTGATAGTTCTTGTTTCTACAGAATTATTTCCCGCATTATCAGTTTTACTATAGTAGAGTATATATGTCCCAGGAATATTGGTATTTACTGTTCATGATATTAGAGCTGATCCAGTTCCATCAACGATATCAGTCCAAGTAGCTCACGATTCACTATAGATTCATCATTGTGAGACAATCATCTCGGTAGATCAGATGATTGAGATCACTGGAGCAGTAGTATCT
>JAYVGP010000022.1:0-4303 GCA_043772005.1 bacterium
TGAACAATCTATCTCTCTCCAAAAGTCCTAAAACCAATCCCTCCAAACATTTAGCTTAATCCCATCCTAGAAATTGCCTGAGGAAAGTGAACCATTATAAATAATAGGGAGAAAGACTTTTGGTACAACTACTGACCAGCAGGTCATATTGGAAATGCAATGATGAAATATTTTATTTCAAAGTAATATTTGGAATAATACTCACAACATTAAGATATTTGATAATCAATATGTTTATGAGAATATTTATAGTGATGAAGTTATAGATTCATCGAAGCAAGAAAGAATAGCGAGTATAATTTTATGATCAGACTGAAATAGACTAGATCAAGAATATCAATCTGCTAGAAGTCTTATCGAAGAGAATACTCAAGCAAAATCAACACTAACAAGGGAATATGGTAAGATTTTATGAAATCAATTATTCAACTTCGAAGAATTCAGAAGACTAGAAGTAGATATAACACTTGATGATAAAATTAAACAAACTCAAGATCAGTTAGATTCATATAAAAATCAGGTAAGTATAAAGCATATTATAGATAGATTTTTACCGAATCTATCTATAAATTTGGATAAAGCTATTTTAGAACATACACTGGAAGTATCATCTGAAATTGTACAAAGTCATATAAAAAGAAATGTATCTTGAAAAAAATGAGATGAATTTTTAAAATTTTTAGAAATAGGAACTGCTAGTCTAATAATATGACAAGATACTAATTGTACTTATTGTGGCCAATCAATTCATACGAAAGATGTATGTGAACTTATTGAAGCATACAAAACTATGTTCAGTGATCAATATCAGTCTCTGAATAACGAAATAAAAAATACACTTAAAAATTTTAAATGATTGGAATTATGATTCCTATTATCAAAGATTGAGAAAGACCTATCTAATCTAGGTGTTAAAATTGAAATAAGTAAGAAAGAAGAAATTAATCAATACATTAAAGATCTAATATGAGAACTAGAATCAAAAAAGGATAACTTAAATTATCAAATAAATTTTGATTCACTAGATAAATTACTACTACTATTAGATGAGATAGTGATTCAAATTAATCCAGTTATAATTCAATATAGCAACCCGATTGATCCTAATATCATAAAATCCAAAGAGTCAGAACTTAAATGCTTACTACTCATTAAAGAGCGATTTAGTCCGACTTGGTTATCTAAATGCGATGAATATAATCAATTACAAAATACATTTGATACGATATTAAAACCTGCAGAAGAAATAAAATTTAACTCTAAAATTGAGTATGCAAATCGTATTCTTAATTGATATGAAAATTCTATAAATATAATTTTGAGAAAATTAAGAGCAGATTTTGAATTATGTGAATTTCAAGTACCGGAGAATCGTAAAGAAGAGTTAAAGCTTTTTGGTATAAAATTTTGAGATCACAGAGTAGAACTAAGTTGAGAAGAAAATAATTGTCACTTTAAAAACTCATTAAGCGAGAGTGATAAAAGATTACTTTCTTTTGCATTCTTTATAGTTGATATCCAAAATACTGAAAATCTAGATAATTTTATTGTTATTTTTGATGATCCAATGTCTTCATTAGATATTGATAGAAAGAAAATGACAATAGAAACTATAAGAGATTTACTTGTTAACTCAGATGGAAAAACTCCAGCACAGGTAATAATACTTACACACGAAGATATTTTTTTTCAGATGATTTATAATACATATAAATCAAGTACTGAATCTGTTTTCTTACAGGTCGATTATAACATCTGAACTCATTCATCTGAATTGCAAGTTTGCGATGTCGAAGAAAATTTCATAAAAACAAAACATTTTAAAGATCTTGAAATATTTGAAAAATTTTTAAAATGAGAAATTGTTTGATGTCCATTAACGGATGTTAGAAAATGATTAGAATATGTTATAAAAAGCAAGTATTATCTTGAGATACCAAAACCTGTAATACAGAGTTGATGAGTTATAACTTGGTATAAAGAAAATAAATGTACTTGAAATTCATTAAAGATTCAAAAGATCAATGATATTTATCCTCATATAGCTCATCATGATCAAACATGACAAGGACTAAGTGAAGATGATCTTCAAGATAGTGAAAGGAAAGATATAGTTTCGAAATACTTTGAAATCATTAGTGAAATATAATTCTAATTATTTAATATAACAATATTCATCATCATGAAATTCACTGAAGAAACTCTCGAACATGCTGTCATAGAACTCTTTCAAGCAGAGGGATATGAGTATGCGAGCGGACAGACGATAGACAAGTCCCCTGAAGAGGTACTTATCCGAGCTGATATACACCAGTATCTCATATGACAATACCCAGATCTCACAGATCATGAGAGAGATGGGATTATCCGCAAGCTCGAAGTCTATCCGAGTAGTGCACTCTATGAGAGCAACAAATCTATCATGAAGCTCATATCTGATGGATTCGTACTCAAGCGAGAAGATAGAACCAAGAAGGATTTATTCGTCGAGCTGATAGACTATACGACTGTCGAGAACAATATATTCAAGATCGTGAATCAACTGGAAATCCAAGGATTCGAGAAGCGTATTCCTGATGGGATCATCTATATCAATGGTCTGCCTGTTGTAGTGCTTGAGTTTAAGACGGCAATCCAGTCGAATACAACGATCAAGGATGCGTATAACCAACTCACAGTGAGATACCAGAGAGATATACCAGAACTCTTCAAGTACAATGCCCTCTGTATTATCAGTGATGGAGTGAATAACAAGAGTGGATCGCTCTTTTCTCCGTATGATTTTTTCTATTCTTGGAGAAAAATCACAGGCAATGAGCCGATAGAACGAGATGGGATTGATTCACTCTTTACGATGGTACAATGACTATTTCATAAGGAGAGACTGCTCGATGTGATACGGAACTTTATCTACTTTCCCGATTCTTCAAAGAATGATACCAAGATCGTCTGTCGTTATCCCCAGTATTATGCAGCGAACAAGCTCTTCGAGAGTATCAAGATGAGTATGCGACCAACGGGAAATGGAAAATGAGGAACATATTTCTGAGCGACAGGTTGTGGCAAGAGTTTCACGATGCTCTATCTCTCTCGCATCCTTATGAAGAGTCCACATTTCTCGAGTCCCACTATCGTGATTATTACCGATAGGACTGATCTCGATGACCAACTCTCAGGACAATTTACCAATGCAAAATGATTCATCTGAGATGATACAATTGTCAGTGTAGAGACTCGAAATGATCTCAAGGATTTTCTCCAATGAAGAAAAAGCGGTGGAGTATTTCTCACGACCATCCACAAGTTCACTGAGAATACAGATCTCCTATCAGACCGCTCGAATATCATCTGTATCTCGGATGAGGCTCATCGTTCTCAGATTAACCTCGATCAGAAGCTGAAGGTTACTGAAAAATGAGTACAGAAGACATACTGATTTGCGAAGTATCTCCACGATTCACTCCCGAATGCTACCTATGTAGGATTCACAGGAACTCCAGTCGATGGCACGCTCGATGTATTCGGTTGAGTAGTTGACGCCTATACGATGAAGGAATCTGTAGAGGATAAAATCACGGTCCCTATCGTCTATGAGTGACGAGCAGCGAAGGTCATACTCGATAGTACCAAACTCCGAGAGATAGAAAACTACTATAAGAAATGTGAAGAAGATGGAGCGAATGAATATCAAATAGAAGAGAGTAAAAAGGCAGTACTCCAGATGGAGGCAATTCTCTGAGATCCAGACCGTATCCGAGCTGTTGCTATAGATTTTGTAGAACACTATGAAAATCGGATTATCGAGTGAGCTTCACTCAAATGAAAGGTTATGTTCGTCTCCTCAAGTAGACCCATAGCTTTTGAACTCTATAAAGAGATCATCAAAATCCGACCTGAATGGTTGAAAGTTCAGGAGTGTGATATCGGGGTTGAGCTTTCTGAAAAAGAAAAGAAGAAAATCAAACCAACTGCAAAGATACATCTCATCATGACTCGTGGGAAAGATGATTCCCATGATCTCTATAATGCTATCTGACCAAAAGAAGAGAAAAAAGAACTCGATAGGCAATTCAAGAATGAAAAATCAAACTTCAAGATTGCCATAGTAGTAGATATGTGGCTCACAGGCTTCGATGTGCCATTTCTCGATGCGATCTATATAGATAAACCTCTCCAGCAACACTCACTTATCCAGACAATATCCCGAGTAAATCGAGTCTATGAATGAAAAGAGATGGGAATAGTCGTTGATTATATTGGGATCAAGAGCAATATGAATGTAGCTCTCAAAAAATATGGTGCG